>DASZPT010000322.1:0-5454 GCA_035549935.1 Gemmatimonadales bacterium
TCTGCCCCAGGCCGCGACGGCGCCGAGCGCCGCGGGGCCGGCGGCCGACGCCGGCGCGCGGGTCTATGAGTCCCGGTGCAGCAGCTGTCACCAGCCGATGGGGCAGGGCCTCCCCGGGGCATTCCCGCCACTGGCCGGGGATCCGGTGGTGCTCGCGGCCGATCCGGCGCGGCATGTCGCCATCATCCTCTTCGGGCTCAGCGGGCAGGTGATCGGGGGGACCACCTATGTCTCCCCGATGCCGGCCTGGGCCGATCTGCTCGATGACGAGGACGTCGCCGCGGTGGCCAACCACGAGCGCAGCAGCTGGGGCAATTCCGCGCCGCGGGTTACACCCGAGTTCGTCGCGCAGGTCCGAGCGGGAGGGCCCCATGGCCAGTGATCCGCTCCCGCTCACCGGCTCCGACAGCCGGGTCGAGGTGTACCTCGATGACTCGGCCACGCCGATTCTGGTGAGTGTCCCTCCGGCCAGCCTCGAGCTCGAGACCGGATCGCTCCCCGACGGGCCGCACGTGCTCACCGTGGTGGCGACCGACCGGTCCGGCCGGCGAGGTGTTCGCCGGATCCCCTTCGAGGTGCGTAACGGTCCGGGGATAGCGGTCAGCGGCCTGCGATCCGGCGATGTGGTGGAGGGGCAGCTCTCGCTTCTGGTGAATGCCTACGGCGGAGCGTACGAGGAGCACTGGGAGCCGACCCGGGCGGAAACCCCGAGGCCGATTCCCACATGGGTGTGGGTGCTGCTGCTCCTGATCGCCGCATGGGGGATCTTCTACACCGTGCGGCAGTGGTCCCCGCCGATAGGCGAGGCCGCGCCGGCACACCCGGTGGAGGCCGCATGAGTTTCTCCTTCCTGCTTCTGGGGACGAGGCCGCTGCACCAGGGCCAGGGGGAGACACACGCCATTCACTCGGGCGCGCCCGGCGGATGGCTCGGGGCGATGGTGCTCCTGCTCGCGGTGGTGGTGGTGGTCGCGGCCTTCGTCCTGTGTGCCCGGTATCTCCTCGACCCGGGAGAGACATCGCCCAGCCATATCAAGCGAAGGATCCTGGAATGAGGGTGTCCCGATGATTCGACTTCGACGGGCCTACCAGGGTGCGCCTGGCGACGGTTCCCACACGGTGCTGGTCGACCGGCTGTGGCCCCGGGGAGTGCGCAAGGAAGCGCTCGCCCCTGATGAATGGCTCAAGGACGTGGCGCCGAGCCCGGAGCTGCGCCGCTGGTTCAACCACGACCCGGCAAGGTGGGCCCAGTTCCGCCAGCGCTACCGCCACGAGTTGAGCGCCAATCCGGCTGTTCTCGAACCCCTGCGTGCGGCCGCGGGCAGAGGGGACGTGACGCTCCTCTTCGCGGCCCGCGACCTCGAGCACAACCACGCGATTGTGCTCAAGGAATACCTGGACCAGCTGCTCGCCGGGCACGAGGGAGGGAACAAGTGAGGGCCCCGGGGCTGGGCGAAAGCCAGAGCGCGATCCTCGAGGTCCTCAAGCGCCAGGGACGGGCGACGGTCCCCGAGCTGGCCGGTGAACTCGAGCTCAACATCGAGACCATCCGGGATCATCTCAAGGCGCTGGCAGGTCTCGGACTGGTGCACCGGGAGGGGAACCGGAAATCCGGACCGGGGCGTCCCGAGGGGCTCTACGCACTCACCCCCGCGGCGGAGTCCCTCTTCCCCCGGATGGAAGGGGCGGTGCTCAGGGAACTCGCGGCCTACCTCGTGCAGAGCGGGAACGAGGCGGCGCTCAAGGGCTTCTTCGACCAGCGAATCGGGCAACGGCGGGAGGAGGTGCTTGCCCGGGTCCGGCGGCTGAAGGGACGGAAGCGGCTCAACGAAGTAGCCCGGATCCTCACGGAGCTCGGGTTCATGGCGGTGGTCGAGCAGGAAGCCGGCGAGTGCCGGCTCCGGCTCTGCCATTGTCCCATCCGGGACCTGGTCGATGCGACCAGAATCCCCTGCCTGGCCGAGACCGGTTTCCTCACCGAGCTGCTCGGCGAAAGGCCGACCCGGGTGAGCTACATCCCCTCCGGAGCCAGCTCCTGCACCTATCGGATGGGCGCCTAGATGCTGACCGAGGACGCGGTGCGGGCTCTGCTGGCGGAGGTCCCCTATCCGGGGCTCAAGCGCGACATCGTGGCGCTCGGGCTGGTCCGCTCGGTATCGGTCCGGGACGATCGGGTCCACGTGTCACTGACGCTCGCCTCGCCTCGCGAGGAGGTCCCCGAGCAGCTGCGGGAGACCATCCGCGCCCGCCTGGCGGGAGCCGGCGCGATCCGGTCCGAGGTCCAGATCCTCTCCCCCGACCGCCGGCTGCCTGCCCTGGCGCATCCCGCCGCCGGGCGCGACCGGGTCCCCCGGGTGAAGCGGGTCATCGCGGTCGGCGCCGGCAAGGGCGGGGTGGGCAAGAGCACCGTCGCCGTCAATCTCGCCCTGGCGCTGGCGGAGTCGGGACTGCGTGCGGGCCTGCTCGACGCGGACATCTACGGGCCCTCGGTTCCGATGCTGCTGGGCCTTGAGGATGGCGCCCGGCGGGTCCGGATGACCGAGCAGCGCCAGATCCTCCCGCTGTCGGCGCACGGCCTGGCCGTCGTGTCGTTCGGGTTCTTTCTCGGCGCCCAGTCGCCCGCGGTCTGGCGGGGCCCGATGGTGGGCAAGGCGGTGAAGCAGTTCGTCCGCGGTGTGGTCTGGCCCGACCTCGACGTGTTAGTCATCGACCTCCCGCCGGGTACCGGCGATGTCCCGCTCTCGCTGACCGAGGCGGCGGTGGTGGATGGCGTCGTGGTGGTCACGACGCCGCAGCGCCTGGCCGCAGAGGAGGCGGGCAAGGCGGTCGAAATGTTCCGCAAGCTCAACGCCCCGGTGCTCGGCCTGGTGGAGAACATGAGCTTTGCCGTGTGCGAGTGCGGGCGCCGGTCTCATCCGTTCGGTCAGGGCGGGGGAGCGGCGCTGAGCCGGGCGCTGGGATCGCCGCTACTGGCGCAGGTCCCGTTCGACGAGTCGGTCGTGGCGGGTGGCGACCACGGGATGCCGGTCCTGCTCGACCGTCCCGCCGGCGAGGTCGCCGCGGCGTTCCGCGACCTGGGCCGGGCGGTTCGACGCGCCCTCGGGGAACCGGCCTCATGAACCGGCCCCCTGTGAGTGGCCTCGCCTCGGCCATGGCCCCGCCATTCCTGCTGCCCGGGGAGCACTTCGCCGCGGCGCTGGGCTTCCTCCTCTGCGGGGCCGTCGGGGCGATCCTCATCGCTCCCGAGTTGGCCGCCGGCGCCTTCCCCGCGCCACGCGTCGTCGCGGTGACTCACCTGTTCACCCTGGGATGGATCACGACCTCGATCATGGGCGCGTTGTACCAGTTCCTGCCGGTGGCCCTGCAGGAGCCGGTCCGTTCGATCCGGGCCGGCCACGTCGCCTTTGCGCTCCATGTGCCCGGGGTCATGGCCTTCGTGACCGGCATGGCGCTGGGCGTCGCGTGGCTGATGCTCGCAGGGGCCGTGACGTTCGGCGCCGGGGTGCTGCTGTTCGTGGTCAACCTCGGCGCCACGCTGCGGCGCGCGACACGCCGGGACGTGACGTGGTGGGCCCTGGCGGGCGCGGATCTGTTCCTGGGAGTGACGCTGGTGCTGGGGCTGGCCCTCGCCGGCAACCTCCGCTGGGGCTACCTCGGCGCGGCCCGCTTCACGGCCCTGGGCACCCATCTGCACGTGGCCCTGGCGGGCTGGGTTCTACTGGTCATCGTGGGCGTGTCTCAGCGGCTGCTCCCGATGTTCCTGCTGAGCCATGGGGTGGGCGAGGGCCTGGCCAAGGCCGCGGTGGCCCTGCTGGCATCCGGAGCAGCGCTCCTCACGGTGGGTCATCACGGACCGCCGCTGGTGAGCCGTTGGTTGCCCGCTCTGCTGCTCTGCTCCGGACTGGGGGCGTTCCTGGTTCAGGCGCTCCAGTTCTACCTGCGGCGGCACCGGCCCACCCTCGATCCCGGGATGCGGCTCGCCGCCATGGCCCTTGCCATTCTGGCCGTCGGAACAACGCTGGCGGCCGGGGCGCTGGCGTTCCCGGCCATGTCCCGGGCGTCGATGATCTACGTCCTCGTGCTGCTGCTGGGAATCACTCTCTTCGTGGCCGCTCAGTACTACAAGATCGTCCCATTCCTGATCTGGTATCACCGCTTCGGCCCGCTGGCCGGCAGGCAGCCGGTGCCGCGGGTGAGCGAGCTCTTCTCCGCGCCGGCAGCCGGCGTGGCGGGAGCGTTGCTCGTGCTCGGCACCGTGATGCTGGCGGCGATGATCGTGCTGGGGAGCCCGATGGGGGCTCGGGCCGGTGCGGTGCTGCTGGCGGGCGGGGTGGTGGTCGAAACTGTGCAGATGTCGGCCCTTGCACGGAGACGTCCATGAGCGGGAGAGAAGCGGCTCGCGCGGTGGGACTGTCCGAGGGACTGGTGCGCGACGCATTGACCACGGTGATCGACCCCGAGCTCGGACTCGACATCGTGACCCTGGGCCTGGTCTATGATCTCGAGATCGATTCCGGCGCGGTCCGGGTCACCTTCACGCTGACGACGCCGGGATGCCCGATGGAGCGGCATATCACGGACGGCATCGTGCGGTCGGTTGGCCAGTTGCCGGGTGTCACCGCGGTGGAGCCGAACCTGGTGTGGGACCCACGCTGGCATCCAGGGATGATCCGGGAGGGCGCCTGGTGATCCAGAGAGTGAATGAGATCGCAGCCGTTCCGCCGACACCATTGCCGGAGCGCTCGACCGGGCGCTCGGCAGATCCGGTTCTCAGGGAGAGGAAATGACGCCGATGCACGCTCGACTGACCACCAGCGGCAGCGCCAGGCCCGACGCGCTGCGTTCGATCGAACCGGAGAAGATCGTCGCCATCGATGTCCGGGAGGACCTCCGCAGCGGGAAGGAGCCATTCAGCCTGATCATGGCGGCCCGCCGCCGGGTACCGGCCAGCGGAGCCTTGTCGGTCCGCGCGATCTTCGAGCCGGTGCCCCTCTACGCGGTGATGGCCGGGCAGGGCTTCCTCCACTACACCGAGCAACTGGGCGAGGAAGACTGGCAGGTGTGGTTCTACCCCGGCGAAGAGCCGCGGACTCGGCCCGCGCCGGACCACCGATCGGGCGCGGCGGCAGCGGCTCCGGAGGGCGACCCAAGTGTGGTGGTTCTCGACGTGCGCGACATGGAGCCGCCCGAGCCGATGGTTCGCACCCTCGCCCTGCTGGAGCAGTTGCCGGCCGGTGGCGTGCTGCTCCACATCAACCGGCGGGTCCCCGAGTTTCTGCTGCCGCAGCTCGCGACCCGGGGCTACACGTACGAAGTGCGGGAACAGGCGCCGGACCTGGTGCGGGTGTTCATCCGGCGGGCAGGGGAAGCAGCGCCAGTCCACCCACAATCGGAGACGAAGTCATGAATGCCGATCGGACCCTCGATGTCCGGGTCATTCCCCCACGGGAGAAGC
>DASZPT010000323.1:0-6133 GCA_035549935.1 Gemmatimonadales bacterium
GCCGATGGGCCTTCACGAGCGCACGATCGGCCGCCTGCCGCGGCCGTGGCGGGTGATCGCGGACTGGGCGCTCACGATCGCGGTCGCGCTGGGCGTGGTGCTGGTGGCCCAGGCTGGCTGGCTGCTGCGGAGCTTCCTCCGGATGTCGCGGGCGGACCTCGGATTCCGGTCGAGCGGGATCGTCGAGATCCCCCTGTCGATGCCGGCACGGAGTGGCGGCGCCGCAGCGGGGACGGAGGCGGCCGCGTGGAATCACCGGGTGGAGGCCCTCCGCGCGTCGCTCGCCGGGACCCGCGGCGTGCTCGGCGCGACGTTCGGCCTCTCCATGCCGCTCCAGTGGGTCGGCGGTGGACGCTGCTGCTGGTCCACGCGTCCGGTGTTCGCCGGCAGCGACCGGCCCATACTGTCGAGCGTCACCCATCCGGTCAGCGACGGGTTCTTCGACGTCTTCGGGATCCGGTTCCTCGCCGGCGCGCCCTGGCCGCCCGGTGTCCCCAGCCGTCCGCCCTATCCCGCCGTGATCAACGAGGCGCTCGCGGTCGAGGCGTACGGGAGCGCAGGCGCCGCGCTGGGGAACTCGTTCGCGCTGGGCCAGGGGACCTTCCGGATCGTCGGTGTGGTGCGGAACACCCGGCACTACGGCGTCGACCAGCCGCAGGGCCCGGGGCTCTATATCCCCACGAGCACGATGCCGTTCGCGCCGGAGGACGTGACGCTGGCGGTGCGCACCGACCGGACCGACAACCTCCTCGCCTCCGACCTCCGCGCGGCGATCTGGCGGGTGGAGCCAGGGCTGCCGGTCCCGGCGCTCAACACGATGACGGACCTCGCCCGCCGAGACACCGCGAACCGCCGCTTCGACGCCCTGCTCTTCACCGCGTTCAGCGCGGTGGCGCTCCTCCTGGTGGCGGGAGGACTCGCGGGCACCCTGCTGTACCTGGTGAGCCTCGAGCGGCGGAGCCTCGGGATCCGGCTCGCGTTCGGGGCCACGCCCGCCCACCTCCAGCGTGGCGTCATCGCCCGCGGGGTGCTGCTCGCCGGCATCGGGGTGATCATCGGGACGATCGGCGCCTGGTTCGCCGGCCGCCTGATCGAGTCACGGCTTTACGGAGTGGATGCTCGCGACGCCGGGACGCTCGGCCTCGCGGCGAGCGTCCTGATGCTCATCGCACTGCTCGCCAGCTGGGCCCCGGCGCGTCGCGCCGCCGTGACCGATCCGATCGAATCGCTTCGCGCCGACTAGGCGGCATGGTCGTCGCGGGGAGATCGCGACGGCGCACTTCGGTGCGCCCTGCATCCCCGCTTCACGAATCCCTCATGGGCGATGGGCCAGTATTCCGGCGCTCTCGACCGGGATTGTTTCATGTCGTCGGTGATCGCCATCCAGTCCGTACCGGGCCGGGGCCGTACCCTCCCCGTCTCCGCCGTCGCCGTGCCGCCCTTTCCGCTGGTGGCGGCCCACTTCGCCCTCGCCTTCCTCTGGGCGCTGGCGGGCGCGGCCGGCCTCGTGCGGGTGGCGCCAACCATGGCGCTGGGCACCTTCCTCGATCCGCGGGTCCTGGCCCTCACCCACACCTTCACGCTCGGGTTCCTCACCACCGTCATCATGGGGGTGCTCTACCAGATCTATCCCGCGATGCTGGGCGTGGCCTGCCGCAGCGTGCGGGTGGCCTGGTGGTCGCTCGGGGCGCAGACCGCGGGGACCCTTCTCCTGGTCTGCGGGCTCCTCACCGGGCAGCGCCACCTCCTCGGGATCGGCTGGTCGGCGCTCTTCCTCGCGACCTTCGGCATCGCCTGGAATGTCCTGCCCGGCCGGCGGCGCGCCCAGCGGAACCGGGAGATCGGGGCCTACGTCTCCTACGCCCACACCGCCTTCGGTTTCGCCATGGCGATCGGCCTCGTCCGCATCGGCGACGGGTTCGGCTGGTGGACCACGCCGAGGCTGCCGCTCCTCGCGGCGCACTTCCAGTTCGCGGCGGTCGGGTTCGGGAGCCTCACGGCGATGGGTGTCGGGAGCAGGATGATCCCGATGTTCCTGGGCGTGGAGCGTGGGGAGAGCTGGAGCCTCACCTGGATCCCGAGGATAACGCTCACCGGGACGGTGGTGTTCGGGCTCGGGGCGCTCACATCGGTGGGAGTGCTCGCGTGGATCGGCGCCGCGCTCATGGCGGCCGGCGCGCTGCTGTACCTCCGGCTGGCGCAGGACTGGTACAACCGGAGCCGGATCCGGGGCGCCGACGCGACGCTCATCCTCCTCGTGACGGCGCTCGCCTCGCTCGCCGCCGCGATCCCCTTCGGGTTCGGCGCCCTCGAGGCCGGCCTCCGCCTCCCCGGACTCCAGGCGGCCTACCCCGCCCTGCTCGTGCTCGGCTGGCTGGGCGGCCTCATCATCGGGGTCTCCTATCGGATCCTCCCGAACCTCACCTGGCAGTACCGCTTCGCGTCCGGTGCAACGAATCCGAACGTCCCCGGGCTCGGCGACCTCGTCTCGCCCCGACTCGGCCGACTGGCGGCATTGGCCTACACCGCGGGGCTCCTGGTCTTCCTCCCCGCACTGGTCTTCAGCGCGGGGGCCCTGGCGCGGATCGGGGCGGCTCTCCTGTTCGCGGGGTTGCTGGGAACCCTGCTCCACCACGGGAGGCTCTTTCGTCCGACCAAGGCCCGCGAAGGCACAGGGGCGCGACCGGCCCGGGAGGGCTCCTGAACTCGCGCGCCCGATCACGCCGCTAGATTGTGCGGCATGCTCCCCATTCTCGACAAGACCGTTCGCCGCTTCGCCGCCTCCGACCGCCAGACCCGGCTCGAACTGCTCCTCGACTTCGCCCAGAAGCTGCCCCCGCTCCCCGAGCGGCTGGTCCCGCTCCGGGACCAGGGGATCAACCGGGTGCCGGAATGCCAGTCGCCGGTGTTCCTGTTTCTCGAGAAGGAACAGGACGGCGTGGTGCTGCATGCCGATGCGCCGCGCGAAGCGCCGACGGTGCGCGGATTCGTCTCGCTCCTTGCCCGGGGCATTCAGGGGGCGAAGCCGGAGGAGATCGCCTCGGTGCCCTCCGACCTGCTCGATCGACTGGGACTCTCCGAGGCGCTGGGTATGACCCGCATGCAAGGACTCTCCGCCATGATCGGCCGGCTCAAGCGGATGGCAGCCGCGCTCTAGCGCACGGATTCCTCTCCCCGACATGACCGACGACCTCGCCCGGGCCCGGACGCTCCTCGCGTCGGCGGCCCGCGTCCTGGTGGTGACCGGCGCGGGAATCAGCGCGGAGTCGGGCGTGCCGACCTTCCGGGGCGCGGGCGGCCTCTGGAAGCAGTTCCGCCCGGAGGATCTCGCGACACCCGAGGCCTTCGCCCGCGATCCCCGGCTGGTCTGGGAGTGGTACGGCTGGCGGCGCTCGCTCCTTGCGGCGTGCCGGCCGAACCCCGGGCACCTGGCCCTGGCCCGGTGGATGCAGCACCGCCCCGGCGTCACCCTCGTCACCCAGAACGTCGACGCTCTGCACGAGGCCGCGATGCGTGCGGTCGCGCCGGATGCGCCGGGCGCCGCGGCGCCGGTCCGGCTCCACGGTTCCATCGCGCGGAACCGCTGCAGCCGCTGCAGCCGCACTGGCGATGCGTGGGAGGATGAGACGCCGATCGACGCCACGTCGCTCGAGACACTCCCGCACTGCCCTGCCTGCGGCGCACTCCTTCGCCCCGATGTGGTCTGGTTCGGCGAGCCGCTCCCCGCCGATGCGATTGCCCGGGCGGAAGCGGCGTGCGCGGAGGCCGATGCCTGCCTGGTGGTGGGGACCGCGGGCGCGGTCTATCCGGCCGCGGGCTTCGTGCTCGCCGTCGCGCGCCGGGAGCGGCCGGTCATCGTGGTGGATCCGGGGGAGACGGCGTTCGATCAGGTCGCGGCGGTCAAGCTGGTGGGAACGGCGGGGGCGGTGCTCCCTCAACTCATGGAGTAGCGTTCAGAGTTCCGGGTTCCGAGTTCCGGAGAACGGGGCGATAGATGCCGACCGCGCGGAGGACACTTCATCGCCTGTCACTCGGAACTCAGAACCCGGAACTCGGAACTCATTTCTCGATGGGCAGCCTCACTCCATTCCCCCATTCCGTCCACGATCCGTCGTAGTTCCTCACCCGCGGGAAGCCGAGCAGATAGGTGAGCGCGAACCAGGTGTGGGAGGAGCGCTCGCCGATGCGGCAGTAGGCGATCGTCTCTTCCTCCGGCTTGAGCCCCTGTTCCTCCAGGTACAACCGGCGGAGCTCGTTCGCGGGACGGAACGTGTGAGTGTCGGGGTTCACCGCGCGAGCCCACGGGACACTCCGGGCGCCGGGAATGTGCCCGCCCCGCACCGCGCCCTCGTTGGGATAGTCCGGCATGTGGAGCCGCTCACCACGGAATTCCTCCGGGCTCCGCACGTCGACCAGCTGGCCCCGGCGCCGCACATGGGCCAGCACCTCGTCCCGGAAGGCGCGGATGGCGGCGTCGTTCCGCTCCCCCACCACGATGTTCCCCGGCGGATACGACGGAACCGCGGTCGTCATCGGCCGACCCTCCTCCGCCCAGCGCAGGCGCCCGCCATCGAGCAACTTGAGGCGCTCGAGGCCGAAGAGCCGGAACACCCAGAAGGCGTACGTCGCCCACCAGTTGTTCTTGTCGCCATAGAAGACGACCGTCGTGTCCTGGTTGATCCCGCGGGCGCGGAGCAGCTGCTGGAACTGGTCCCGCTGCAGGTAGTCGCGCTCCACCGGGTCGTTGAGATCGGTGACCCAGTCGAGCTTCACGGCGCCGGGGATGTGCCCCGTCTCGTAGAGCAGCAGGTCCTCGTTGGACTCGACCAGGCGCACCGCCGGGTCGTCGAGATGGGCCGCCACCCAGTCGGTGGAGACCAGGACATCGGGATGGGCGTAGCCGCGGCTCGCGATCGGCGGCACCGCGACCAGGGTCTTCGATTCACTCATGGGACCGGCTCGGCTGGAGACGCTGAGAAATACGACTAATCTTGTCGGAATGTCAAGGAGAGTTGCCCCCGCCCCGCCGCCTGCACCACCGCCTCGCTGAAGGCCGCCACGATCCGCGGATCGAACTGGGTCACCGCCGACCGCTCCACGTCCCTGAGCGCGACCGCCGGGTCGAGTCCCGGCCGGTCGTTCCGCGGGGCGAGGAGGGCGTCGAACGCATCGACCACGGCGACGATCCGGCTCAGCAGGTGCGGCTCGCGGGGATAGTTCAACCGGGGATACCCGGTGCCGTCCTGCCGGAGGTGATGTTCGTAGGAGACGATCGCCGCGCCCTCGAAAGTGTCCCCTTCGCGGAGCAGGAGACGCGCCCCCTCGAGCGGGTGCCCCCGCACCCGGGCCCGGTCCTGGCTGGTGAACCGCTCGCCGCCCTGGACCGGGAGACGCGCCATCCCGATATCGTGCAGCAGCGCGGCGACGCCGCACTCCCGCCGCTCATCGGTGCCAAGATGGAGCGCGTCGGCCACGCGCATGCCGAGGAGCGCCGTGTTGAGGGCGTGGGCGGGGAGGTAGCGCCCGCGTGACCGGCCGTGCAGGAGCGGGAGTGCGGGGCCGTACTCGCCCGCCAGCACGCACTCGAGCGCCGCGACCACCGCGGCCACATCGCCCCGCCGGAGCGGTTCCCCCCGTTCGGCCGCGAGGAAGAGCTGCCGGGTGACGGCCACCGCCTCGTCGAGCGGGTAGTCGTCCGCCGGCCGGTCGGGCTGCTGGCGCATGCCTCCCCAGCGGAGCCCATCCTGCGGGATCGGCGCGTCGACCGGAATGAGGCCCGCCGCGAGATCGAGGAAGGCGGCGACCGAGGCGGGGTTGGGATCGGGCACCACGTGGAGCCGGTAGATCCCGCGCGCCACCAGCGTCGTGCTCCAGGGCCACGCCTCGAAACCCGCGAGCGGCAGCGCGCCATACCGGATCCCGGCGGGCTCGAAGGTGAACCCCGCGTCGGGATTCTCCCGTGCGAGTTCGCGGGTGGCCTCGGTGAGGCGCTCCTCCGCGGTGAAGCACACCATGGCATCCGCCGGACGCACCCGGAGGTCGAGGGCGTGCTGCAGCGCGTTCAGAAACCGGGGCGCGGCGTTCATGAGTGGCTCATCCGTGACGACGACCGGCGGAGCGGCCGCGCCGCCTC
>DASZPT010000324.1:0-7150 GCA_035549935.1 Gemmatimonadales bacterium
CCGGCGGTCACCGAGCCCGGCAGCAACGGCGCCGCCGCCGCCTCGACCTCGTTCACCGCCTGGCCGATCGAGACCCCGGCCGCGAGGTCGAACGAGAGGGTCACCGAGGGAAGCTGCCCCGAGTGATTCACGCTGAGCGGCCCGACGCTGGGCTGCACCGACGCGAGGGCGGTGAGCGGCACCAGCGCCCCGTTCGCCGCCGTGAGGCCCAGGAGACTCAGCGCGCCGAGATCGCGCTGGTACTGCGGCAGGAGCTCCATCACCACCCAGTACTGGTTGGTGGCGGTGTAGATGGTGGAGACCTGCCGCGCGCCGTAGGCGTCGTACAGCGCCTGCTGGACCTGCTGGACCGTGAGCCCGTACGCCGCCGCCCGGTCCCGGTCGATGGTGACCTTCACCTCGGGATTCTTGATCTGGAGGTCGGTGGTGACGTCGCGCAGGTCGGGGAGCTGCCGCAGGCGCTGCTCCAGCTTGCCCGCCGTCTCGTAGAGCTCGGCGATGTCGGGACCCTGGATCGTGTACTGATAGAGGCTCTTGCTCTGCCGCCCGCCGATCGAGATCGGCGGCGGGTTGGAGAAGAAGACCCGGAGTCCCGGCACCGCGGCCAGCTTGGCGGAGAGCGACCGGGCCACCTCGTCGGCCGTCATGGTCCGCTCCGACTGCGGCTTGAGGTGGATGAAGAACCGGCCCTGGTTGACGCTGCTCCGGCCGCCGCCCACCGCCGACATGAACCCCTCGATGTTGGGATCCCGCTGCACGATGGCCATCGCGGTCTGCTGCAGCTCGAACATCCGGTCCCAGCTGGTGCCCTCGGTGGCCTCGGTGGTGCCGCGGAGCTGGGCGGTGTCCTCGCTCGGGATGAAGCCCTTCGGCACGATGACGGCGAGCCAGACGGTCGCGAGGAGGACGAGCCCGGAGAATCCCAGGGCCAGCCCGCGCCGGGCCATGACCCAGTCGAGCGAGCGGAGATACGCGGCCAGCGCCCCGTTGTAGACCCGCTCGGTCGCGTTGTAGAAGCGACCGTGACCGCCGTGGCTCCCGGGGCGGAGGAACCGGCTGCCGAGCATCGGGGTCAGGGTGAGCGAGACGAACCCCGACACCAGGATCGACACGCTGATGGTGACCGCGAACTCCCGGAAGAGCCGCCCGATGAGACCACCCATGAAGAGGAGCGGGATGAACACCGCCACCAGGGAAAGCGTCATGGAGAGAATCGTGAAGCCGATCTCCCGGGCGCCGTCGAGCGCCGCCTGCATCGGCTTCTTCCCCATCTCCATGTGGCGGACGATGTTCTCCAGCATCACGATGGCGTCGTCCACCACGAAGCCGACCGACAGCGTGAGCGCCATGAGGCTCAGGTTGTCGAGGCTGTAGCCCAGCACGTACATCACCGCGAAGGTCCCCACCAGCGACATCGGCAGGGCCAGGCTCGGGATGACCGTCGCGGAGAGGTTCCGGAGGAAGAGGAAGATCGTGAGGACCACGAGGCAGAGCGTGAGGTAGAGCGTGAACTTCACCTCGTGCACCGACAGCTCGATCGTCTCGGAGCGATCGTACAGCCGGTTGACCTTCACCGACGGCGGGAGCTGCTGCTCGATCTGCTTCATCACCTCCCGCACCCGCTCGGCCACCGCCACCGTGTTGGTGCCTGGCTGCCGCTGGACGGCGAGCACGATCGAGCGGGTGCCGCTGAACCAGCTCGCCGTCTTGGTGTCCTGAACGCTGTCGACCACCCGCCCCAGGTCCTGCAGCCGCACCGGCGCGCCGTTGCGGTAGGCGACGATGAGCGGACGGAAGGCTTCGGCGTTGGTGAGCTGGCCCTCCGCCTGCACCGCGTAGGCCCGGTCGGTGCCCCAGAGAATCCCGGAGGGGAGGTTGACGTTGCCGCTCGAGATGGCGCGGGTCACCTCGTCGAGTCCGATCTTCCGCGCGGCGAGCGCCTGCGGGTCGAGCTGGATCCGCACGGCGTACTTCTGCGAGCCGTACACCTGCACCTGCGCCACCCCCTCCACCGTCGAGAGACGCTGGGCGATGGTGGTCTGGCCGTATTCGTCCAGCGCGGACAGCGGGAGGGTCGCGGTGGTGAGGGCGTAGTAGAGGATCGGCGAGGAGGACGGGTCCACCTTGGAATAGGACGGCGGCACCATGTCCTGCGGCAGCGACCGGAGGGTCTGCGCGATCGCGGCCTGCACGTCCTGCGCGGCGGCGTCGATGTTGCGGTCCAGCGCGAACTGCAGGGTGATCGAGGTACTGCCCTGGCCGCTGGACGAGGTGAGCGCGTCGAGCCCCGCGATGGTGGAGAACTGCTTCTCCAGCGGCGTCGCCACCGAGGAGGCCATCGTCTCCGGGCTCGCGCCCGGCAGACTCGCGTTCACCGAGATCGTCGGGTAGTCGATCGTCGGCAGGTCGCTCACCGGGAGGTTCCGGTAGGCGGCGAGCCCGAACACCAGGATGCCGGCCATGACCAGGGTGGTCATGACCGGCCGCTTGATGAAGAGTTCCGCGATGCTCATGGACTGCCTCCCGCACTGTCGGTCCCGCCGCCACCGGTGACGACCTGCACCGTGGCCCCGTCGGTCACCCGTACCTGTCCCATCGTCACCACGCGGTCACCCGCGTTCACGCCACTCCCCAGCACCGCCAGCGAGTCGGTGGTCCGGAGCACCTCGACCTTCCGGAGCGAGACCCGGTTGCTGTCCTCCACCACGTAGACCGACGACCCCTGCTGGCCGGTGAGCACCGCGCCCGTCGGGACCACCAGTACCCCCTTCTCGACGGCGATGGTGAGCGCGATGCGCACCAGGCCGCCGGGCCAGAGCGTCCGGTCGGTGTTGGGGAAGATGCCCTTGAGCAGAATCGTCCCGGTGAGGGAATCGACCGCGTTGTCGACGAAGGTGAGGGTCCCCGCGACCGGCCGGCTGGTGTCGCCCACCGGCGTCGCGATGACCGGGAGCCCCATCCGCGCGCTCCGGACCCGGCCGAGCGCGCTGGCCGGCACCGCGAAGCGGACCAGGATCGGCGCAATCTGGTTGATCACCACCAGCGGCTCGCTGCTGCCGGCACGCACCAGGTTCCCCTCCTTCACCAGGAGACCTCCCGCGCGGCCGCTGATCGGGGCGCGGATGGTGGCCCGGTCCAGGTCGAGGCGGGCCCGCGACAGGGCGGCGGAGTCGGCCCGGACCGTGGCCGCCGCGGCGGCCGCGGCGCTCCGGGCCTGGTCGAGCTGTTGCGCCGTGACGAACTCCCGACGCGCAAGTTCCTCGAAGCGGACCCGGTCCCGCTCGGCATTCTCGAGCTGCGCCCGGTCGCGCGCCAGCGTCGCCTCGGCCTGCGCCGCCGCGTCGGCGTAGGGACGCGGGTCGATCTGGAAGAGGACCTGCCCGCGGGTGACCTCCTCACCCTCGCGGAACATGACCCGCTCGATGATCCCGTCGACCTGGGCCGCGACCGCGGCCGTCTGGACCGGCTCGACGGTCCCGGTCGCGTCGAGAACCACCGGGACGTCCCGGCGCGCCACGGGACTGACCACCACCGTCGGCGGCGCGGCGCGGCGCGGCGCCTCCCTGGTGCAGGCGGAGAGGAGAAGAACCAGGCCGGACGCGCACAGGCGGAAGGCAATCCGCATCGTCATGGCTGCGTATCGTTGGAGGTGCCGGTCGGAGCGAGATGCAGCGGGCTCTGTCCCGCCAGGTCGAGCAGGCCGGCGTCCCGCGCCAGCTGCACCAGCGCCGCCTGCCAGCCCAGCCGGGCCTGGATCCGCTGGGCCCGGGCACTGGCAAGCGCGCTCTCCGCCGTAAGCAGTTCGATCAGGGTTCCCACCCCGCCCTGGTACCGTCCCCGGGCCGCGTCCGCCGACTGGGTCGCCGAGCGGAGGAGTTCCTCCGCGCTCGTGACCCGCGCCGTCGCGGTGCGGAGGGCATAGTAGGAACGGAAGACCTCGAAGACCACCTGCTGCCGCAGCCCCTCCGCCCGGGCCCGCGCGGCTTCGGCCTCGGCCTCGGCGGCCTGCTGATTGTACTCCCACGCAAAGCCGTTGAAGAGCGGAATCTGGAGGCCGAGCGTCAGCGTGTAGCTGTCGGCCCAGGTTCCCGGCTGCCCCGCGACCTTGGTGTACCCGAAGTTGCCGCTGCTGGTGATCGACGGCAGACGCTGGGACCGCGCCACCGTGATCCGGGCCCGGGCCTGCTGGTACTCGGCCTGCGCCGCGGCCAGGTCGGGGCGCTCACGCACCGCGGCGGCGATCAGCGTGTCCACGCTGTCGGTCAGCACCGACAGGTCACGCTCGACGACGGTGGTATCGACGTCGTACTCGAGGTTGGCCGGGAACCCGGTCGCCACCGCGAGCGCTCCGCGGGTGGTCAGGAGGTTCCCCTCCACCGTCTGCAGATCGAGCCGCGCCTGCGCCAGCGCGGTGCGCGCCTGCAGCACGTCCGCGATCGTCGCCACGCCCACCCGGCGCCGCTCCTCGGCCGCCTGGAGATTGGTATCGGCCTGCGCCACCGTCGCCTGCTGCGCCGTGAGCAACGCCTTCGCGGCGGTGTAGTCGAAGTAGGCCGCCGCCGCGGTGGCCACCACGTTCTGCAGTGTGCTGTTGTGCGTCCAGTTGGCGGCGACGAGTCCCTCGCGCGCGGCCCGAACCTGCCCGCCCCGTCCCCCCAGGTCCAGCAGCAGATAAGTAAAGGAAGCGCTCGGCTGGTAGACCGTCTGGGTCACGGCGTTGCGGCCCAGGATCGCGGCGGTCTTGAGGCGCGTCACCGTCCCCGTGCCCTGCACGGTGGGGAACCACGCGCCCCGCGCCGCGCCGTACGCCGCGGCCTGGGCCCGGGCGTTGGCCCACGTCTCACGCGCGCTCGGGCTCCCCTCGAGAGCGAGTGCCACGATGTCCTCCAGCGTGAGGGAGGTGCGCCGCGCAGCGATCTCCGGGGGCAGGTCGCGCCGCGCCTCCGGGGTGGCCGGCGGCGGCGCCTGCCGCTCCGCCGGGGGCGACCAGAGCGTATCGGGACGAACCGCAACCGGACGGGCACCAGAAGGACCAGGCAGGGATGGAGCACACCCCGAGGTCAGCGCGAGCAGCACTCCAGCGACCCGCGCACGACAGGCAAGACTCGACATATGCACCATTTACGTGGAGTGCCCGCGGAACGTTGACAACGTTACTCGCGCGGTCCGGCGGGCGCGAACTGCAACGACGGAGGGAGCGGCGGGGAGAGTCTGAAGGAAACTGTCGGACGTTGAAGACCGGGGACCTATCCCCTGGGGCGGAGTCGGAGCAGGAGGGGCGGCACCAGGAACAGCGCCCCGAGGGTCCCGGCGAGCGTGCCCCCCACCAGCGCGAGGGCGATGGCCCCGAAGAGGTCCTGCGCCTGGGTCCCGACCGCGAGCGGCAGCGGGCTTGCCAGGGTCGTCAGGGTGATGAGCACGATCATGCCGACACGATCCCGGCAGGCGGTGACCACGTCGAACGGGAGGACCGCCGAGCGGCCAGCGGCGCGGACCCGCTGGAGCACGCCGTCCACCAGCAGGATCGACTGGTTGACCGCGAGCCCGATCACGAGGATCACCCCGACGGCCGCCTCGCGCGTGAACGCAGACTTGGTGATCCAGAACGCCGCGATGACCCCGCCCAGGGCGATCGGCAGGCTCAGGAAGACCATCGCCGAGCCCCAGACCGAGTCGAACACCATGGCGACGGTGAGCACCACCAGGGCGAGCCCGACCGCGAACACCAGCCAGAGGCCCTTCTGGCTCTCGTCGTCCTGCCAGCCGAAATACTCGTCGCTCACCGTGTAGCCCGCGGGCACCGCGATCGACTTCATGAACGCCTCGTGCGTCCGGTTGGCGAGCTTCTGGGGACCGCGGAACTCGTAACTCAGCACCCGGACATACTGCTGGTTCTCCCGGCTGATGCGGGCCAGCGCCTCCCGTTCGTCGATCCGGGCGAGGTCGCCCACCCGGACCGGGATGTTGCGGGCATTGGGAACCTGCGCCTCCCGCAGCTGGTCGAGCGTCCGCCCCCGCGCCCCTTCGGTCTTGAGCGAGAGCCAGACCTCCTCGTCCCCCATCGAGAACCGCTGACGCCCCGCGGCGCCCCCCACTTCGCGGGTGACCGCCTGCGCGAACTGGGACGCGTCGAGCCCGTAGCCGGCGAGCCGGGCCCGGTCCGGAACGAGGGTGACGTCGCTCGCGCGTTCCTGCCCGAACCAGAAGCCGGCGGCGTTGATGTCGACCGACTTCACCCGCGGGATCCGCTCCAGCCGGGCCTTGAGGTCGAGCGCCAGCTGCTCGACGCCGGCGAACGAGTAGCCGAGGATCTTCACACGGAAGGTGGCGGAACTGCCGACCCCGGCGCCGTTGTAGAAGCCCGGGCCGCGCCCGCTCACGCTCACTGCGGCGCCACCGATGAGCACGGCGCGCTGGGTCACCTCTTCCTGCATCTGGAGCGGGATGACGGTGTAGGCCGCATCGTCGTCGAAGGTGACGATGACGAACCCGCCGCTGGCGTTGCCCTGCGCCTGCACGTTGTCGACCCCGGGGCGCCCGACCACGATCCGCTCCAGCTCCTTCACCGCCTGGTCGATGCTCTCCGGGTCGGACCCACTCGGGAAATCGACCCGGGCGGACAGGGTGGTCCGCTGGTTCCACCACCCGGCGAAGCTCGAGCGCGGCACCTTGACCGCGAAGACGTAGCCGAGCCCCGCCAGCGCCGCGGTGGTGCCCGCGATGGTCACCCAGCGCCTGCGGAGGAGGGCCATGGCGACCCGGAGATAGAGCCGCCGGAGCCGCGGCCACCGGGCCTGGTGGACGCCATGTCCCGCGCCCATCGCGGGGATCATCACGACCGAGGTGACGATGGACCAGCCGAGGGCCATGCTGAAGGCGGCGGCGAAGGGCATGAAGGCGGCGCGCGCGTCGCCCTGGAGATACAGGAACGGGAAGAGCACCACCGCAGTGGTGAGAGTGGAGCCGAGCACCGCCGGCGTGATCTTCGCCCCGGCCTCGGCCCGTCCCTCGGGGGTGTCGGGCGCGGTGCGCAGGCGGTCGACCACGACCAGCCCGTTCTGCACCAGGATCCCGACGCCCATGCCGAGACCGGCGAGGGTGAGGAGGTTGGCGGGGATGCCGAGGAGATAGAGCCCGAGGGTGGTCCCGG
>DASZPT010000325.1:0-2276 GCA_035549935.1 Gemmatimonadales bacterium
GCGATGGGCGCCATCGCGAGCGGCGGCGTCCGCATTCTCAACCAGGACGTGATCCCCTTTCTCGGCCTCGACCAGCGGACCATCGACGACGTCACCCGCCGGGAGGAAGCCGAGCTGGCCCGCCGGGAGCAGGCCTACCGCGGGCACCAGCCCTCGCTGCCGCTGGCCGGCGCCACCGTGATCCTGGTCGACGACGGCGTCGCCACCGGGTCGACGATGCTCGCGGCGCTTCAGGCCGTGAAGAGCCAGCACCCCGCGCGAGCGGTGGTGGCCGCCCCGGTGATGTCGCAGTCGGCCTACGACCTCCTCTCGCGCGAGGCGGACCGCTGCGTCGCGGTGGCCGTCCCCGAGCCGTTCGGCGGGGTGGGCGCCTGGTACGAGGACTTCCGCCAGCTCGGTGACGCCGACGTGATCGCGGCGATGGACCGGGCCCGGTCGCTGGAACAGGGTGTGGCGGGTCAGGCCGGCGCCTGACTCCCCGCCCCGCGGGCCGCCGCCGGGGCGGAACGGGCCCGGGTGCTCCGTCATGGGTCTTCCGGAAGGCAGACGGAATGCAACGCGCGCAGGAACGCGCGCCGCCCTCCGCGCCTAACGGAATCGCAGGAAGGCGGCCATCCGGTCCACCCGGGTGGCCAGCCGCAGGTCCTCGAGCACCACCACCTCGACCTCCTGGTCGAGCGCCTCCTCGAGGGCCTCACCGATCAGGTCCGGCACGGGGACCACCCCTCCTTCGTCCTGGCACTCGGCGACCGACGCCGCGAGGCGGCCCGACTGCACGCAGCGGACCCCGCTCACCACCTGGCCCGCCGGCACCACCAGGGTGCGGACCTGCCCCTGCCCCAGCGCCGTCAGCGCGGGCCGGAGCCCCTTCACCGCCCAGCCGGTCCCGATGGCGTCGGTGAGGTCCTGCAGGAGCCGCGCCTCCTGGCTCCGCAGGTGCTCGGCGCGCAGGGTGAGCGCCGCCTCGCGGATCTCGGCCGGCGAGACCGCGGTGGGGTTGAGCGGCAGCACGCCGAACAGCATCGTCGCGAGCTGGCGCGGCAGGAAGCGGACCATCTCCCGCGTGGTGCGAAGCGGACCCGCCAGGACGATCCCCTGGCAGGGCGCCCCGGCGGCGAGCCGGGTGAGCTGGCGCGCGACCGCGGCGGCGCGGCGATGCCGCTCCTCGCGGATCCGGTTGTGAAAGTCGCGCTCGCCCATGCCCGGCGCGTCGGCCCGGTCGCTGTGGAACTTGCCGCCCCGCGTCGCCACCAGCGCGAGCCCCGGGAGCTCGTGGCAGGCAAAGGCGTCGACCTCGAAGAAGCGGGCATGGGTCCGGTCCACCGCCGCGACCACGATCCGCCGGAAGTCGTCCAGCGCGGCCCGCGCCTCCGCGAGATGCGGACGGGTCCCGGTGAGCAGCCGGGTCTGCAGGACATGCGGGAGCGGGATGACCTCGAAGACCCCGCGCGCGTCGCACGCGACGATCACGAGACCGGGGGTGTGGGGCAGCCCGCTCACGATGTCGAGGTGCGCCGTGATGCGCTCGAGATCCCGATCGATCCCCGCCCGTTCGCTGGTGGGCCGGGCGGTGTAGGCGCCCGAGGCCACCAGCCGGTGGATCGCTTCCCGCACCGTGAGGCGATACCCGTTCCGGATCCGGTCGTTGCCCTCGAGGCGGAGATACAGCGTGAGCACGACCGGGCGGTCGGTCCGGAGCGGGAGGAGCCGCTTGAGGGTCTCGCGGCAGAGCTGCTCGGTGCCGGGGGACGTGAGTGTGGCAGTCACAGAAGCCTCCCCGAAAATGGATGGACGGTCTCAGCGGGTCCGGGTCGCTCCGCGCATGAGGTGGCGCAGCGCGTCGCCCTGGGTGACGATGCCGACGACCACCGGCCGGCCGCTCCCCCGGCGAACCACCGGGAGCGCATGCAGCCGGGTGTCGACGAAGAGATCCACCGCCGCGACGAGCGGGTCCTCCGGCTCGACGGTCACCACCCCGCAGCGCATGACATCCCGCACCATCAGGCGGCCCGCCTCGCCCGCATCGAGCACCCGGAGTTCCCGGCTGGGCCGAAGGGCGCGGAGCAGGTCGACCCGGCTCACCATGCCGCAGAGCTGGTGCTGGTCGTCCACGACGGGACAGGCGGCGATGCCCGCCCGCTCCATCGTCTCGAAGGCGTCGTCCACCGACGCGTGTTCGCCGACCGTCAGCGGGCGCCAGGTCATGCTCTCCGCCACGGTGCTGGTCAGGGTGAGTGTGTCCGTCATGGTGCCTCCCGTCGGGCCGTACGACCCCG
>DASZPT010000326.1:0-8736 GCA_035549935.1 Gemmatimonadales bacterium
TCGCTCGCAGCTGGGGGTCGGCGGCCGCAGTATTGTAGACCGCAATCGCCTTGGCGCGCGCCGGACCCCGGGTCGCCGGGTCGTCAAAGTCGTCCGGTGAAGGCAAATCGATTCTCGGCGGATTGTCGATGGTCCCCGTCGGTTTCGACGCCGAGTCCCTCGGCGGCGTCGTGGTGCCCTTCCCCGGACTCCCGCCCGGGGTACCGGTCGGGCCCGGGCCCGGGTGCGTGAGCCGCTGGGTGTCCGTCACCGGCTGGGGCGTGTCCTTCGCCGGGAGCTGCTGCGAGTCCGGAGAACTACCCGGCTGTCCACCTCCACCCTGCGCGACTTTGGACGAATCGACCCGGGCCGAATCGGCCGCGGGCCTGCCGCCCCCCATCAACTTGTCGCGCATTGCGTAGCCACCACCCGCCACCGCCAGCAGCACCACCCCGATCGCCACCGGGACCACCGGGAACTTCTTCCCGCCCCGGCTCTCGATCGTGGCGGGGGCCTGCTTCGCCGCGGCGGCCGCCGCAGCCCGCTGGCGCTCGACCGCCGGATCGATCCGGGTGGCCGGCACCGCCCCGGCGCCAGTGGCCGAAGGCGCCGCCCCCCGCGGGCGAAGCTGCATCTGCTGGGTGCCCGCCTCCACATCCACCTGGCCGGTGGCCGAACTCGACACGCTCCGCACGTCCCGCGCAAACTCGGCGGCGGAGGCGTATCGATCCTGGGGCATCCGGGCCAGGGCCCGGTCCATCACCCGCTGCAGCTCTGGAGGAAAACGAATATCGGGGCGCGCCGACGCCAGCGGAAGCGGATCGTCGGTCAGCCGCTTGATCATCGTCTCCTGCTGGCTGTCGGCGGGGAAGGGGGTTCCCCCCGTGAGCATCCGGTAGAAGACCAGGGCCAGGGAGTAGAGGTCGCTCCGCCCGTCGACCGGGTCGCCGGCCAGCTGCTCCGGGCTCATGTACTCCGGCGTCCCCACCACGAAACCGGTCTTGGTCACCTTCTGCGAGCCACCCTCCGCCCCCACCGCCTTCGCAATGCCGAAGTCCACCACCTTCACGGTGTCCCGCCCGCGGGTGGTGACCACCATGATGTTGTCGGGCTTGAGGTCGCGATGGACGATCTCGAGGTCATGCGCCACCTGGAGCGCGTCGGCGCACTGGCCTATGATGCTCGCGGCCCGCGCCAGCGGCAGGGTCCCCGCCTCTTCCAGGATGGCGTTGAGGCTCCGCCCCTCGATGAACTCCATCGCGAGGTAGATGAGCCCCTCGGGAGTCTCGCCGAAATCGTAGATGGCGCAGACGTTCGGATGGCCGATCCGGCTCGCGTTCGCCGCCTCGCGGTTGAAGCGACTGATCGCGTCCGGGTCCTTCATCATGGCGGGCGACATGATCTTGATGGCGCAGCGCCGCCCCATCTTCACATGCTCGGCCAGGTAGACCTGGCCCATTCCGCCTTCGCCCAGCTTCTTCTGGATGTGGTACCGGTCGGCGATGACCTGGCCCACGAGGTCGGCCGTCTGGCCGCCGGAGGGACGGAGCGGCGTCCCGTCCTTCTGGCAGAAGAGGACCTCGTCGCCGTACTCCTGACCGCAGGCGGTGCAGATCTTCATCCGATCTCCGCCCGGAGCATCTGGTCGCCCACCAGGAGGCGCGCGTTGGGGCTTACCCGCCGCTCGCCCCGGACCGCGACCGCCACGCCGTTCCTGCTCCCGGCGTCGAGCAGCACGAAGTCCGCGTCCTCGCTCCGGATCAGGGCGTGCAGGGCGCTCATCGACGAATCATAGGGGAACTGCCAGTCCCCCTGTTCCCGCCCGACCCGGATCGAGCGGCCCGGCGAGAGATGCAGGATGTCGCGGGCGCTGCCGTCGGCCCGGATCTGCGCGAGGTTGGCGATGTCGGCCGCCGGCGCCAGGCTCCCGAGCCGCCGGGTCTGGTCCTGCTCCGGCGGCCGCGGGCCGGGATAACCCAGCCGCCGGAACCGGATGATCTGGCTGCCGAGGAGGATCGCGTCGCCGTCGGTGAGCCGGTGCGGCTCGTCGAGGTAGAGCCAGGTGCCGTTCTTGCTCCCGAGGTCGCGGACCGTGAGGATCCCGTCCACGAAGAGGAACTGCGCGTGGATCGGCGAGAGATACTCGTCGTCGGGGAAGTTGATGTCCGCCCCGTGGCGTCCCACCGTGGTGACCGCGTTCTCCACCGGAAAGCGGTGCGCCACGTTGCCGGAGCGGTCGAGCAGGGCGAGATGCGGGGTGATCTTCGAGGCCCGCGGCGGCGCCGGCACCTTGGCCTGGGGCCCGGTATCACCGGTCGAGGCGCCGCAGGCGGGGCAGAACTTGGTGCCCTTTTCGTTGAGCCGGCCGCAGCGGGCGCAGGCGTGGGCCGCGCGGACCTGGGTGAGGCGCGTGCCGCATTGGCCGCAGAACGGCAGTTCGGCCACGACCGGCGCGGTGCACGACGGGCAGCGCTCGGTCGGCACTGGCTCCGCCACACCTCGGGAGGCGTCTGGCACTTGCGGCATCAGGACCTCAACTGGTGTGAGGGACCCGCCGAGTGCGCCGACCAGCGCGCGCCGGACTCATGCGATACGTTGATCCTCGATGGTGTCGCGGAGAAAAGGCCTCGTGCAGCAATCTAGGAATGGCCGGGTGGAGCGTCAACGGACTGCTTGGCGTAAGTTCCGGTGGCTGTGTACCTTGCAGCCCTATGTTTGGCCCCGCAACGCCCCGCCGGACGCCGGTCGCGCTGGCCTGCTCCCTCGTTCTCCTCGGCTGTGCCGGTTCCTCCCCACCCGGTGGGGCGGCTCCCGCGCCCACGCCAGGGGCCCCGGCCGGGCACCTGCCGCCCGTGGCAAGGGTAGTCGGACCGCTCAGGATCAGCGTGGCATATCCCGCGGTCACCGACCAGGTCGACGCGCGCGACTCGACCTTCATCCTGGGTTCCGTCGGCACCGGTGACGCGACGCTCACGGTGAACGAGGTCCCGGTGCCGGTGGCGCCCAACGGCGCCTGGATCGCCTGGCTCGCGATTCCCCCCGATTCGATCGTCACGTTCACGCTCACCGCCCGCACCGCCACCGACTCCGCCACCCTGGTCTATCCGGTGAAGCGGGTCCCGAGGTTCCGGCCACCGGAGTCCCCGGTCTGGATCGACTCGACCTCGATCGCGCCGGGCGGCCGCGCCTGGTGGCCGGCGGATGAGTTCCTGCCGGTGAGTGTCCGCGCCGCCGAAGGGGCCCAGGTGCGGATCCGCTTCCCCGATGGGACCCTCGTGCCACTCGTGCCGCAGAGCGCGCCGGAGGAGGTTCCCTGGGGGATTCGCGCCTTCGATCACGACACCGCGAACCTGCTCACGCCCCGGAAGGCGGAACGCTACCTCGGCAGCATCCGCGGCCGCGCGGTCGGGGATGATCCTGGGCCGCTGCTGGGCCCGCCGGTCCCCCTGGCCGCGACGGCCGCGATCCCGCCGGTCATCGAGGCCATCATCGGCGCCGATACCGCGCGGGCCACCTGGCCGTTGCGTCTCCGGCTCCTGGATTCGGTGCCGCAACTGGTCGAGCTCGACGACGATACCGCGGGGAAGGGGAAGGGCGACAGCCTCACGGTGGGACGGGCCCGCCCCGGCGCAACCTACCACTGGTTCTTCCCCACCGGGACACGGACCACGGCGACCGGACGCCTGGGTGACGATCTCCGGGTCCGGCTCTCCCGCAACCAGGAGGCCTGGATCCCCGCCGCCGATGCCATGCCCCTGGCGCGCGGCCTGCCGGCGCTTCGTGCGACGATCGGCTCGATCACCCTCTCTCCGCGCGCCGACCGGCTGACGCTCAGGATCCCGAGCTCCCAGCGCGTGCCCTTCCGCGTCGAGGAGGAGGAGCACCGCCTCACCCTCCGGTTGTATGGGGCGCTGAGCGACATCAACTGGACGCGCTACGGCCCCCCCGACCCCTACATCCGGGACATCCGGTGGCTGCAGCAGGATGATGATGTCGTCCTCACCCTCGACCTCGCGGGGATGGTCTGGGGGTACCGCACCAGGTGGAGCGGCAACGACCTCCTCCTCGAGCTCCGCCGGCCCCCCGCCATCGATCCGGGGCGCCCCCTCGCGGGGCGGCTCATCGTGGTCGACCCGGGTCACCCGCCGCTCGGCGCCACCGGCCCCACCGGGTTCCGGGAGTCGGAGGCGAACCTGGGCGTCGCGCTGCAACTTCGCGACCTGCTCGTTGCCGGGGGCGCGCGGGTCCTCATGACCCGCTCGACGCCGGCGAGTCTCGACCTCCTGCCGCGGACCCGCTTCGCCGACTCGGTCGACGCCGACCTGCTCATCTCGATCCACAACAACGCGCTCCCCGACGGCGTCAATCCGTTCACCAACAACGGGACGAGCGTCTACTACAACCAGCCCCGGAGCCTGCCGCTGGCCCAGGCCGTGGAACGGGAACTGGTCCGGCAGCTCGGCGTCCGCGACCTGGGCGTGGGCCGCGGCGACCTGGCGCTGGTCAGGCCCACCTGGATGCCCTCGATCCTCACCGAGGGGCTCTTCATGATGATCCCGGAGCAGGAGGCGGCGCTGGCCGACCCCAGGGGTCAACGGCTGTATGCAGTTGCTGTCCGTGACGGGATCGAGCGGTTTCTTCGGGGTGTGGCCAAGGGGCCGAGAGACGTCCCCTAGAACCGAGAGTGCCATCCCGCCGCGTCGCGGATCCGGTACGAGGCCGGGTCCGGCACGAAACGAACTTTCACGCAGGTCGGCGAGATAGATGTTCTGGACGAGGAACCACCACTTCCAGCCGCGACTGGCGGGCCTGCTTGGCGGGCTCCTGGTCGCGGCCCTGCTGCCGGCGGCGCCCCTCTGCGCCCAGTCGCCCGAGGACCGGGCGGCGATCGAGGCATTCCGGGACAGCCTGGAAGGAATCGGGGACTCGGTGCGGCTTGCGGCCATGGAACAGCGGCTCATCGCGGTGGCGAAGGCCGACCGGAACAATGCGATCCATCATATCCGGCTCGGCTTTCTCGCCGTGCGGATGGGCGACCTGGGCAGCAAGAGCCGCTATGACGATGGCGCCGGGGAGTTCGAGTGGGCGACCGACCTCCAGCCCACCTGGCCCTACGGGTGGTACGGGCTCGGCATCGCCGAGGACAAGGTCGGCGATTCCCAGATCTCGATCGTGCAGGGGCTCCAGGCGATGTTCGGCAAGGATCACCTCTCGCGGGCCGCGAACGCCTACGCCCGCTCGGTCCAGGCCGATCCCTCCTTCGACCGGGGCCTGATCGAACTCGCGAGCACGGCGCTCCGCCAGCGGATCAACATCAAGACCACGATCGCGCGGGAAGCGCTGCGGCAGGCCGCCGCCACCGCGGCCGCGAGCAACCCCGAGGTGCTGCTCTGGCGGGGCCGGCTCGAGCGCGAGGTGGGCGACATCGACTCCGCCCTCGCCGCCTTCCAGGGGTACCTCGACCACGGCGGCCGGCGGGGACTGGGACTGATCGAGCTGGCGCGGACCGAGTTCCTCAAGGGCTCGCTCGACGGACAGGCGCCGTACTACGAAGGGGCCAGCATCGACGACCCGGTGGTGGTGGACCAGTACCGCTCCGACCTGGCGCTGGTGGCGAACGACAGCGCCATCGCCGAGTTCAATGTCAACACCGGCGATCGGCGGGTGGCGTTCCTGCACCGCTTCTGGGGCCAGCGCGACCGGGCCTCGCTCCTCAAGGATGGCGAGCGGCTCCGCGAGCACTACCGGCGGATCTTCTACGCCCGGAAGAATTTCCAGCTGGTGTCGCTCAACCGGCACTACGACATCGTCGAGCGCTTCCGTTCCGGCAGCGAGGACTTCGATGACCGCGGGGTCATCTACATCCGGCATGGCGAGCCGACCGACCGGGCCCGCTACAACGCGCCGGGCATGCAGCTCAACGAGTCCTGGCACTACACCCGCGCCGACGGCGACCTGATCTTCCACTTCGTGGCCCGCGAGGACGTGCAGGATTACAAGCTGGTCGAGAGCCTCTTCGACGTGCTCGGCTTCAGCAGCACCGTGGCCCTCCGGGGCGACCGCGACAACAACGCCAACGCCGGCCTCGCCAACGAGCTCCTGCTCACGCGGGAGAAGTTCTCGCCGGTCTACTCCAAGCTGCTCGGGGCGGGCACCGCCGGGTCCCAGAAGTACCTCACCGAGGAGCGGCGCATCGGGCGGCGGAGCATCGCCATCGGCACGACCAGCGACAGCTACGAGCTGACCTATGCCCGGGCCCTCAAGCTCGAGACCTCCGTGGTGGCCGCGGGGCGCGATTCGGCCCACAGCCTGTTGCACGTGACCTACGCGATCCCGGGCTCGGCGCTGCACGAGGTACCGTCGGATCGTGGCCACCTGTATCCGGTTCGCCTCCGGTTGAGCGTCGCCGACCGCGTCGGCATCCCGGTTGCCAGTGTCGACACCACGACGCTGTTCGTCGCCCGGGAGCCGGTACCGTCCAACCGGTACCTGGTGGGACGCCTGGCGGTGCCGGTCATCCCCGGGAGCCTGACCTACCGGCTCGCGGTGGAGCAGGGGGAGGACAACGGGATCATCCTCGCGGCGGATACGGTGTCGGTGGGTGACTTCACCGGCGACCGGTTCGAGCTGAGTGGCGTGGTCCTGGGGTCGCGCGACGCGAACCTGACCTGGAGGCCCGCGCCGGGGGACACGATCTACTTCAACCCCCTGGGACGTTATCAGAAGACCACCACGATGGAGGTCTACTACGAGGTCTACGGGCTCAACCAGGCCTCCTCGTTCAAGACCGAGATCCGGGTCTTCAAGGAAGGCAAGGGCGGCTTCCTCGGCATCTTCGGGTCGAAGAAGCCGGCCATCCGGCTCGCCTTCGACGAGGGGGCGGAGGGCCCGGTGACCAGGATTCACCGGAGTATCTCGCTCGAGAAACTCGACACCGGCCGGTACTGGCTCCAGGTCAGCGTGACCGATCCCCAGGGCGCGGTGCGGGAGAGTCAGTCGAGTTTCGAGGTGCGGAACTAGGCGGGGGCGGTGGGGGGTGTGTGGTGTTCGAGCAGTTGCAGTACGGATGTCTGGAGTCGGCCCCTCCAGCTCCAACCATGCACTTCCCCATCGCTCTCACCTAACTTCAAATCGGCCCTACACTTGACTCGCATCGCCGACCCCGCCAACCTTCGGGCATGTTCTGCAAACGGTGCGGAAGTGAGGTCGACAAGGCCACACAATTCTGCCCCACCTGTGGACTCGACCTCAGGGTCACGTCACCCGTCCAGGCCATTGCCACCGGCGATGTCAGCGAGTTCGACATTGTCCGGGAAGCGCTGTCCGACGAGTACGAGCTCCTGGAGGAACTCGGGCGCGGTGGCATGGCCATCGTGTATCGTGCCCGGGACAAACACCTCGAGCGCGAAGTAGCGGTCAAGGTCCTCCCCTTCTCGCTGGCCTTCGACGCGGAGTTCGTCGAGCGGTTCACCCGCGAGGCGCGCACCGCCGCCCAGCTCGAACATCCCAACATCATCTCGATCTACCGGGTCGGTAAGACCGGCCGCGTCATCTACTTCGTGATGAAGTACGTGCGCGGCGGTTCGCTCTCCAAGGTGATGGCGGAGCGGAAGAAGCTCGCCCCCCCGGAGATCCGGAAGCTCCTGATGGAGGTCGGCAGCGCGCTCGGCTACGCGCACACGCGGGGGATCGTGCACCGCGACATCAAGCCCGACAACATCATGTTCGACGAGTTCGGGGCCTGCGTCGTCACCGACTTCGGTATCGCCAAGGCCGGCACCAGCTCGCGGCTCACCGGCACCGGGATGTCCATCGGTACGCCGCACTACATGAGCCCCGAACAGGCCCGGGCCCAGGCGATCGACGGCCGGAGCGACCTCTACAGTCTCGGCGTGGTGGCCTACCAGGCGCTCGTGGGCGAAGTGCCGTACGACGGCGAGGACAGCTTCGCCATCGGCTACAAGCACATCATGGAGCCGATCCCGGTGCCGCTGCTCGACACATCCGACGAGCGGCGCCTCTTCGAGGTCATCAAGCGCCTGATCCAGAAGGACCCGCTCGACCGCTTCCAGAAGGCGGAGGACCTGCTCAAGGTCCTCGAGGGCCAGCCGAGCGCCATGGTCGTGCCGCGGCGGGTCACCCAGAGCCAGCAGGTCATGGCGGTGCAGTCGACGACGCCTCTCCCGGCCCAGCCGGTGCGGCCGTCCACCGCGCATCCCCCGCCGGCCGCCGCCGGAAGGGCGAGTGTGGCGGCGCCCGCTCCCTCTTCCGTCGGGCCCGACACCCCGCGGCGCCCGGTCATGCGACGCACCGTGGCGGAGCCCGACCCGAATGCGGGCCGCTGGGTGCCGTGGGTTCTCGCCGCCGTCCTGATCCTTATCTTCGTCCTCGGCGGGATCTCGCTCTACCGGCGTGGCGCGCTCGGTCCGGGGCGCCAGCCGGCGCAACCCGACTCCGTACCGGAGGAGACGACGACGTCGGTCGTGCCGGCCGTGACCGACTCGACCGCGCTCTTCGACAGCACGCTGCTCGCCCCGGCGCTCCAGAGCTTCGAGTCCACCACCACTTCCTCGTCCGCGACGCAGCCTCGGCCCCCGGCCCCGGCCCCGGCGGCCCACCAGCCCGAGCCGGCGGCGGATACCGGGGTCGGTATCCTCCGCTTCGGCAACCTCCCCCCGCGCTCGCAGGTGTTCATCGACTCGCGGCCGGTGACACAGCAGGGGGCGGAAATCCGGGTGGCAGCGGGGTGGCACGAGG
>DASZPT010000327.1:0-12340 GCA_035549935.1 Gemmatimonadales bacterium
TGCTGGCGCTGGCGGCGGCGACCACCAACGACCGGGTCGGGGCGCTCCTCTTTGCCGACAAGGTCGAGCGGGTGATCCCGCCCGGGAAGGGCCGCCGCCACGCGCTGCGCGTGATCCGCGATCTCGTCGCCTTCCGGCCCGTCGGCCGCCGGACCAATCTCGCCGCCGCCCTCCAGTACGCCACCGGGCTCCTGCATCACCGGAGTATCGTGGTCGTGCTCTCCGATTTCTTTGCCGAGGGGTGGGGGCAGCCGCTCCGCCAGCTGGCGGTGCGGCATGATGTCGTCGCCATCGCGGTCGAGGACCCGCGCGAGTCGACCCTGCCGGATGCCGGGTGGCTCGAGCTGGAGGACGCCGAGACCGGCGCCCGTCGCACCGTCGACACCGGTGACCGGGCGGTGCGGGGCCGCCTCCGGGCCCTGGCGGAACGCCGCCGGGAGGAGCGGGGGCGAACCTTCACCGCCGCCGGGGTGGACCACGTGGCGCTGGATACCGGGCAGGACTACGCCCCGGTGCTTCGCCGCGCCTTTGCCCAGCGGGCCAAGCGGATGAGCCGCTGATGCTCCTCGCCCTCCTCACGCTGCTGCAGCAGTCGGCGGCCGCGCCCACCGTGGGCGATACGATCTGGCTCGAACGGGTGGTCGAGACCCCGGCCGGCGCCGAGGTGCGTGCGGCGCAGTGGACCCCGTCGGACCCGATCGGGCTCCTGGGCCGCCCCCTGGTTCAGCGGCAGGGGAACCGCACCATCGTGTCCTACCCCGCGGTCGCGTGGCGGGCGGGGAGGCTCCAGGTCGACGTGCCGGGTCCGATCGTGATTCGCGCCGATGGCACCACCGACTCGCTCCCGGCGGAGTCGCGCACGCTGGTCGTGGCCTCGGTGCTCCCCGACAGCGTGCCCCCCGAGAAGCTGCCGGTGCAGCCCGAGGCGGGGATCGTGGTGGAGCGCGTGACGTCCCCGTATCCGGTGCTGGTCGCCGTCCTCGTCGCGACGCTCCTCTTCTCGCCGCTGGCCTGGTGGTGGCTCCGCGCCGGACCGCCGATGCCGGGGTTCACCCCGCCGGGCGACGCGGCCGTGCCGCCCATCGAGGAGTGGCACGAGGCAGGGGAGTCGCGGGCGGTGGCGGCGGTGGCGGCCCGCCAGCTCCGCGCGGTGATGCTGAGCCACCTGCCGGGGATGCCCCAGGGCCTCGTCGCCGGCCGGCTGATCCGGGTCGTGGCCGAGCAGCGGCCGGCCTGGCCGATCCAGGAGCTGGGCGAGGTCCTGGGCGGGCTCGAAGCGGTCCAGTACGCGAGTGTCCCGGCCGGGGACGTGCTGGCGCTCGCGCGGCGGGCCGACGCGCTCCGGCAGCAGCTCGAGGCCATGCCGGCGAGGACCCCGGCGACCGTATGAGTCTCGCCCGGCCCTGGTTCCTGCTCCTCCTGCTCCTGCCGCTCGCCTGGTGGTGGGTGCGCCGCACCCGCCGTCCTCCCGCGACCCAGTACAGCGACCTCCGCCTCATCAACCTGGTCAAGGAACTCGACTGGCTGGCGCGTCTCCCGCTCGCCTGCCGGCTGCTCGCGTTCACCGCGTGGGTGCTCGCGGCCGCGGGTCCCCGGCTGGGCGGGGCGCAGGTCGAGATGAAGAAGGAGGGCATTGCGATCGTCATCGCGGTGGACATCTCGAGCTCGATGCTGGCGGAGGATTTTTCGCCCAGCAATCGCATGGAGGTGGCCAAGCAGCAGGCCACCGCGTTCATCAAGGGACGGAGCGCCGACCGTATCGGGGTGGTGGCCTTCGCCGGGGAGGCGCTGACCCAGGTGCCGATCACGGTCGACTACCCGGTCCTGGAGCAGGCGGTCGCGTCGCTCAGGATCGGCATGCTCGAGGACGGCACCGCGATCGGGACAGGACTCGCGACCGCGGTGAACCGGCTCCGCGAGGCGCCGGGGAAGTCGAAGGTGATCCTGCTGCTGACCGATGGCGAGAACAACCGCGGTACGGTGGATCCGCGCACCGCGGCCGCGGCGGCCGCCGCGCTCGGGATCCGGGTCTACACCATAGGGGTGGGGACCGAGGGGGAGGCGCCGGTGCCGACCGGCCGCGGCCTCTCGGGCTTCCGCTACGAGATGCTGCCGGTCCGGATCGACGAGCCGCTACTCCGCGACATCGCCGCGACCACCGGGGGCCGATACTTCCGCGCCAAGGACAGCGAGGCGCTCGCGCGGATCTTCCAGCAGATCGACGGGCTGGAGAAGACGCCGATCCAGGTGACCCGGTACGTGAAGTACGACGAGATCGCCAAGCCCCTGGTCCTCGCGGGTCTCCTCTTCCTCGGCCTCGAGCTGCTGCTCGGCGCCACGCTGGTGGTGAGGACCCCGTGACCTTCGATTCGCCGGTGCTGCTCGGGCTGTCGCCGGTGCTGGCCGCGGCGATCGGGGCGGTGGCCCTGCTCGCGCGGCGGCGGCGGGTCCAGCGCGCGGCGGCGTGGTCGGCCGACCTCGCGGCCCGGGCCCGGGCGAGCGGGCGCTGGTCGCCGCTCATCCTCGCCGGCGCCGCCCTGGCCGCGGCGGTGGGAATCGCCGGGCCCCGCGGCGGCCGCGCGACGGTGAAGACCGAGACGCAGGCGTTGAGCGTGGTCTTCGCGATGGACATCAGCCGGTCGATGCTGGCGGAGGATGTGGCGCCCAGCCGGCTCGGGCGCGCGGCCCGCGAGGCCCGCCGCCTGGTGCAGGACCTGGGGCACGACCGGCTCGGGCTGACCGCCTTCGCGGGCCGGAGTTACATCCTGAGCCCCCTCACCCTCGACGGGGGCGCGATCAACCTGTTCCTCGACGCCCTCTCCCCCGATCTCGCGAGCCAGGGAGGCACCGGCCTCGGCGCGGCGCTGAGCCAGGGGGCCGAACTCCTCAATGCCTCGCGCGAGGCGGGGGATCGCGTCCTCGTGGTCTTCACCGACGGCGAGACCCACGACTCCCTTCCCGATGTGCTGGCCCAGGCCCGCGCGCTCCGGGAACAGCAGATCCGCCTGGTGCTGGTCTCCGAGGGCGGGACGAAGGGCGTGCCGATCCCGATCCGGGACAGCGCCGGGACCCTCACCGAGTACAAGACCGATGCCTCGGGCCAGCCGATCGAGACCCGGCGCCGCGACGACATCCTGCAGAAGGTGGCGGACGCGGGGGAAGGGGCGCTGGTGCCGTCGGATCTGCCGGACCAGGCCGGCGCGGTGCGCGACCTGCTCGCCGCCTTCCAGCGCTCCCCGATCTCTTCGTCCAGCACGCAGGATCTCCTGCCGCTGGTGTGGATCCCCGCGCTGATCGCGGCGCTCCTCCTCGGGCTCCAGACCGCGACCCGGAAGACCGCCGCGCTGGTGGGCATCGCGCTCGTATGCCTGGTCACCGGACGGGCGGAGGCGCAGCGGCCGGCGCCGGGCACGCAGGACTTCGCCGCCGGCCGGGTCGGCGCGGCCGCGCGGGCGATGACGAGCCGGCTGAGCGACGCGGCGAGCGACACCGCCTGGTACAACGCGGGGACCGCACAGCTCGCGGCGGGAGACTATGCCCGCGCCCGCTCGAGCCTCATCCGGGCCGCCAAGTCGCTCGATCCCGACCTGCGCTACCGCGCGCTCTACAACGCGGGGGTCGCCGCGCTCAAGCAGGTCGCGGCCGACACCGCGGGACGGGACTCGCTCCTCAACGAGGCGTCGCTCAACCTGCGTGATGCGTTGAGCCTGGTGCCGTCGAGCGCGCGGGCCAAGTGGAACCTGGAGCTGGCCGAGCGCCAGAAGCCCCCGCCGAGCGGCGGTGGGGGGCGGAACCAGCAGCCCCCACCACCCTCCAACCGCCCGCCGCCACCCGATCCGCGCCAGGGGCAGTCCCAGCCGCGCGAGGGGATGCCGAACCTGAGCCAGGCGCAGGCGGAGCAGATCCTCAACTCCGTCGACCGCGAGGAACGGGATACCCGGAGCCGCCGCCTCGGGAAGCAGCGCGCGACCATGAGCGGAGTGAAGGACTGGTGATCGGCGCCGGACTGCTCGCACTGGCCCTGCTGCAGCAGGGGCGGGGGCCGACCCTGATGGTCTCGGTCGATCGCGACCGGGTGGCCCCGGGCGAAGTTGTCGTGTTCACCGTCCGGGTCACCAGCCCCCTGTCGGATCCGATCCGGGTGGACCTCCCGTCGCTCGGCGGGTTCGATCTCGAGTCCCGCTCCGAGCGGACCGATGTCACCACCGGCGCCAATGGGGGCCGCACGACGGTGATCGAGTTTCACCTCCGCGCCAACACCCCGGGCGAGTGGCGCCTGGGACCGGTGACGGTCCGCCAGGGCGTCGCCGCCGACCGGTCCGATCCGGTGACGGTGCGGATCGAGGGGGGCACGCCCGCGCCCGTCACCGCCAGTCTGAGTCCCCGTCTCGCTCGCCTGGTCCAGCGCGCGCCACCGCCCGATGTCCTGGGCCAGGCGGGGATCACGGTCGCGCTCTCCGACAGCACTGTCGTGGTCGGTGAGCAGGTCGACGTGGTGACGATCGCCTGGTTCGATCGCGAAGTTCGCCAGCAGCTCCGGCGCGCGCCGACGGTCGAGTCCCCCCGGGTCGAGGGGGTGTGGAGCTACCCGCAGCCGGTGCCCGGCGGGATCGCGGCGAGCCGGCAGGTCGGGGGACGGTGGTACGATCTCTTCGTGCTCCACCAGGTGGTCTTCCCGCTCACGCCGGGCAAGGTCGCGGTCTCCCCGGCGCGCCTCCAGTACAGCGTACCGCTCGCCTTCCAGTTCTTCAGCCAGGAGGAGCGGTACAAGCTCGAGACGACGCCGACCAGCTTCCTGGTGCGGGCCCTGCCCGACGCGGGGCGGCAGCCGGATTTCGCCGGGGCGGTGGGGCGGGGGATCACCGTCCAGCAGACCATCACGCCCGGCACCGGGCGCCAGGGTGAGGCATTCAGCGCCGAGCTGGTGGTGAAGGGCGAAGGCAACGTGGCGCTCTGGCCGCAGCCCGATCTTCCCTGGCCCCGCGGCCTGCGGGTCTATCCCGAGGCCGCCGACGAACGGGTCGTGATGAAGGAGGGCCGGCTGGGTGGAAGCAAGACGTTCCGCTTCCTGGTGCTGGCGGATTCGGCCGGCACCCTGGGGCTGCCGTCGCTGCGCTACTCGTACTTCGATCCCGGTACCGGCCGATACGAGAGCGCCACGGCGCCGGGGGTGACGTTCGTCGTGGCCCCGCGGGGCGAAGGCGGCGGCTCCCGCGCGGAACCCCCGCCGGTGCGTCTCGATACCCGGCGGCCGCTCGCGCGCTCGCTCCGCGAGCAACTCCCTGACTGGGTGTGGTGGGGGCTGTTGCTGCTGCCTGTGCTCGTGCTCGGGATCCAGCGCCGTCCGCGGCGCGCCCCGGCGGCTCCCGCGGTGCCGTCCGACCCGGGAAATTCCCTCGCCGCCGCGGAGCGCCGGTTCGACGCCGCCCTCCGCACCCTGGTGCCGGCGATCGCCGAACGGGACGATGGGACCCTGGCGCGCGCGCTTCGCCGCGCGGGACTCGAACCGGCGATGGCCGACGATCTGGCCCGGCTCCGTGACCGGCTGCGGGCCGCGCGCTTCGCGCCGGACGGGACGACCGCGACCCAGGCGCTGATCCGCGACGTGGACACCGCGATCACCGGGCTTGGCGGCACCGCCCAACCGGGCCAGCGGCGATGGCGCCGGCGGGTCGGCGTGGGCCTGGTGCTGCTCGCGGTCGCCCATCCGGCCGAAAGCCAGACGCAGGCCTCGGCGGAGCAGCTCTACGAGGCCGGCGCCTATCGCGCGGCGGCGGCCGGCTTCCGGCAGCAGGCCCAGCTCACGCCCGACGTTCCCGCGCGCTGGCTCAATCTGGGCGACGCCGCCTATCGCGCCGGGCTCGATGCCGAGGCGCTCGCGGCGTGGACCCGGGCGGCGCGCCTCGCCCCGCGGGACCCCGGAATCCAGCGCGCGCTCCTGCTCCTTCCCCCGGCCGACGCCGCCGCGGCCCGCTGGCTCTGGGTGGCGCCGTTCACGCCCGAGGAACTGTGGCTCGTGGCGGCGGTCATCTGGCTCGTGGCATGGGGCGGGGTGCTGTGGGGCCGGCGATTCCGCGGCCGCTGGGCGGTGCTGATGTCGGGTGCCGCGCTCCTCTTCGTCGGGAGCGTCGCCCTCGATCGCTGGTACCACGAGCCGGTGGCCGTGGTGACCACCAACGCCTCCCTCCGGCTCTCCCCCCACGAACTCGCTCCCGCGGTGGGCGAGGTGCCGGCGCTGGGCGCGGTGCGGGTCGACCTCAGCCGCGGGACCTGGTTCCGGGTGATCGCGACCGGCGGCCAGGAAGGCTGGATGCGGGCCGAGGACCTCGAACGCCTGGGACCCGACTGAGGCTATCTTTGGCGCCATGCCCCGGCGCATAGCGATCCTCCCTGATGTCGTGGCCGACCAGATCGCCGCTGGCGAGGTGGTCGAGCGCCCCGCCTCCGCGGTCAAGGAGCTGGTGGAGAACGCGATCGATGCGGGCGCCACCCGGATACGCGTGGCCGTCGAGCAGGGAGGCAAGACCCTCATCGAGGTGAGTGACGACGGTTCCGGCATGGGCCGCGAGGACGCGATCCTGGCGCTCGACCGGCATGCGACGAGCAAGATCCGCAGCGCCGCGGACCTGGTCGGGGTGACGAGCTTCGGATTCCGGGGAGAGGCGCTGCCGGCGATCGCCTCGGTGTCGCGGCTCCTGATCTCCACCTCCGAGGGCGAGGCGGAGGGCACCGAGGTCGAGGTGAGCGGCGGCCGGGTGGAGAAGGTGTCGACCGTCGCGCGGCAGCGGGGCACCACGGTCACGGTGCGGAGCCTCTTCTTCAATACGCCGGCCCGCCGGAAGTTCCTCCGTTCCGCCTCCTCGGAAGCCCGGGCGACCTACGATGCCGTCGCGACCCTGGCACTCGCGCACCCCGCGGTGGGGTTCGAGCTCACGCTGGACGGACGCTCCCGCCTCCTGACTCCGCCTGGGCAGGGGCTCGGCGAGCGGCTCGAGGCGGTCTGGGGCGCCGATCTCGCGCGGACGCTGCTCCCGGTGCAGTACGCCGTGGGGGGCTTCCAGGTGCGGGGGTTCATCCAGCGTCCCTCCGACGCGCAGCCCACCGGGCGCCGGACCCAGCTCTTCATCAACGGCCGCCCCTTCCGCGATCCCTTCCTGGTGCGCGCCGCGGAGGCGGGCTACCGCTCCGCGATTCACCCCGGCGACCGCCCGTCGCTCTTTCTCCAGCTCGAGACCGCGAACGAGGACGTGGACGTCAACGTCCATCCCGCGAAGCTCGAGGTGCGCTTCCGGGACCGCATCGGCGCGGAGCGCGCGGTGGAGGAAGCGGTGCGGGAGGGGCTCTCGAAGATCGCGGCGTCGCCGCTGGCGTTCGCGGAGAGAGTGCCTGGTTCCGAGTTCCGAGTTCCGAGTGGCGCAACGCCGGGTGGTGGCTTCGAAAGCGGCCTGGCGTTGTTCTCGCCTTCGGACGAGGAGGTCGTTGCCACGACGGACTCCTCCGGAACCCGGAACCCGGAACCCGGACCTGGCGTTCCCGAAATCCTCCAGACCCACAACACCTACCTGGTCTATGAAGGTCCCGACGGGCTCGTCTTCGTCGACCAGCACTCGGCCCACGAGCGGGTGATCTACGAGCAGGTGATGCGGCAGCTGGAAGGGGGGGAGGCCCAGGGCCAGCGCCTCCTCCTCCCCTCGACCGTGGAGCTGACGGACGAGGAGCTCGATGCGGTGGAGGCCCACCAGGATGTGCTGTCCCGGATCGGCTTCGAGGTCGAGCCGTTCGGCGGGCGGACGGTGGCGCTGCACGCGGTCCCCTCGCCCCACCCGCGCTTCGACGCCGAGCGCTGTTTCCGGGAGATGGTGGCTGACCTCGCCCGGGGCCGCTTCGGCGGCTGGGCCAACCGGCTCGAGCGTTTCGCGGCGACCTATGCCTGTCGCGCCGCGGTCAAGGCGGGCGAACCCCTCGCCGAGGCCGAGCGGCGGGTGCTCCTCGCCCGCCTGTTCGCCTGCACCCTGCCGCCGCATGACGTGCACGGGCGGTCGACGATCGTGCAGCTGCCGCGCGAGGAGCTGGAGCGACGCTTTGGCCGGCGCTAGAACGCCTGTCATCCTCGGTCCCACCGGCATCGGCAAGACCGCGGTCGCCTACGCGCTCGCGGCCCACTGGCCGCTCGAGGTGGTCTCCGCCGACTCCCGCCAGATCTACCGGCTCCTCGATATCGGTACCGCGAAGCCGCCACGCCGCTGGCTCGCGACCGTGCCGCACCATGGGCTCGACCTCGTCCGCCCCGGCGAGCGCTACAGCGCGGGCCGCTTCGGGCGGCAGGCGCCGGGCTGGATCGCGGAGATCGCCGCGCGCGGCAAGATGCCGGTGGTGGTGGGCGGCACGGGGCTCTACGTGAAGACGCTCACCGAGGGGCTCTTCGCCGAGCCGCCGCTCGATCCCGGCGCGCGGCGGGAACTGGAGCGCTGGACCGCGGGGCTCGAGGCCGTCGACCTGGTCCGGTGGGCCGGACGGCTCGATCCGGGCTTCAAGGGCGGCGGGCGCCAGCGGGCCTCGCGCGCCATCGAGGTGGCGCTCCTCACCGGGAAGCCGCTCAGCTACTGGCAGGCCGTGGCGCGGAGTCAGGGCGCCATCACCCCCTGGTACGTGGTGCTCACCGCGCCGCGCCCGGTGCTGCACCAGCGGATCCAGGTCCGGGCCGAGGAGATGGTGCGTCGTGGGATGATCGAGGAAGTCGCCGCGGTGCTCGCGGAGGGGACGCCGGCCGACGCGCCGGGGCTCGACGCCATCGGCCCGCGAGAGGCGGTGGAGTATCTCCACGGTCAGCGGAGCCGCGAGAGCGTGGCCGGCGCGGTGGCCGTCGCGAGCCGCCAGTACGCCAAGCGGCAGGAGACCTGGTTCCGCCACCAGCTCGAGGGACCGGTGCTGACGCTGGATGCGACGCGGCCGCCGGAGGAAGTGGCGGCGGTGATCGCCGAGAAATGGCGCGGGGCCGGCGCCCAGGGTCACGAAGCCCCAAGCCCCTAGCCCCAGGCCCCAAGCCAGTTCTACCTTCCCCGCCCATGACCGACCTGCGCACCGATCTCTCCGACGCGGCCCAGACCGGCGACACCGGCCGGCTCCGGGCTCTTCTCGACCACAACCGGTCGTTCGCGTCGATGCCGGACGAGCAGGGCTACACCCCGCTCCACTACGCGGCATACTTCGGGCATCTCGAGGCCGCGCGCTACCTCCTCGGGATCGGGGCCGACCTGACGGCCATCACCCTCGATCCCCTGCGGAGCCATCCGCTCCACGCGGCGTCGTCGAGCGGCAGCCTCGAGGTGGCGCGTCTCCTGCTCGAGGCCGGCGCCGATCCCAACGCGGAACAGACGGGGCAGTGGACGCCGCTGCACTCGGCCGCGGCCGGCGGCCATCGCGAACTCGTGACGCTGCTCCTGGCACGCGGCGCCGACCGGACCCGTAGGAGTGCCTCCGGCGCGACGCCGCGGGATCTGGCGGCCGAGCGGGGCCATGCGCCCTGCGTGGACGCCCTGGCGTAAGGCGCGCTTCCCGTCACCAGCGAACGGCCCCATGCGCATCGGTATCACCTGCTACCCGACCTACGGCGGCTCCGGCGCCATTGCCACCGAGCTCGGCCTCGACCTCGCCCGCCGGGGCCACGAGGTGCACTTCATCAGCTACGCCTCGCCCTTCCGCCTCCGGGGCTTCGCCGAGCGGGTGTACTTCCACGAGGTCGACACCACGATCTCGCGCTATCCCCTCTTCGACCACTTCCCCTACACCCTGGCCCTCGCGGCCAAGCAGTACGAGGTGGCGCTGCGCGAGGAGCTGGAGGTGCTCCACGTGCACTACGCCATCCCCCACGCCACCACCGCGTGGCTGGCGCGCGAGATGCTCGGCCAGGAGCGGCAGGTGAAGGTGATCACCACCCTCCACGGCACCGACATCACGCTGGTGGGGCAGGAGAGCAGCTTCTACGCGATCACCAAGTTCTCGATCGAGAAGTCCGACGAGGTCACCGCGGTCTCCGCCTTCCTGCGGGACGAGACCTACCGCACCTTCGGCTGCGTCAACTGCAACGTGAGGGTGATCCCCAACTTCGTGAACCTCGAGGAGTACCGGCCCGATCCCGCCGCGCCCCGCGAGGGGCTCGCCCCCCCGGGCCGGATCATCACCCACATCTCCAACTTCCGGGAAGTGAAACGGGTGAAGGACGTGGTGCGGGTCTTCGCCCGGATCCGGAAGGCGATGCCGGCCACGCTGGTCATGGTGGGTGATGGTCCCGAGCGGGGCGACTCCGAGCGCGAGGCCGAGCAGCTGGGCGTCTCGGAGAGCGTGCGCTTCCTCGGCCGGCTCGACCGGGTCGCCTCGATCCTGCAGTGCTCCGACCTCTTCCTGCTGCCGTCGCAGACCGAGTCGTTCGGTCTCGCCGCCCTCGAGGCCATGGCCTGCGGCGCGCCGGCGGTGGCGAGCCGCACCGGCGGACTCCCCGAAGTCATCGATGACGGCGTGAGCGGGATCCTGGAGCCCGCCGGCTCGGTCGAGGCGATGGGCCGCCGGTCGATCGAGCTCCTGCTCGATGCCAATCGCCACCAGGCGATGCGTGAGGCCGCCGTGGCGAAGGCCCGCGAGTTCTCCGCCGAGTCGATCGTCCCGCAGTACGAGGCGCTGTACCGCGAGGCCCTGGCGTGATCGCCCCGGAGTACCTCGCCGCGGTGGTGCAGGGGATCGTCGAAGGGGTCACCGAGTTCCTGCCCGTCTCCTCCACCGGCCACCTGATCCTGAGCGGCCACCTGCTGGGCTTCGAGGACGAGCGGGCCAAGACCTTCGACATCTTCATCCAGCTCGGCGCGATCCTCGCCATCGTCTGGATCTACCGCCAGCGGTTCCTGGAAGTGGCCCGGACGGTGACCCGCGAGCCGGCCAGCCGCCGGTTCGTCACCAACCTCGCCCTCGGCTTCGTCCCCGCGGCGGTGCTCGGGCTCCTGCTCCGGCACTGGATCAAGGCGCACCTGTTCACCCCGGTCACGGTGGCCTGGGCCCTGCTCGTCGGCGGTGTGGTGATCCTCCTGGTGGAACGGTGGCACCGGGCCGACCGGGTGACCGACGCGCGCGACCTCCCTCCCGGCCTCGCCTTCGGGATCGGCGTCGCGCAGACGCTGGCCCTCGTCCCGGGCGTCTCCCGCTCCGCCGCCACGATCCTGGGTGGCTACCTCCTCGGCCTGTCCCGGACGGCCGCGACCGAATTCTCCTTCTTCCTGGCCGTCCCGACCCTCGCCGCGGCGGCCGGGTACGACCTGCTCAAGAGCCTGTCCTACCTCAGCGCCGCCGATGTCCCGATCTTCGCGATCGGATTCCTGGTGGCGTTCGTGTCGGCCTTCGTGGTGGTGAAGGCCTTCCTCCGCTACGTTGCCCACCACACCTTTGCGGTGTTCGCCTGGTACCGGATCGGCGTGGGCCTGTTGTTTCTCTGGCTGGCCGCGCGGGGAACCCTGACCCTGACCTGAAGCATGTCGGCGACCCTTCACGTGCTGGACGCGGTGACCTCCACCCAGGACCGGCTCCAGGAACTGGCCCTGCAGGGCGCGCCCACCGGCACCGCCGTGCTGGCGGCGGAGCAGACCGCCGGGCGGGGCCGTCGGGGACGGACCTGGCACGCACCGCGGGGCGGGCTCTGGCTCAGCGTGCTCTGCCGGCCGCGGACCGAAGCGGCCTTCGAGGTCCTGAGCATCCGGGTGGCACTCGCCGCCGCCCTGGTCATCGAGCGGCGGACCCCGCACGTGGCGATCGAGATCAAGTGGCCCAACGACCTCATGCTCGACGGCCGGAAACTGGGTGGCATCCTCTGTGAGGCCCACTGGCAGGGCGAAGCGCCGGCGTGGGTCGCGGTCGGGATCGGGATCAATCTCCAGAATCCGGTCCCCGTCGAGCTGGCGGGCCAGGCGGTCCAGCTCGCATCCTACGCGCCCGACCTGACGCCCGCCGCCCTCGCGCCCGACCTGGTCAGCGCCGTCGTCGCCGCCAGCGAGGTGGACCGCCGGCTCTCGCCGCGCGAGGTCCAGGACTTTACCGACCGCGATTTCCTGGCGGGCACCCGTCTCGCGGAGCCGGCCCGCGGCACCGCCGAGGGCCTCACCGCCGATGGCCTCCTCCGGGTCCGCACCGGAACCGGCGGCCTCGAGCTGGTGCGGAGCGGGACCGTGGTGCTCGCCGAGCGCGAATAGGCCCGCGATACCGGTTGCGAACCCGGGCGTGAGCCCGCACCTTCACGACACCCATCCCATGCTACTCACCCTCGACGTCGGCACCACCGAGATCACGGTCGGCCTCTTCA
>DASZPT010000328.1:0-12518 GCA_035549935.1 Gemmatimonadales bacterium
GCCCATGTCCACTGACGCCGCGGTCCCCCCCGAAGTCTCGCATCTCATCCTGCTGTTCACCCTGTTCGTGCTCCCCCGGGTGCTCCAGCGGTTTCGCCTGCCGCCGGGCGTCACCAGTGTCGCCCTCGGCGCCGCCCTGGGGCTCGGTCTCGGCTGGTTCGAGCAGGATCCGACGATCCACCTCCTCGCCACGTTCGGCATCGTCTCCCTCTTCCTCTTCGCCGGGCTGGAGGTCGACTTCCTCGAGCTATGGCACGAGATCCGGATCCTGCTGCAACACGTGGTGCTCGGACTCCTGGCCCTCGGCCTCGGTACCCTCGTGATCCGCTGGACCCTCGGTCTCGAGCCGCGCGCGGCGACCCTGCTCGCCCTGGGACTGCTGACGCCCTCCACCGGGTTCATCCTCGATTCGCTCCCGGGCTGGGGGCTCTCCGAGCAGCAGCGCTTCTGGGTCAAGTCGAAGGCCATCGCCTCGGAGCTGGTCGCCCTGGGCGCGCTCTTCGTGGTCACCCAGTCGCAGAGCCTGTCGGGGCTCGCCACCTCGACCCTGGTGCTGCTGGCCCTGGTGGCAATCCTCCCCCTCGCCTTCCGCTGGTTCGCGGCGGTGGTGCTGCCGTACGCGCCGAAATCCGAGTTCGCCTTCCTCCTCATGGTGGCGGTCTTCGCGGCCCTGGTCACCCGGCGTCTCGGCATCTACTACCTCGTCGGCGCATTTATCGTCGGCGCGGCCGCGCAGCGCTTCCGGAAGCGACTGCCGACCATGGCCTCGGAGCAGATGCTCCACGCCGTGGAGGTCTTCGCGTCGGTGTTCATCCCGTTCTACTTCTTCTCCACCGGGCTCGGCCTCCGCGCCGCCGACTTCTCCCTGCCGGCCCTCGAGCTGGGCGGCGCCTTCCTCCTGGTGGCGCTGCCCTTCCGGGTGGCGCTGGTGGCCACCCACCGCCGCTTCGCCCTCCGTGAGGAGGCCGGTACGGCCATCCGGGTCGGGGTCGCCATGGTGCCGACCCTGGTGTTCGGCCTGGTGATCGCGGAGCTGCTGCGGGACAGTTACGGCATCTCCAGCCGGGTCTTCGGCGGGCTCTTGATCTACACCCTGGCCAACACCCTCCTGCCCGGGTTCCTCCTCGGCCGGGCCCCGCACGAGGCGGTCGGGACCGAAGCGGGGGAGCCCGCGGCGGCGCAGGTCGCGCGCCCGGCCCAGCCCACCCCCTGATCAGGGCGGACGATGCAATTATATTGATATCAAACTAATTGCCGAGAGCCCGCCGTGATCATCGATTGCCATGTGCACCTCAACAACTACCACGAGGAGATCGCCGTCTCCCTCGACGAGAGTCTCGACCGGCTCCAGGCCGCCATGGCCGAGGCCGGGGTGGATCACGCCATCATTCTCACCAGCTACCTGGTGACCCCCCACCGGCCCAGCGCCGCGCAGGTGATCCAGGCGGTCGAGCGGATTCCGAGCCTCAGTGTGGTCGCGGGCATCAGCTACCTCCACTACCGGGAGCGCGACCTCCGCGAACTGGCCGACTTTCTCGCCGCGGGGCTGGTCCGCGGGCTCAAGCTCTATCCCGGCTACGAGCCGTTCTATCCGCACGACCGGCGGCTGCAGGTCGTCTACGAGCTGGCCGAGGAGTTCGATGTGCCGGTCATGATCCACACGGGGGACACCTACAACCCGCGGGGCAAGGTCAAGTACGCGCACCCGCTCGAAGTCGACGAGGTGGCCGTCGACCACCCCGGGGTCAAGCTGGTCATCTGCCACCTCGGCAATCCGTGGCTGGTGGACTGCATGGAAGTGGTCTACAAGAATCCCAACGTGTACGCCGACATCTCCGGCCTGGTCCTGGGCGAATTCACCGAGGCCTTCGAACACTATATGGCCGAGCAGGTGGAGGACGTCATCCTGTACGCCGGCGAGCCCGACCGCTTCCTGTTCGGCACCGACTGGCCGATCTGCTCGATGCGGAGTTACGTGGACTTCGTGAAGCAGTTGCGTATGCCCGAGGCCGACCGTCACGCCATGTTCTACGAGAACGCCCGCCGTCTCTTCCGGCTGCCATTGCCTCCGCTCACCGAGGGGGCCGCCTGAGCCGCGCGTCCCGCCGCATCAGCATCCGGGAGATCGTGCGGGCGTCGGATCCGGCGCTGGCGCAGGCCCATCGGCTGCTCGCGGCGGCCCTCCCGCCCCACGAGGTGGTGCCACGCCGGGAGTGGCGTGAGGCGCTGGCGGAGCGGTCCGCGGGCGTCTGGTCCGACCTGCGCTGGCACCTCCTGGTCGCCGAACGGATGGGACGGGTCCTCGGGATGGCCTCGGGCACCTTCCTCGGCAGCGTGGAGGTCGGCATGATCGGCTACCTGGCGCTGGACCCGGTCCTGCGGGGCCGGGGAATCGGCGCGCGGCTCCGCACCCGGCTGCGGAGCCGGTTCGAACGGGACGCCGCGGAGTTCCGCGGCCGGCCACTCGCGGCCGTGGTGGGCGAGGTGGACCCCGACAATCCCTGGCTCCATTATCTCATGAGCCGGCGCGGTGCGCTCGCCCTCGATCTCCCCTACTGCCAGCCACCGCTTCGCACGGGCGAGCCGCCGCATCCGCTGGTACTCTATTACCAGCCCCTGCACGGGCGGCCACGGTCACTTCCCGTGGCCGAGGTGCGCCGGCTCCTGTTCGCGATCTGGCGGCGATTGTACCGCGTCGCCCGCCCGCTGCAGCACCCCGTGTTCCGCCGCATGCTCCGGAGTCTCCAGGGCCGCACCCGGGTCAGGAGCCGATGGCCGGTCTGACGCTGGAGACGATGGGAGGACCCGACCGATGATGCTCTGTCTGCTGGCGCTGCTGGTCCAGGCCCCCACCACCCCCGACACCGCGCTCATCCGTCTCGGTGCGAGGACCATCGCGGTCCTGCGCTCGCCGGTCGGGGCGAGCACCCCGGCGGAGCGGGCCGCGGCCGCCGAGCTCCGGATCGCGCATCTGATCGACCGGGGGATGGACTCGGTCACCCTGGAGCCGCAGCGGGACGGCATCCTGGTGCGGCTCGGCGGCGAACGCGCGTTCATGATCGCCGCCACCGATGTCGACACCCTGACCGGCGCGAGCCTCGACAGCACCGCCGAGCGCGCCGCGGCCCAGCTCCGCGCGGGGGTGCGCGACGACCTCGACGCCCGGAGTCTCCGCTCGCTCGCGACCGGGGCGGCGCTCGCCCTCGGGGCGACGCTGCTCCTGCTCCTGGTCTTGCGGCTGCTGCTCCGGCTCCGCCGCTGGATCGATGCCCGTGCCCAGCGGCTGCGCGAGGCCAGCCTGCCGCCGCTGCTGCGCCGCCTCACCGTCGTCTTCGATCCCCGCCTCGCAGCGAAACCGATTGGCGTCCTGGCCAGTGCCGTGCTCTGGGTCGTGGCCACGGCACTCACGTACCTCTACGCCACCTTCGTCCTCAACCGCTTTCCCTGGACTCGCCCCTGGGGCGAGCGGCTGGGGGAACTGCTCCTCAGCCTGTTGCGCCGGATCGGGCTCGGCGCGGTGGAAGCCCTCCCCGGCGTTGTGGTCGTCATCCTGGTGCTCCTCGGCACCAGGTTACTCACCCGGGGCGTGCAGCGACTCTTCGCCGCGGTCCACGCCGGGCTCATCACCCTGCCGGGCCTCCACCCCGATACCGCCGAGCCGACCCGACGGATCGTCACCGTCCTGCTGTGGCTCTTCGCCGTGATCGTGGTGTACCCCTACCTGCCGGGCAGTGACTCGGCCGCGTTCAAGGGCGTGTCCGTCTTCGCGGGCCTGCTCCTCAGCCTCGGGTCGGCGGGACTCGTGGGCCAGGGGATGAGCGGGCTGGTCCTGATGTACGCGCGGAGTTATCAGCCGGGGGACTACATCCGGGTCGGCGAGACGGAGGGGGTGGTTCAGCAGCTCGGACTCCTCTCCACCCGGATCCGGACGCCCAAGCAGGAGTACGTCGTCGTGCCCAACGCGGTGGTGACCGCCCAGGGCGTGATCAACTACTCGGCCGCCACCCGCGCCGGGCACCCGATCCTCCTCCACACCTCCATTACCATCGGTTACGACGTGCCCCGGGCCCGGGTGGAGGAGCTCCTGCTGGCCGCCGGACGGCGGGTCGAAGGGGCCCTGGAACAGCCTCCACCGTTCGTGCTGGTTCGCGCCCTCAATGACTGGTATGTCGAATATCAGGTGAATGTCGCGGTGGACCCAACGACGGCCTCGGCCCTCAATCAGCACTACAGCCGGTTGCACGGGGCGATCTACGACGTCTTCGCGGAGGCGGGGGTGGAGATCATGTCGCCCAGCTATTTCGCGCTGCGCGACGGCAACCAGCCGGCCCTGCCTGGTCCGCCCAACGCGGGGAGGCGTGCCGGACCGGCGGCGGGGAACACCAACTGACGGCGGGTCAATGACGATGCCGGACCGAACCGGGCTCCGACGGAAGCCCGCATTCGATCCGGCATCTGGGTGCTGCTCAGTGGTGCGCGGCTGACCTCGAGGCGATCACGCGCCGGACCCTTCCGCCAGGGCGTGCTCATTGTCGTGGGGGAACTACCTCGAGGCCAGCCCCGCCGGGGCCGCTGGCTGCAGGGGGCATACCAGAATCGGCCCGTGAACGTAAGTCGTTACCCTATATCATTTTACGGACATCATTCGGGCGCCAGCCCGCCGCGCTCACCCCACAGACTGTTCGCCTCACGCAATTGCGCTCGCAAAGAGCGGCCGAGGTCGATCCGGTCAGCGCGACGTCCTCGGCGGCGACCGGTCGCCTCGGGGAGCGCTACGGGACGGGCGGGTTGTGGGTGGCGGTCTGGTCGAGCAGCTCGCGAATCATGGCGGTGAGCTGGGAGAGCCCGTAGGGCTTGGGCAGCAGCCGGACATTGGCGCCGAGGTCCAGCGTGCTGGCGACGCTCTGCTCGCTGTAGCCGGTGGAGAAGATGACCGGGAGATCGGGCCTCAGGCGGCGGATGCGCTCGAAGACCTCGCGCCCGCTCATCTCCGGCATCACCATGTCCAGCAGGGCGAGGTCCGGACGGCTGGGCTCCGCCTCGAAGAGTCGCACGGCTTCGCGGCCGTTCTCCGCCACCAGCGGGTGGTAGCCCAGCCGCCCGAGGGTCCGCTCCACCACGCGACGCAGTGCCGGCTCGTCTTCGGCGACGAGGATCGTCTCGCGGCCGCCGGTCCGCTGGGATTGGGCTGGTTCCTCCCGGCGGGTCGGGGCCGCATCGACCAGCGGCAGGTACACCCGGACGGTGGTGCCCATGGCAGGCTCCGATTCGACCTGGATCCACCCGTCGTGCTGCTTGACGATGCCATAGACCACCGCCAGGCCGAGCCCCGTGCCCTGTCCCGGTCCCTTGGTGGTGAAGAAGGGCTCGAAAATCCGTCTGCGGGTCGCCTCGGACATGCCGGTGCCGGTATCGGAGACCAGCAATTCAGCGAAGCGTCCGGTGCGACTGGCCGGCTCGAGCAGGACCGTATCCTGGTCCAGGACGACCTGCCGGACCTGGATGTGAAGCACCCCGCCCTCCGGCATCGCGTCGCGGGCATTGACCGCCAGATTCATGACGACCTGATCCAGCTGCGATGGGTCTGCCAGCACGGAGACCGGTTGAGACGGCGGCTGCCAGGCCAGGGTGATGTGCTCGCCGATCAACCGGCGAAGCATGCGCATCAGGACATCGACCTGCTGGTCCATATTGACGGGCTGGCGCCGCAATTCGGCCCGCCGTCCGAAGAGCAGCAGCTGGCGCGTCAGGGCGCTGGCCCGGGTGGCGGCGTCCTCGATCTCCGCCAGCAGGCTGCCGAGCGCGGCGTTGCCCCGCTCCTGGTCCTGCGCGATCGAGAGGTTCCCCAGGATCGCGGTGAGCAGGTTGTTGAAATCATGGGCCACTCCGCCCGCAAGCGTCCCGATGGACTCCATCCGCTGGGACTGAATCACCTGCTGTTCCAGCGCCGCCCGTTCGGTTTCGATCTGATGCTGCCTGGTGGTGTTGGTCCCGACCCCGATGACCCGGTGGGGCCGGCCGGCTTCATCGGCCACCATTCGCCCGATCGCGCGGCACCACGCCACCCGGCCGTCGGGATGCAGGAACCGGAACTCGACCTGGTCGGTGCCCCCGCCCTTGACCGCTTCCGACAATGTCGCCGAGACCAGACCCACGTCATCCGGATGGATCCGGGCCAGGACGTCGGGAAGGGAAGCCGGCTGGGGATCGAAGAACTGTCCGAACAGGTGCCGCATCTGCTTGGACCAGTGCAACTCGCCGGTCGACAGCTCCACGACCCAGACGCCGATTTCGGCCGCCTCCATGGCCAGCTGCAGGTTCTCCTCGCTGGTGCGGAGCGCGATTTCCCGGTCTTCCAGAGAGTCGAGCATGCGGTTGAAGGCGTCGGTCAATGCCCCGATCTCATCGGGCGCCTGCCGCACCGCCCGCAGGTGCCGGTCGCCTTCCAGGGCCACCCGGGTGGCGACATCGCTCAGGTTCAGCAGGGGATCGGTGATGGTTCGTGCCATGCCACGGAACAGCAGGAGGGACACGGCCAGCAGTGCCACGATGACCACCGCCAGCACCGGCAGGTACACCAGCGCCCGGGTTGCGAAGGACTGGGGGCCATACAACAGCTGGACCTCGCCCAGCACCTCGTTGCCCAACCGGACCGGGACGCTGCTGCGATAGTGACTGCCCACGAAACCGGCGGCGGCCCGTTTCATGGCAGGAATTTTTCCGCTGGCGCCCCCGCCCCGGACCCACTGGGCCACTTCGCGCCCATTGGCGTCGAATACCGCGGCGGCGACAGCGGGGTTGGTCGCCTCCAGCCCGGCCAGCACCTCCCGGGCGGTGGCGTCGTTCCGGAAGCTCAGTGCCGCGGTCAGGTTGGAAGCCACCAGGGTGGCGATTCCGTCGGCCTCACGACGAATCCGGTCCCGGTACATCGTGGCATCGTAGAGGCTCAGCGCCAGGGCAGTGAGCAGCAGCGCACCGGCGCTCGCCGCCAGCATGATCCAGCCGAGCTTGCGCCGGATGGGGAGGGCATCGAACCAGCCCGGCGGGCGCCGCGTCGCGTCAGCGGTCATGGACGACATACGCCACCGCGAGGGCGCGGGCATCGATCCGGAGACCGGTCCGCTCCACGGTCCTGAGATTGACGCCGAAGCGGATGGTCTCGTCGATCCGGAGGAGGCCGATGCCGCCGCCATCCTGCAGAAACCGATCGCCGTCACCGACGGTGAGGACCGCAAGCGTCCCGGCGCGTTGCAGCAGGCCCCGCCGGTCCCGGTCCCGGAGCTGCCCGACGAACAGCAACTGAATTCCGTCCAGCGGATCGTCAGGCCCCAGATGGCGCACCACGATGCGCCGGCCCTGCGCTTCCCGTCCCACGACCATGCTGTCCAGGATCGGGCCGATCGGATCCCCCGCCATCACACCGATATGGATCGGATCGCTGGGCGAGCTGAATGCCTGGGCGGGCCATGAGACGAACTGGGCGAAGCGCAGCAGGTAGGCCGCCTTCACCTGGTATTCCAGGGTCGAGTCACCCGGTACCGGGAACAGCGGCGGGAACGCCGCCCGGGCCGGTTTGCCTGGCGCCGCCGCGGCGAGCAGCAATGCCAGCCAGCACGACCGGGGGATTCTGGTCACCGCCTCTCGTCCGGGAGCCGGCGGGCGCATCATCGACTCCGCCAGTCGGCGGCGAGGCCGACGGTGATCGTGCGGCCCGGCCGCCAGGGCAGGGTGTTGACCCTGGCGAAGGTGGCGTCGGGATACCAGGTCTCCTCGTCGAAGAGGTTGTCGATCTGCAGGTGAGCGGTCAGACTCAGCCGGTGGGGTGAGGTGCCGCCCAGTCTCACCCTGGCCCGGGCAGTGACCAGATGGTACGCCCGTGCCCGTGGGTTGACTGCGGGGATACCCGGAAACAGGCGGCTGGCCGGTGGTGAGGCTCCCACCCAGTTGTCGAAGAGGGACAGGGCGAGTGCGGGACGAGACCACGAGACTCCGGCCCGCGCCAGCCAGGCGGGGCTCCGCCCCACGTCCGACAGACTGTCGTCCAACCGGTTTGCCTGGTAGGAGAGCGAGCCGAGGAAGAGCCATCGGGGCGACGGCTGGAAGCTTCCTTCCAGCTCACCACCGCGAGCGAGAAAGACACCCTGGTTGCGGTAGGTAGTCGTGCCGCCCGCCCCCGGGACCGTGGCGACCAGGTCTCGCTGACGGCTCAGGAACAGGCTGACGGCGACGTTTCCCCGCGCCTTGCGGATCGAGAACACCGCCTCCGCGGTCCGCACCCTCTCCGGGCGGAGGTCCGGATTGCCGGTGAGGATCGGAGGGCGCTGGATGTCGGTCTCCGCCGGGCTGGGCGACCGATAGGCCTCGCCGTACAGCAGCTTGAGCCCCAGGCCGCTGGTCCCCTGGTAGATCGCGGCCGCCCGGGGCACCACCTGCACGGCTTCATGGGACGCCTCGATCGCCTGGCCTCCGGCCACCAGTCGCCAGGCGGGATCGGGACTGAACTCGCCCTGCAGGTAGGCGCTCCCCACCCATTGGTCGTAGTCCAGCGCCTGCCGGCCAAGATACGTCGCGTTCCCGCTCAGCCGGTTGGCGGTTCCACCGGTCAGGACGCGCAACCGGGGGGCCGGCCGGATGAAGAGGGTGCCCTCGAGCAGGATATCGTCGGCCGACGTCCGGGTGTTCACATCTCCGGAGGATCTCGCCCGGGTCCTGGAGTAGCCGACATCGCCTCGACCAGTCACCCCCGAGGCGATGACCCCTTCGAGGGAGCCGTTCAGGTACCAGCCATCCGCCCGGAAGGGCTCGCGGGGTATGCCCGGGAGAAAGGGGGCGAGGGTGGGTGCGTTCCGATGGGTGTACAGGGCATCGAGCCCGAGGGCACCAGTCCGGAGGCTGGTGATCAGGACGGCTTCCCTCGCAGGGAGAGAGATCCGGTGCGATTCTCCCGCCTCATCCGAGAAGGTGCGCCGCAGCTCAGGGTGATCGGCGAATCGCCCGGTCGCCGACAGCCGGATCTTTCCGGTTGTCAGGCCGGCCAGGGCGGTGGCGCTCCGGGAGTCCAATGAGCCCAGGGTGCCACTGACCGCTGCGTGCCTGCCCTCCCGGTCACGAGTCACCACGTTGATGACCCCGGCAAAGGCGTTGGTGCCGTAGAGCACCGAACCGGGGCCCCGGATCAACTCGATCCGCTCGATGCCGGCCAGCGGGATCTGGACCAGGAGGTCCTGGCTGCTGAGGGCGTCCAGGCTGCCCCTGAGTGGGCGGCCGTTGAGCAGCACCAGGACGTGCAGACCGCCGGTTGCCCGAAGGTCGCCCCGGATTGCGGGGGCCCGGTTCACGAACGCGGAACTGACGGTCAGCATTCCCGGAGCCGCATCAATCGCGTCGGCGGCGGTGGCCCACCCGAACCGTTCGAACTCCCGCGGTCCGAAGATCGTCACGCTGGCCGGAGCCGCCTCCGGAGACTCGTCGACCCGGGACACACCGCTGACCCGGACGGCGCCGAGTTCCTCGAGGGAGAGGTCGGCAATGTCCGGGGTTGCCTGGGCTGTGGCATCGGCACACAACACGGCAAGGAAGACCAAGGCGCAGAGGCTCGGGGCGAGACGGCGCATGTGAGGCGTGGATGGCAAAGGTATGGACCCCGGACCGAACTGTCTAATGATCGGTCGGGTGCCCGGCCACTTGAGCGTTCCCCACGGTGGACCGGCCCCACGGTTCCGCGGTGCCGCGGTGCCGCAGTGCGCTTCTTCCGGCAGGACATGAGACCTGATGCAGAATCAGGCCGACATGCCCGGAGGAATGGTATGGACTCCTCGCCGCTGACGAGGAGCCCGAAACTCGGAGCTCGGAACTCCATGCCTGAGCGCGTCTTTCCCACCGGCCATGCACCATCCGTCACAAGCCTCAGTTCGGCACGAGTAATGCCGATACTTCAGAGCAGGCAACGGACGGAGGAGTCCATGTCAGAGTGGGAGCCGGAGAAGAGCGCCGAGAGCTGGGGCGACACCGAGGCCTGGCGCGGCGAGGTGCACCTCGAGGGCGAGGAGACGTGGCGGGGTGAGACCCTCGCGGTGTGGGAGGACGAGGAAAGCGCCTCGGATTCCGAGGAGGACGACCTCGCGGACGAGGACTGGCCCGAGAACCTGGCCGGCCCCGAGTACTGGCTGTTCAAGCGCGATGGAATGTGAGTGACACCTCGCCGGCGCTCGCCGGCGAGCCGCAGGACAACATCGTACCCCTGCCTTACAGAATTGGAGCTTCCACCAGCCACCGGGCGTAGCGTTCGGTCGGGTTGCCATGACGGTCGACGGTAATCACCGCGAGCCGGACCCGTCCGTCTCCGAGCAGATCCATCCGCATGAAACCGCTCTCCGAGAGCACGAGGCGGCTCCCGCGAACGCCGAGGAGCGGCCCGACGTGGCCGTAGATCCCCGCCCCGCTCACCAGTTGCCAGCGCGCCGGTCCCCCCTCGATCACCTGCAGCCCATGTTCGTGGCCCGCGGCGTAGACCAGCGGTGCCCGTCCCTCGAACGCCCGGGTGAAGGCCCGGATCATCGCCTGGTACTTCCCGCCGGAGATGTCCTGGTTGGTCACCCCGAAATTCCGGGCGATGGGATAGGCCGAGCCGAGCCCGGGCAGCGGGAGCCAGAGCCAGGACGCGACGTTCCTGAGCGGGAAGAGATGGTCCTTCCAGTCGAAGAAGCCGCCGTGCTCACCGCCTGAGACCATGGGATGGTGCCCGGTGACGACGACATGCCGTCCATCCCGCTCCAGGACGGCCGCGCGCAGCTCGGACTCGACGGCCGCCGCGGTAAAGGTCGGGCAGCCATCGCCGGCGCTGGCCGGCCGCGAACCCGGCTGGAGCCACCACTGAGTATCCAGCATGACCAGCCGGAGCCTCCGGCCCACATCCACCACGACCGGTCCGGGGCAGCCGCCGTGCGGCGCGAGTGTCACGAGCGGGGCGCCGAGTACCGTGATCTGGCCATCCTGGCGACGAATCGCCTCCCAGCCGCCGCGGCTGAACCTGGCCCAGTCGTGATTTCCGGGGATGAACCAGCCGCGAACGCCGTGCGAGGTGAGCACCGCCACCTGCGCCTCGAGGCGACGGAGCCCCTCCGCCCGAGACGGATCGCCCTCGGCGGGGAGGCCGCGGGGGTAGACGTTGTCGCCGAGGTAGACCACCAGGCTCCGGGCGGTGTCCCGGGCGATCAGGCTGCCGAGCGCCGCCAGCACCGGCTCGTCCTGGTGCGGCGCGCCGGCATCGCCGATCAGGAAGAGCGAGGTCTCGATCGCCGAGGAGGGGGGCAGCGGGACCGGCGCCGTGCGCGGCACGACGCGTTGCCCGCAGGCCGGCAGGAGCAGCACGAGCCCGAGGCCCGCGATGCCGCACACCGGCCGGAGCCGGGAGGACAGGGACATGGGATGAAATAAAACAGCCGCCAGCGATGGCGGCTGAATCTGCTCTGCCGAAGAGCCACTGGTCGGGATTGAACCGACGACCGCTCGATTACGAATCGAGTGCTCTACCACTGAGCTACAGTGGCAAGGTGAGGGATGCCCTGGCGCGGATTCGAACCGCGACGCCTTTCGGCACTACCCCCTCAAGATAGCGTGTCTACCAGTTTCACCACCAGGGCGCGGGGCAAGAACTTAGCCACCGAGGGCGAGGGGGTCAACAGGGAGGTGGCGCGAGGGGCAGGTCCCCTCACGCCACCTCCCACCTGCGTCCCTCGACCTAGTGGAAGGTCACCCCGATTCCGAGACTGACCAGCCGCTCGTCGTGCGAATCGTAGCGCTGCCCCTGGAAGTCGAGCGTGGGCGTGATCGACACGTTGCGGGCGACGCGGAAGTCGTACCCCAGTCCGACCGCGAGCGCGGTGCCGTTCTCGTGGCTGTTGATGTCCCCGCGCGGGTCGTAGACCGAGAGGCGGTCCCGGGCGAAGCCCACGCCGCCGCGGAGCCAGAAGTCGCCGTCGCGGGCCGGATACCACTGCGCGATGAAGAGGAGGCTGCCCAGGGAGCGATCATAGCCCTGGCGGTGATACTGCGCCGCCCAGCCGTTAAGCTCGGCGCCGAGCAGCAGGGACTGGCTCACCGTGCCACCGACCTTGATGTAGCCCGTCGCCCCGCCCTTGTCGTCGCTCCAGCCGAGCCCGTCATTGGCGTCGAAGGATTCGGCGCCGCCACCGAGCCCGATCGCGGCGAAGAAGCCCTGCCTCCGGCCCCAGTCTCGGCCGGAGACTTCACGCAGCCCGCCCCGGCTGCAGTGCCGTCGGTCGCAGTCACGGTCACGATCCCGGTCCCGGTCCCGGTCCCGGTCACGGTCCCGACCCCGGCTGCTCTCCCGCGGCGGGGTGGAGTCGTCCTGGGCCACCGCCACCGCGGGGGCGAGGGAGAGACCGGCGAGGAGCAGAGCCAGCGCGCGCATATGCAATCTCCTGTTGATCAGTCGTTACCGTCGAACGTGAGGCTCAGGCCGACGGTGATCACGCGTTCGCGATAGCCGTCGGGGC
>DASZPT010000329.1:0-2743 GCA_035549935.1 Gemmatimonadales bacterium
ACGCCGCGGTAACTCTCGCGGGCGCCCGCGAGGAGGGCGGCCTGGGCCGAGCGTACGACCACCCATCCCGCGGCGACCTGCTGGGACGGCTGCAGGGCCTGGAGGATCTCGCCGCTCCGGCCATGCGGCAGGGTGCGGACCCTCGTCACCGCGAAACCGGTATTTCCCTTCGCGGCGCCCTCCGGGTGCTCGAAGCCCAGCCCGTCGCCCACCGCGATCGGCTGGGTGACGGAGACGATCAGTTCCTTTCCCTCGTTGCGCAGGACGCGGCCGAGGACCGCGCCGCGGTTGTCGGGCTGATCGCGGGTGATGTAGTCGCGTCCGGCGCGGCCGCCGTACATGCCGCCGGTGAAACCTCGGGAGAAGATCTGCACCAGCGGCTGCACCTCGGCCGGTGTCGGGGTGGAGCGGTCGCCGGCGGCGAGCCGGTCGAGGAAGTCGCGATAGCTCCGGGTGACGGTCGCGACATATTCGGGCTTCTTCTTCCGCCCTTCCACCTTGAGACAGCCGATGCCGGCGTCGGCGATCCCGGCGAGATGGTCCCAGGCCCCCAGGTCGCGGGCCGAGATCAGGTAGCCGCGGTCGAGCTCCTGGCCGGTGGTCACGTCGTTGAGGAGATAGTCCTTGCGGCACGACTGGGCGCAGGATCCGCGGTTGGCGCTCCGCTCCGAGATCATCCCCGACATGTAGCACTGGCCGGAATAGGAGATGCAGAGCGCGCCGTGCACGAAGCTCTCGAGCCCGAGCTCGGGGACGGCCGCGCGGATCGCGCGGATATCCTCGAGGGTGTTCTCCCGCGCCAGCACCACCCGGTCGATTCCCACGTCCCTGAGCAACCGGGCGCCGGCGGGGTCGTGCACCGTCATCTGGGTGGAACCGTGGATCTCGAGGTCCGGGTAGACCTGTCGGATGAGCCGCACCGCCCCCAGGTCCTGCACGATCGCGGCGTCGATCCCGCAGTCGATGCACTCACCCAGGTGGAGCAGCGCCTCCTTCAGCTCGGCGGGCTTGAGCAGGATATTGAAGGTGAGATAGATCCGGACCCCCCGGGCGTGCGCCATGCGGCACGCCTCGGCGAGGTCGTCCATCGTGAGCTGAGCCCCGTCGTCCCGGGCATTGAACTTCTCGGCGCCGAGGTAAATCGCGTTGGCACCGTTGGCGAGCGCGGCCCGCACGGCATCGAGGCTGCCGGCGGGGGCCAGGAGTTCGGGGACGGGGAGGCGGTTCATACGGGCTGGAATGTACCGCCCCGGAGCGCGGGGTGGGGCGTTCGCACGCATCCATTCCACCGGCCTCCGCGTACGGGGAGTGCCCGGGATCTGGACCGGGGCGGCCTACCACCGTAGGATGTGTGACCGGAAACGAGGATGCCATGACCCCGCTGTCGCGCCGAGGATTCGTGGGTGGCCTGGTCGGCCTGGCGTTGCTGGCCCCGAGGGGACGACTCTGGGGGGCGGTCCGGCGTGGCGGCCCGCATCCGACACCGCGGGAGGGGATCACCGCGGAGAAGGTGCTGACCCACGAGCAGCTGGCGAGCGCGCCACACGCGATCGAGGTCTTCGACCAGGTCCGCGAGATCCCACAGATCGTGGACGGGATCCGCTGCCAGTGCGGCTGCGCCGACCAGCCGGGGTTCTACTCCCTCCTCTCCTGCTACGAGTCGGAGGGGATGGCCCGGTTCTGTGAGATCTGCCAGGGCGAGGGGCGTCTCGCCTACCGGCTCTTCAAGGCGGGACAATCGCTCGACGATATCCGCGCCGCCATCGACGCCCGCTTCGGTTGACCAGGAATTCCATGCGCCAGACACCGCTGGTTCTTCTCGCCGCCGGCCTCCTCGCCGGCGGCGCTACGACTCTCTCAGCCCAGATCCGCGCCAGCGAACTCGCGACGGTCTCGCAGACGGTGGACGGCACCGAGATCAAGATCGAGTACTCCCGACCCCGGGCGCGGGGGCGGGAGGCGCTCTTCGGCGGTGAGGTGAAATGGAACGAGGTCTGGACGCCGGGCGCCAACTACGCCACGACCCTCGAGATCAACCGTGACATCCGGCTGGACGGCCACCCGGTGCCCAAGGGGAAGTACTCGATGTGGCTGGTGGTGAAGCAGACGGGGCCGTGGATCATGGTGCTCGATCCGCGGCCCCGCCTCTTTCACATGGCTCACCCCGACTCGACCGCCGACCAGATCCGCTACCCGGTGAACACCGAGGTCGGCCCCAGGACCGAGGTGCTGACCTTCTCGTTCCCGGAGGTCCGTCCCAGTGGCACGACGATGGTCCTCCAGTGGGGGACGGTACGGGTACCGTTCCGGATCGATGTCACCCCGAGCTACAACATGGCCATGAGCGCCGCCAAGGCCGGGCCGTATATCGGGAAGTACGCCTTCGAGTGGACCGAGAAAGAGCCGGGGGACACCGTCCCGCTCAGCTTCACGGTGACGCTTCGGGATACGCTGCTCATGGGGGAGTGGTCGAAGGAGCCGTGGCCAGGCGCCAACCCCATCGTGATGGTCCCGATCAAGGAGGACTGGTTCATCCCGGCCTTCCTCGAGCAGGGAGAGATCCACGATGTGGAGAAGGAGATGGTGCTGGAGTTCGCCCACCCGAAGGCCGGCGAGAAGGCGCGCGGGTTCGAGGTGCGGGGTACGGGGGACTCGCTCTGGGCGACGGCCACGCGGAAGTAGGCCGGGAGACGAGGCGGGGGCGCGTGGTGCTGAGCGGCCGCAAGGGACCGGAGAGACCGCT
>DASZPT010000330.1:0-9740 GCA_035549935.1 Gemmatimonadales bacterium
TCAATCGGGCCACCGCTCACTTACGGCTCGCTCCTCACACCCCCCGCTCCCTGCTCCCCGCTCGTTGTGCCCCCCGTTTCCCGACTCCCGACCCCCGACCCCCGACCCCCGACTCACCCGTCTCCCCGACCCCCGACTCCCAGCCCCTAGTCTCCCCGCAACGACTCGATCGGGTCCACCGTCGATGCGCGGCGCGCCGGGAGGTAGCTCGCGAGGAGGCCCACCGCCACCATCGAGAGCGACATGGCGAGGAAGGTGCGAAGGTCGAGTGCCTTGACCCCGAACAGCAGGCTGCCGAGGGCCCGGGTGGTCGCGAGCGCGACCACGACACCAATGGCCACCCCGGCGCCGACGACCTGGGCCCCCTGTGCCACGACCATCCCGCGCACCTGTTCCGCCCGGGCGCCGAGCGCCATGCGGACGCCGATCTCGCGGGTGCGCTCCGCCACGATGTAGGAGAGGACCCCGTACAGCCCGACCGCGCCGAGAATCAATGCCAGCGCCGAGATGATGCCCAGCGTGAGCATGGTGAACGAGAGCTGCATCATCGACCGGCGGGCCAGCTCGGCCATGGTGTACACCCGGTACATCGGCGCCTCGGGGGCGACCTCCTTCACCAGCTGGCGCACCTCCGGCGCAATGACCTCGGCCCGTGCGGTCTTGACGACATACGCCGGCGACGAGACCGCGCGGCGATCGTTGAACGGCGCGACCAGCGGGAAGTAGACCAGCGCCTGCGGGGTGTCGCGGAAGCCGTCCTGCATCACGTCGTCCACCACGCCGACGACGGTCTCCCAGGTGGTCGACCGCTCGCGCTGGATCCGGCGACCGATCGGGTCTTCCCCGGGCCAGAGGAGGTTCGCCGCCGACCGGCTGAGGATGACGTTGCCGAGCGCGGTGCGATGATCGTCGAGGCCGAAGGTGCGCCCCTTGAGCACCTGGATCCCCATGCTGGAGAAATAGTCCCCGGCGGTATAGGTGAAGTTGAGCAGGGTGCCGCCTTCGGACCCGTACTCCTTCCCCTCCGCCCGGATCCGCTGGCTGGCCGTCCCCTCGTCGAGCGGAATATTCTCGACCAGTCCCACCGAGGTGACGCCCGGAAGGGCCCGGAGCCGGTCCATGAACGCGAGGTCGAACTCGGCGAAGGCGGCCACACTGTTGAGGGTCGGCCGGTCGGGGGCGATCTGGAAGGTGAAGAGATCGCGCGTGTCGTAGCCGGGCCGCACGTTGCGGAGCGCCCAGAAGCTCCGGACCAGGAGCCCCGACCCGATGAGGAGCACGAGGGCGAGGGCGGTCTGCCCGATCACGAGCGCGTTCCGCGCGAAATGCCGGCGCCGGGTGGCGCCGCGGCCGCCGTCCCGGAGGCGGCGGAGGTCGGGCGACGAGCCCCGCAGCGCGGGCACCGCGCCGCAGATGAGCGCGGTCGCGAGGGCCGCGACCAGGGTGAAGCCCAGTGTCGGCAGGTCGAGCCTCACCTCGTCGATCCGCGGAATGCCCGCCGGCGCGGCGCGCAGGAAGACGGGAAAGGTGATCCCCGCGAGCACGATCGCCAGGACCCCCGCGAGGCCGGCGACGATGAGACTCTCCGCCATCTGGAGCCGGATGAGCTGGCCGCGCCGCGCGCCCAGCGCCCGCCGCACCGCCAGGTCACGCTGGCGTCCTTCCGCCCGCACCAGGAAGAGGTTGGCGACATTCGCGCAGGCGATGAGCAGCACGATCGCCACGGCGCCGAGCAGGACCCAGATCGGCCGGGCCACGGGGCCCAGCATCTGCTCCGACATCGGCCGGACGACGGCGCGGTGCTTCGCCATGATCCTGGCGTAGCCCGGGCTGCCGCCGAATCGTTCGGGAAGCCGGCTCGCGAGGGTGTTGAGCTCCCGGGTAAGCGACTCGATCGTGGCGCCGGGCGCCAGCCGGCCGACCATGTCCTCCCCGAACCGCCCCGGCTGGACGCTGTCGAGCCCGATAGGGTTGGGGAACCAGAGGAGGGTGCCGTTGTCCGGGAAGCGGAAGTCGCGGCCCATCACGCCGATCACCGTCCGGTCCCGCCCCGCGACATAGAACTGCTTGCCGATGACCGACGGGTCGCGCCCGAACCACGAGCTCCACAGGGCATAGCTGATCACCGTCACGCGGCTCTCGTCCTCGGCAGTGAAGCTCCGGCCCAGGATGGGCGAGGCGCCGAGGGTCTGGAACATCGTCCACGACGGCGCCGACATCCGGATCCGCTCGACCCGGTCGGGGGTCCGGAGCGTCGAGGTGAAGCTGTTGAAGGTCGCGACCCCGCTCAGCTGCTTCGACTGCTCCCGGTACTGCAGGAAGAATTCGTCGGAGACCCCGAACTCCTCCGGCATGTCGGTCCCGGGGGCCGAGGCGGCTATGTAGACGAGGCGGTCAGGCTCGGGGAAATGGAGCGGATTGAACAGCACCGTGTTCACCACCCCGAAGAGTCCCGCGTTGGCGCCGATGGCGAGCGCCAGGGTGCCGACCGCGAGACCGGTGAACCCGGGGGTGCGGCGCAGTGCCCGGGCGGCGTGTCGGAAGTCCATCGCCCATTCGCTCAGGGAACCCCGCATCGTCTCGGCCTCCGCGGGCAGGTCGACCGGCCCGGTCCAGGTGGGTGCCCACCACTCGGCGGTGGCGGAGCGGATCAGGTTGAGTGACTCGGTCGCGACAAACCACGCGCCCGCTCCCGGGCCGCGCGACCGCGCCCGCAGGAAGTCCTCCCGGACCTGGTGACGCAGTTCATCGCCGAAGCGTTCGCGGAAGGCCTCGGGAAAGAGCCGGACCAGGAACAGGAGGAGTGACAGCATCAGCGCCCCCGGGCGAGACCGAGGCGCTTCTCCGCCATGGCCGCGGCGGCGCGGAGCCGGGCGGCCTCGGCGCCGAGGGCCCGGCGGCCGGCGGCGGTGAGGGCGTAGTAGCGGCGCGGGCCCCCGGGGTGCGACGGGGCATCGGCCCCCGGCTCCACCTCGGCCACCAGGCGCGCGGTGAGGAGCCGGGCGATGACGCGGTAGAGCGAGCCGGCGCGCGGGGCGATGGCCCCGGCCGACTCGGCCGCCACGGCATCCTTGATGGCGTAGCCGTGACGGGGGCCGGCGGCGAGGGCGAGGAGAACGTGGTACTCGAGCGGATCGAGGGGCACCAATTACTCCGAAAGAGTAATTAGGCCAGTACGGGCGGGAGGGACCGGTGTTTCAGCGTGCTATCCGCCGGCCACGGCCCCCACGATCATGAACGGCTCGGCGCCCTGGACCACCGGCGCCGGCAGCGGGGTCTCGGGCGGGTCGAGGGAGAGGTCGGACTCGCAGGCGTAGTAACGCACGAAGGGGCGGCGCCGGAGGGTGCCGTGATCGCGAATGGCGCCCCGCAGGACGGGGAAGCGGGCCTCCAGGGCGCCGAGCGTGGCGCCGATGGTCACCGGCGAGGCGACGGCGAGCCGGACCTCGTCCGTCACCTTCGCCAGGGTCTTGAGGTGAGTCGGGAGCAGGACCCGGATCGTCACCTCAGGCAAGCGTCTGCACCTCCACCGACAGAACGGCGGGGAGGTCACGCACCAGCGGGGCCCAGGTGTCGCCCCCGTCGGCGGAGCCGTAGACCTGACCGCCGGTGGTTCCGAAGTAGATGCCGCAGGGATCGAGGGTGTCGACGGCCATCGCGTCGCGCAGGACGTTCACGTAGCAGTCCCGCTGGGGCAGCCCCCGGGTCAGCGGTTCCCACTGGTGGCCGCCGCTCCGGCTCCGGTAGACCCGGAGCTTCCCGTCGAGGGGGAAATGTTCCGAGTCGCTCTTGATCGGGACGACGAAGATCGTCTCGGGCTCGTGGGCATGGACGTCGATCACGAAGCCGAAGTCGGTGGGCAGGTCTCCGCTCACCTCGTGCCACGAGTCGCCGGCATCGTCGCTGCGCATCACGTCCCAGTGCTTCTGCATGTAGAGCACCTGGGGGCGCGACGGGTGCATCGCCAGTCGGTGCACGCAGTGCCCCACCTCGGCGGTGGGATCGGGGATGTACTGCGAGTGGAGCCCGCGGTTGATCGGGGTCCAGCTGACGCCCGCATCCTCGCTCCGGAAGGCGCCGGCCGCGGAGATCGCGATGAACATGCGGCGCGAGTTGCCGCGATCGATGAGGATCGTGTGCAACCCCATTCCGCCCGCGCCGGGGGACCACTGCGCGCCGGAGGGGTGGGTGCGGAGGCCGGGCATCTCGGCCCAGGTCTTCCCGCCATCGGTGGTCCGGAACAGGGCCGCGTCCTCGACCCCGGCATAGACGGTGTCGGGATCGCCGAGCGACGGTTCGAGATGCCAGACCCGCTTGAACTCCCAGGGATGCTGGCTGCCGTCGTACCACTGGTGGGTCCCGGTGGGACCGTCATAGAGGAAAGCGTCGCCGACCGGCTCCCAGGTGGCGCCGCCGTCGTCGGAGCGCTGGATCTTCTGCCCGAACCAGCCGCTCGACTGCGAAGCATAGAGGCGGTTCGGGTCGGCGGGTGAGCCGCTGACGTGGTAGATCTCCCACCCGGCGAAGTGCGGACCGGAGACCTTCCAGTCCTTCCGCGTGCCGTCGGCGGTGAGGACGAAGGCGCCTTTCTTCGTTCCAACCAGAACACGAACCTGGGTCATGGGGGATTCCGGAGAGCGGGAGGTCAAGGGTAGCGGGAAGGGCGGCAAAGAGCGAGATGGCCGGGATCACGCCAGCCACCGCCGCATCAGCTCGCGCAGGCCCTCCGGCGCGACCAGCTCGGCTTCCGCTCCGTACTGCAGGACCTCGCGGATCATCCAGCGGGGATCGGCCACCTGGAAGCGGACATGGTAGCGGCCGTCCGGCCCGACCGTGCCTTCGGGATACTGCTCCCGGATCCAGCGCGCGATCTTCGGACTGAACGCCACCGTCGCGGCCAGCGTTTCGCCACCCGCCATGAGGTCGCTCCCGGTCCGGATGGCGGGCGGGCGCGCCACCGGCTCGAACGCCTCTTCCAGCTCGGTCAGTCCGAGGATCCGCTCCGCGCGGAAGTGGCGGATGCCATTGGCCTTTTCGCACCAGGCCACCAGGTACCACACCTTCGCCGACTGCAGTACCTGGTAAGGATGGACGATCCGGCGCGAGGCCTCCGCGTCGCTGCCGCAATACAGCAGATCCACCTTCCGGTGATGGTCCCGCGCCGAGCGCAGGATCTCGAGCACCCCGGCGATGCCGGGGCCGGGGGTCGGCCCCATGGCCCACGATCGTTCGCTCCCGTCGAGGTCGACCGGGGGCCGCCTCGGGCCCTGCAGTTTCTCGGCGAGCGCGCGGCCGCCACGGACCCCGTCGAGGCCGATCGCCATGGCGAGCAGCTCGTCCTGGCTGAGACGCAGCGGGCGCTGAAACGCGCCCCGGCTCCCGAGGGTGAAGCCGTCCCCGGTGATCGAGACGCGGAGGCTTCCGAGCCAGCTCTTGTAGGAGTCGGTCAGGTCGAGCAGCACCTGCAGGTCCGCCTGGAGGGTCTGCTCCGGCACACCGAGCCCGCGCGCGGCGGTGCGATAGCTGACCGGCTCCCCGGTGTCACGCTGTGACATCCAGGCCACCAGGAGGATCAGCCGCTGGATCTGCGCTTCGGCGATCTCGGTCATGTCAGGAGTAGAGCGCCCGGACCCGGTGTCGCTCGGTCTCGAGCAGCGCGGCGAGGGACACTGGAGACAGCACCTCGACCTGGGTGCCGAAGGGCAGGAGCCAGCGGAGGAAGGGATCGACGCTTCGCACCTGGAATTCCAGCACCGCCCCGCCCGCGCCGTCGAGGGCTTCGATCACCCGTCCGAGGCCCTCGGCCATCACCCAGCGGGAATGGGGGAAGGCGAGGCGAATGCGGACGGACACCGGCGGCGACTCGGACAGCTCCCACGGGGCGCGGTCGAGGTAGTCCCGCACCGAGAAGTCACGGGGGATCTCGTACCCGCCGTCCCCACCGATGTACGCCTCGGCCCGTCGCATGCGGCTCAGGCGAAAGACCCGGATCGCGTCTCGCGAGCGGCCGACGCAGTACCAGTGTCCCCAGATGAGCATCAGGGCATAGGGCTCGAGGTCGCGGTCCTCCTCCGTGTCACGGCCGATCGAGTAGTAGCGGCAGGCGATCCTCCGCCGATGTTCGATGCCGTAGCGGAGCACGGCGAAGACCTTCCGGAAGGTCTCGTCCACTGGGGCGGCCAGGGATTCCCGCTCGGCCCCGGTCATCGCGGGGAGATCGAACGAGAGCTTCCGCAGCGCGGAGGCCGCCGAGGGGCCGAGCGGCGTTTCGCCCAGGGAGAGCACCCGCTCGGCGGCGCGGCGGAGCATGGCCAGCTCCTCGAGGGTCACCGGGAGGGAGGGGAGACTGTAGGGACGGGGTTGGGACCGGGGACCGGCGGCGACCTCGAGGTACGGCAGGTAGAAATCCCGTGGCTGGAGCAGGTACGCCTCGACCTCCCCGGCGGTGTGCTCGGCCTGGATCTTCTGGGCCCGTGGCTCGATCACGATCCCGAGTTCCCTGAGCTCGCGCTTGTCCCGCTCGAACTTCCGCCGCACCGACTCCTGGGTCTTCCGGTCGCGGGTCAGCCAGTCGTCCCGGTAGTCCTCCACCTCGCTCAGGATCTGCTCGCGCGAGACGGGGTATCGCCGGTCGAGCAGGAACGCGAGGAGGTTGAGCCAGCGTTCGGCCTTGGAGACCCGCCGGGCACGGGGACGCGGGCTCATGCGACCTCGATCGGCCGGGACAGCTCGAGGTAGCGGCAGAGCCCGCTGGCGAGCCGCATTTCCCCGGGTGTCCGGCAGACCGGGACGAAGAGCTGCTCGCTCGCCAGGAGAATCACCAGGCACCGGGCCCGGGAGGTGGCCACGTTGAGCCGGTTGGGGTTGTAGAGGAACGGCATCCCCCGCGGCGCATCGTCGGGACTGCTTGTCGCCATCGAGTAGATCACCATGGGGGCCTGCTGCCCCTGGAACCGATCGACGGTACCGACCCGCGCCCCGGGCGGGAGCCGCTCCGCGATCGCCCCGACCTGCGCGTTGTACGGGGCCACGATCAGGATGTCCTCGACGGTGACCGGGTGCACCGCGCCATCGCGGTCGGTCCAGGTGAGCCCCGCGGCCAGGACCCGCTCGACCAGTCGCCTGACGGCGCCGACTTCCTCCGGCGACTCGCTGTCGTTCCCGGCGTGGCGGCATGGAATGCGAAACAGACCGGCGGACGGGAGCGGTCCGCCGGCGGCGAGGCCCTGACGCTCCAAGCCCGCCCGGGCATGGAGGCGTCCCTCGTAGTAGACCTCCGAGGTGAACGCGCAGATCGCCGGGTGAAGCCGCCAGGTCTCGTCGAGAAAGAGGCCACGGTCCGCCGCGAGGGTCTCCCGTCCCTGGAGCAGGTGATCCAGCGCGGAGAGGTCCGCCCCCGGCGGGTGCAGTCCCTGCTGCGGTTGCTGCAGTTGCCGCGGGTCGCCGAGGAGCACGACGCTCCCGGCGGCCGGGGTCACGGCCAGGGCGTTGGCGAGGGAGAACTGGCCGGCCTCGTCGATGAACAGCACATCGACCGCGCCGGCCATTTCCTCTCTGCTCCAGAGCCAGGCGGTGCCGGCGGCCAGCCGCGCGGTGCCGGAGGTCAGCGCGTCGAGCACGGCGGCGTTGTTCCCGGTCGCTTCGATCTCGTCGTACCTGCACCATTGTTCCGGCCCGGCCTTCTGGATCCCCCGCACCGGCCGGCCGGCTTCCCGCGCTGCCTTGCAGACCTCGGCGAGGAGATTGCCGATCACCGTGTGACTGGTGGCGGTCACTCCGACGCGCTTCCCCTGCTCGAGCAGCGCCAGGATCATGCGGGCGCCGGTGTAGGTCTTCCCCGTCCCGGGCGGGCCCTGAATCGGCAGAATCGAGCGGTCGAGGGAGCGACCCAGGCGGATGGCGGCGTCGAGTTGCGACTCCCCCGGCTCGAGAAGGGTGGACCCGCCTCCGGCAATGCGCGGCGGGCGGGCGAGCAGCAGGTCGATGGTCGCCTCGGCCGGGCCGGAAGTGGAGAGTCCCGTCGCGAGCGCGGCCCGGGCGATCCGCTGCAGGCTCTCGCGGAGGACCTCGTCGGGCACGAGTTCGAAGGGGATGAGCGAGACCGGATGGGGGACGTCGCTTGCCCTGCCCCGCTTGAGATCGATCGTGCGCGCCACCTCGTCGATCGCGACGATCTCTCCCGGCGACTTCCCCGTGGCCGTGTCCCGGGCCTCCGCCCCGACGTCGAGTCGGTGTTCCTGGGGCGGGAAGCGGTAGCGGTGCACCAGCGAGCGCTTCACCGTCGCCACCACCCCCTCGTACTCGAGCCCGCCGAGCGCCGCGGGATCCTCGATCAGCTGGTCAGTACTCTGGGTCAACCAGTCGAAGTAGCGCCACCAGGCCGACTTGTTCTCGCGGCGGTGATACTCGAGCTGTTGGGCGAGGAGCCAGCGCCCCCGGGCCTCGGGGGACCACACGTCCACATCCTCGGGCATCCCGTCGAGGAGCCGCGCCATCAGCTCGCGCACCACGCCGAGCCTCTCGGCCTGCTCCTTCGGGATCTCCCCCTCCGGGGCGCCGGGACGCGGCACGGGAGCACCGGCCTGGCGCGCGAGCTCGCCCCGGAGCGTCTCCAGCCAGTCACGGAGCGCCAGCGTCGAGAGGCAATCGTCGCGGTTGTAGCCCTCGATAGCGCCAAGCAGCGCGGCGGCGCCGTCGGTGGCGCCACCCAGCTGGAGCCACGCCTCGAAGTTGGCGAGGGCGCGATTCGCCTCCCGCAGGTCCTGCCCGCGCACGAAGCCGTAGAATCGCTCCAGCTTCTTGATCGAGTAGCTCTCCACCGAGGCCCGCAGGCCCTGCCGCACCACCCGGTAGAGGTCGACGAAGACCTGGCCGCGCAGCAGGTCGTCCAGCGCGTCGATCCGGGTATCGTAGCGGCCGGCCAGGCGCTTGAGCGCCGTTGGCTCGTAGGGCGCGAAGTGATAGACGTGGAGATCGGGAAATTCGCGCCGCCGGGCCACGACCATATCGATGAACCACTCGAAGGTCGCCCGTTCCTCCGGGGACCCGAGCGACCACCGGCCGGTGTAGGCGCCGGTGGCATCGGCCACACCGAACAGGTACTCGATGCCGGCGTTCTCGAACCACGGGTCGCCCTCGAGATCGAAGAAGAGGTCTCCCGCGGAGGGCGCCGGGAGGCCGGCCAGCCCCTGGTTCGCGACCACCGGCTCGAGCAGCTCGTGCACCGGCGTTCCCCGCCGCCGGCCCTCGAGCTGGATCAGCGCCTGCCGGTGAATCCGTGCGAAGGGGCCGGGCTTCATCCCGTCGACCCGGGGAAGGCGCTCCGCGTCGAGTGACGCGAGCGCCTCCAGGGTGGGAATCCCGGCGGCCGCCAGCGACGTCCGCTGCTGGCGGCTGATGCCGGCGACAAAGGACAGGTGATCGACCTCGCGACGTTCCGCCTCACAGACCGTCTGCCAGTCGCACAGGTCGCAGTGCGGAACGGGATCGACCGCGCGAGGGAGGTCGCGGGTCGAGGACGCGAACGCGACGAAGCGCTCCCGCACCGAACGGAAGTAGGCCGCGTAGTGCCGGACCCGGAACGCCGCCGGCCGCGGCTCCGGCCCGCCGAGGACCAGGTGGACCTGCTCCGGTTCGGCGCCCTGGAGAGACGCCAGCATATCGGCATAGAGCAGGACCTGGAGCAGCGCGCCGGCCTTCGCCTCGCGGGAAAGCTTGGTATCGGCCACCTCGTACGACCA
>DASZPT010000331.1:0-5400 GCA_035549935.1 Gemmatimonadales bacterium
CCATCTGCAGGAGCGCGTGGCAGAGCTGCTCGGAGGACTGCATCGACCCGATCGCCGCCGCGATCTCGGCGTCGGAGACATGCTTGGTGAGGCCGTCGGAACAGAGGAGGAGGACCGAGTTGCGATCGTGGATGTCGAGCCGGGTGACCTCCGGCGCCGCCGAGTCCCCGCCGATCGAGCTCACCAGGACGTGGCTCAGGGGCGAGGTGTGCAGGCTCTCCTGGGGCAGCGCCCCCTCGTCCACCAGGGCCTGGGCCATGGTCTGATCCCGCGTCACCTGGCGGAGCGTGCCATCGAGATAGTGGTAGCAGCGGCTGTCGCCCACCTGGACCACGTACACCCAGGGCCAGATGACGATCGCGAGCGTCATCGTGGTGGCCATCCGCCCCGGCTCGGGCCGGGTGGCCGCCTCGCTCTTCACCGCGGCATGGGCCTCGAAGGCCGCGGAGCGGAGCGCCTGCTCGAACTCATGGTCTTCCCGCGAGCCGGCGGCGTGGTAACAGCGCAGACTCGACGCCACGTAGCGGGTGATGGTCTCCACGGTGAGCTGGCTCGCCTCGCCACCGCCGGCGGTGCTCCCCACGCCATCCGCGACCAGCATGATCGTCGCCAGGCGCTCACCCCGCAGCGGCAGTTCCTCGGGGCGGGGCAGGCTGGTGCCGTGCATCTGGACCTGCGGGTGCACGGTGCAGAGCATGAAGTGGTCCTGGTTGGTCTTCCGGACCCGGCCGATATGCGTGAGGCCGAAGAGGTCGAGTTCTTCGTCCCGCGGGCGGGTCCCGCCGGGGATGGCGATCGAGGTGGTGCGGAGGTCCGGGGCAGCCATGCCTCAAGATGTGGTCCGGAACGCCGAATGGCGAGATCTGCTTGCGATGATCTCCGGGGGAGGCCAGACTTTGCGGCATGCACCCCCTTGCCGGCCGTCCCGCCCCCCCGGAGCTCCTCATCGACGTCGCCCGCCTGGAACGGGATTACTACACCCGGACCCCGAACCTTGACGACCCGACCCAGATGGTGGCCTTCGGCACCAGCGGCCACCGCGGCACGCCGTTCGACGGGACGTTCACCGAAGCCCACATCCTGGCGATCACCCAGGCGATCGCCGAGTACCGCGCCGCCCAGGGCATCGGCGGGCCGCTCTTTCTCGGCAAGGACACCCACGCCGCGTCGCATGCCGCCGAGCGCACCGCCCTCGAGGTCCTCGCGGCGAACGGGGTCCAGGTCGTCTGCCAGCGGGGGGACGGCTATACGCCAACACCGGTGATTTCGAGGCAGATCCTCACCTTCAATACTCGGAACTCGGAACGCGGAACTCGGAACGGTATGGCGGACGGCATCGTCATCACCCCGTCCCACAACCCGCCCCAGGACGGCGGCTTCAAGTACAACCCGCCCAACGGCGGCCCCGCCGATACCGAGGTCACCGGCTGGATCCAGCAGCGGGCCAACGCCCTGCTCCGCGAGGGGAACCGCGGAGTGCGGCGCATTTCCTGGGAGGCGGCGCTCGCGGCGCCCACCACCAGGCAGGAGGACCTGGCGGCGGGCTACATCGATGCGCTCGACAGCGTGATCGACTTCGAGCCGATCCGCCGGCGCGGGCTGTCGATCGGGGTGGACCCGCTTGGCGGGTCATCGCTGGAGTACTGGGCGAGGATCGCGGAGCGGTACGGGTTCCGGCTCACCGTGGTGAACCCGGCGGTGGACCCGACCTTCCGCTTCATGTCGGTCGACCACGACGGGAAGATCCGGATGGACTGCTCGAGTCCCCAGGCGATGGCCGGCCTCGTGCGGCTCAAGGACCAGTATGACATCGCCTTCGGCTCGGACCCCGATGCCGATCGCCACGGGATCGTGACGCCGTCGTCCGGGCTCCTCAATCCGAACCACTATCTCGCCGTCGCGATCCACTACCTGCTCACCCACCGCACCGGGTGGTCGCGCTCGGCGAAGGTCGGCAAGACGCTGGTGTCCAGTGCGCTGATCGATCGCGTGGTCGCGGAGTTGGGCCGCGAGCTGCTCGAGGTACCCGTGGGGTTCAAGTGGTTCACCCCGGGACTGTTCGACGGGAGCTGCTGTTTCGGCGGCGAGGAGAGCGCGGGCGCCAGCTTCCTCCGGCGCGACGGCTCGGTGTGGACCACGGACAAGGACGGGCTGCTCCTCTGCCTCCTCGCGGCGGAGATCACCGCCGTGACCGGCAAGGACCCCGGTCTCTACTACCGGGAGCTGACCGCCCGGCTGGGCGCCCCGGTCTACACCCGGATCGACACCCCCTGCACCCCGTCGGAAAAGGCCGGCTTCAAGCGGCTCACGGCCGACGCGGTGAAGGCCACCACCCTCGCCGGCGACCCGATCGCCGCGAAGCTCACCCACGCACCGGGGAATGGCGCGCCGATCGGCGGGCTCAAGGTGACGACCGCCAACGGCTGGTTCGCGGCGCGGCCCAGCGGAACCGAGAACGTCTACAAGCTTTACGCCGAGAGCTTCCGCGATGCCGGGCACCTCACCCGGATCGTCGACGAGGCGCGAGGCATGCTGAACCAGGTGCTGGCCGGCCGCTCCTGACGGTCCCCGCCTCTCGATCCCTTCTCACTCCGCCTTGAGTACCACCGCCGGGTCGGCGCTGCCCGCGCGACGGGCCGGCGGGACCGTGGCGATTGCGGCCGCGATCCCGAAGAGCATGAGCGCACCTAGGTAGGCCAGCGGGTCGAACGCGGTGATGCCAAAGAGATATGGCGTGAGCCCGCGGGCGAGCAGCGCGGCGAGTGGCACACCCACGAGGAGGCCGATCGAAACCCCGATGACCGTCTCCCGGAGCATGAGGCGGGTGAGCGACCAGGCCGGCGCGCCGAGTGCGGCGCGGATGCCCGCCTCCCGCATCCGCCGCGCCACCGATCGGGCGATCACCCCGAACATGCCGAAGGCCGCGAGCACCGTTCCCACCACGCCGAAGAGCGAGCCGAGCAGGGCGCGATAGCGCTCCTCACCATACGAGCGCTGCACCAGGGCCGGCACCGGCTCGACCGCGCTGAAGGCGATGGTGGAGTTGAGCGCGCCGATCCGCTCGCGGATGGCGCGGGCCAGGAGCGCGTCGTCGCCGCTGCCGCCGGCCCGGATCAGGAAGGTCATCCAGCTCCCGGCCCACTGCGCGTTCGGGAGGTAGATGGTCGGCTGAAATGCCGTGTCGAGCCCGGTGTAGTGCGCGTCGGCCGCGACCCCGATGACGGTCCACTCGCGGCCCTGCCAGACGACCCGCTGGCCCAGTGGCGACTCGCCGGGGAAGTCGCGCCGCGCCGCCGCCTGCGAAAGGATGGCGACCGGGGTCGAGGAGGCGTTGTCCGCCGCGGTGAAGTCCCGTCCGGCGAGCAGCGGCAGAGCGAGAGTGCGGAAATAGCCGGGGAGGACGACCCGCTGCTGAATGGCGCGGAGGGGCTGATCCTCGCCCCGGCCCACCACCCGGATCGGCGAGCTGCTCGAGTTCCCGTTGAAGAGGCCGGCGTTGGCGCCGCTCACCCCGGCGACGCCCGGGATCGCCGCCAGCTCCCTGAGGGCCGCGTCGGTGAAGTTCACCACCGCCGCGCTGTCGGTGATGAGTGAGCGTGGCGCGCTGAGTTCCGCCAGGACCAGGCCCCGCGGCGTGAAGCCGGGGTCCACCTCGGAGAGCCGGATCAGCGAGCGGCCAAGGAGGGCGCAGCCGACCAGCATCACCATCGACAGCGCCACTTCCGCGCCCACCAGCCCCCGGTGCATGAGCCGTTCGCCTCTGGCGGTGTGCCGCCCCGCGCCGCCGGGGAGCGACGGGCTGCCCCAGCGGAGGAGGGCGAAGAGCGGCAGGATGCCCGTGGCCAGTCCGGCCAGGATGCCGGCTGCGGCGGTGAAGGCGAGGACGCGCAGGTCGACCTGGACATCCGACAGCCCCGGGATGTTGCCCGGCGCGAGGCGGACCAGCACCCGCGTGAGCCCCCACCCCGCGGCGCCGCCCAGGATGGCTCCAACCGCCGCGATGACCAGGCTCTCGGTGAGGAGCTGACGGGCCAGCCGGCCGGGCGCGGCGCCCAGCGCGGTGCGGGCCGCGAGCTCCGGCTGGCGGCGGGCCGCCTCGCCGAGGAGCAGGATCGAGAGATTCACGCAGGCGATGAGCATGAGGAGGGTGACCGCGGCTGAGAGGATCAGGAGCGACGGACGGATCGACGCCGTCTGGTCGTCCTGGTAGCTCACCACCCGCCCGCCGGTACCTTCCGGGCTGCCCTTCCAGCTCGTCTTCACCTCCGCAACGATCTGTCCGACCTCGCGGCTCGCCTGCTCCAGCGTGACCCCCGGCGCGAGGCGCGCCACGCCCCGGTAACTCCGGTTATGCCGCTCGGCGTCGTCGAACGGGGACTGGAAGGCGGGGATCCACAGCGACGGCGGCGCGGAGGCCCGGTCGAGCCGCGTCCCCGGGGGCACGATCCCGATGACGGTCCAGGAGCGCTCGTCGAAGGTGACGCTCCGTCCGACGATCGCGTCGTCCCCCCCAAAGCTCCGCTGCCAGGCTTCCCAGCTCAGCATCGCCACCGCGGGTCCGTTCCGGACATCCTCGCCCGGCCGGAAGGTGCGCCCCAGCATCGGCCGGATGCCGAGCACATCGAACATGGTCGACGAGACCGTGACGGCCCGGACGGGGGCGAAGGCCCCGTTCTCATCCGCCAGCATGCCGCCGCCCCGCCCCCAGAATGCGACCCCCGCCAGGCTCCGGGCCCGTTCCCGCAGCGCGAGGTAGTCGGCCTTGCCCAGGACCACGCGGTCCCATGCGATCGCATTGGCGTTGTCCTGCCGCCACTGCTGCTCCGTGCCCCAGATGCTGACCAGCTCCGCCGGACGCAGGAACGGCAGGGGCCGGAGCATCACGCCGTCGACCACACTGTACATCGCCGTGGCGGCCCCCAGGCCCAGGGCCAGGGGGAGGACGGCGGTGAGGGCGAATCCCATCCGATGGCGGAGCAGCCGGAGGGCTAGCCGAGTGTCGCGGGCGAGGTCGCTCAGGTAGCGCATGGTCAGACGTCGGTTGTCGGGGATGACCGGCCCCTGGCGGGGGCGGGCGTGCGGCTGATCAGGGAATAGACGACGGAGGCAGGGGGAGGGTTGCCCGGGCTGGCCCGGGCAACCGGGCGGGGGAGGGTGGGGCGACGCGGGCCGCGGGGGCCCCCCCCGAACTACTGAATCTCGGCGCTCACGCCTCGGGGCGCCGGCATCATCCCGACGCCGGCCGGCGCGGGGAAACGCGCTACCGCGTCCCGCTCGCCCCCGCCGGACTGAACGCGTCATTCACCCCCCGCTCCTTCATCAGCGCCAGGACGCGCTCCACCGCCGCCGGCACCCCCGCCGTCAGGTTCTCGGCGCCGTTCTCGGTAATCAGGACCGTGT
>DASZPT010000332.1:0-9776 GCA_035549935.1 Gemmatimonadales bacterium
AGCCGGCTCTCCCCCTGGCTCCACTTCGGCAACCTCTCGATCCATGAGATCCTCCTCGCCGCGCGCGAGGCGGGGCCGGAGGCGCAGTACGCCAGGTTCCTCGACGAGGCGCTCACCTGGCGCGAGGTCTCGCACAATTTCTGCCACTTCAACCCGAAGCACCGCACGGTGGAGGGGATCCCGCGCTGGGCCCGGGAGCAGCTCGCGGCCCACGAGTCAGACCCGCGGCCCGAGCTCTACACGCTCGAGGAGATGGAACAGGCGCGGACCGGGAGCGAGCTCTGGAACGCGGCCCAGCGCTCCTACCTCCGCGACGGGTGGATGCACAACTACATGCGGATGCTGTGGGGGAAGGCGGTGCTGATGTGGACCCGGAACGCCGCCGAGTGCCTGGGCGTGCTGGAGCACCTGAACAACAAGTATTCGCTCGACGGCCGGGATCCGAACAGCTACGGCGGGATCATGTGGACGTTCGGGAAGTTCGACCGGCCGTTCTATCCCCGGCCGATCTACGGGAACATCCGCTACCAGTCGCTCAGGGCGGCGGAGAAGAAGTTCGATGTCCGGGCCTATGTGGGCAGGTACGCGGGAGCAGGGGGCGGCTCATCGCGGGACTCAAGTTCGCGCGCCGGGTGAGCCTTCGCAGAACCATGTAGATGCCAGACACAAGTTGCAGATTCGCGGGAGCAGAGGGGCTCATGGCGGGACTCAAGTTCGCGCGCCGGGTGTGCCTTCGCAGAACCATGTAGATGCCAGGCACAAGTTGCAGATTCGCGGGAGCAGAGGGGCTCATCGCGGGACTCAAGTTCGCTCGACAGGTGAGCCCTCATAGGGGACGGGCTCACTTACGTCCCGCGCTTCGCCCCCTGCTCCCGCGCACCTGCCCCGCCCCCGGCCTCCGCCAGCCTCCGGCCCCGTCCCCCGTCCCCCGTCCCCCAGCCTCCGGCCTCCGGCCTCCTGCCTCCAGCCCCCTACCCCCTACCCCCGACCCCCAGCCTCCGGCCTCCCGCCTCCGGCCCCCTACCCCCGACCCCCGACCCCCAGCCTCCGGCCCCCCCTCACGTCCCTGACCGGCCGAGCTTCTCGAGCGCGAGGCGGTGCGCGGTTGCGAGCGCGTCCTCGGCACTGGTCGGTACCTCGGGCACGCAGCCCTTTCCCTCCCAGTTGTCATGCGAGATCGGGTTCTCCGCCCGGCCGGTCGGCAGGAAGACGTCGAAGCCGGCGGGAAGCGGGACGCCTTCGCCGGGATTGGCGCCGCCGCCGCTGGTTTCCCCGACCTGGGTGGCCCGCTTGAGCTGCTTGAGGTTGTAGGTGAACTCCTCGGCGGCGCTGAAGGTCCGGCGGCTGGTGAGGACGTAGACCGGCCCGCTGATGCGCGGCACGTCGAGATCGGGATCGGTGTAGTAGTGGTCGACCCGGTTCCCCTCCCGCCAGTGCAGGTCATTGAGGTGAACCCGTTGCCCCCTGGGGAAGAGCATGCTGGAGAGGAGGGCGACGGTCTCGGGTTCGCCGCCGCCGTTACGGCGGAGGTCGATGATGAGCGCGTCGACCTTGCCGAGCTTGCGCATCGCGTCGAGCAGCGCCTCCCGGACGCTTCCCACCGGGAGGAACCCGCGGAGCTCCAGCAGGCCGACGTTGCCGGGCAGGACCTCCACCCGCGCGATGCCGTAGTTCACGCTCCGCGCGAAGGCCGCCTGCGCGGCGGGATCGCCGCCGCCGGGCAGGACCCCGCCCTCCGGCCGCCGGAGGACCCGGAGATGTCCGTCGTGTGCGATGGCGTAGAGGTCGCCGGTGATCCTGCTGGCGAGGTCCGAGGGGGTGAGCTGGTCGTACTCACCGTCCTGGGTGCGCTTCCGGAGCTCGGCCGCGAGCCGCTCGCCCACCTCGGGAAAGACGTACCGCGCGACCAGCGCGCGGGCCAGCGAATCCACCATCGCGCGGCGGGCGGTGTCGTCGAGGGCCGGGGACTGGGCGGCCGCGGTGGCGCAGGCGGCGAGCGAGAGGATGAGGCCGAGCGCGGCCGCAGGGTGGCGCGGGTTCATCGGAGGAGCCGGTGGGAGAGTGTGGCTGGCTCTACGCGGAGGCGGGGGCGCGGTTTCGGGCGGGCCCGGCCGGCCGGCGGCTCAGCCCGGGCCGAGTCGTTCGAGCTGGCGGTCATGCACCCGGGTGAGCGTCACCAGCGCGGCGATCGCGCCGATGCCCGCCATGGCCATGTCCTCCTGGGTGTCCCAGGGATCGCCCTGGGTGCCGAGGAAGGCGTCGGCGGCGGTCCCCGTCGAGATCGCGGTGCCCCACTCGACCAGCTCATACGTGGCGCTGATCGCGAGACAGATACAGACCACGATGAACGCGAGCCACTTCCCGCGCGCAAGCGGTGAGCGCCGGAGCAGGATCTCCCGCGCCACGATCGCCGGCACGAATCCCTGGGCGAAGTGGCCCAGCCGGTCGTAGTTGTTGCGGGTCCATCCCATCACCCCGCTCACCCAGTACCCCAGCGGCACCTCGGCGTAGGTGTACTTCCCGCCGACCATCAGGATGCAGGCGTGGATCGCGAGGAGGGTGCACACCAGCGGCGTGAGGGGAAAGCGCCGCGCGGTGAGGAGCACGATGGGAATGCCGATCAGGACCGGCGCCACTTCGAGGAACCAGGTGAAGCGGTCGTGCGGCGCGACGCCGGACCAGAGGAGGACCGCGAGTACGACGGCGAGAAGGGCTGAGCGCATTGAGGGCCGGGTTGAGGGCCCTTGGAGGGTGGAGCCCTGGCGTCCGGCCGTCAATGCCCGCGGCGAAGTGCCCGCTACTGAGCCTTCGGCAGCGAGAACGTCACGGTCCCGAGCGACGGATCGGTCACCGTGCCGGAGAGGCTGCCGGCGGTGAAGCTGCCGGAGATGGACGTCCTGGGGCCACCGGGGCAGAGCTGGAAGATGCACGAGCCCAGGCCCAGGAGGGTGCCCGAGTAGTCGGTCCCGCTCACGGTGGCGTCCCAGGTCCCCGATCCCATGTGAATCAGCAGGTGGTTCCCCTGCTGGAGGACCTCGGCACAGTCGATCGCGATGTTGCTGCAGTCCTTGGTGGGATCGAGCGCGTAGTACCCTGAGACCGAGAAGGGCGTCGTCACCCGCTCGAACTGCAGGGTAAATCCACTGGTCGATCCGAAGCAGTTGGGCCCGCTCACGCTGGCGGCGATGCGGTTCGCTCCGTTCAACCGGCCGATGCCGTTCAGAATGGTGGGGCAATCGAAGCCCCGCTGATGCCTGACCTCGACCGTGAAGTCGAACAGCGTGTCGAGGTTGAGGGTCGCGGTGATGGTCCCCGAGACGGTCGAGCTGAAGGGGTCGGGGACCGAGGTGTAGTCGCCGTGCACGGCATTCTGGTTCTGGGTAATGACCATGTCGGCGATGCCGGTGAAGAACGCGCCACCGGACCAGAGCCCGCTCAGGTCGGTCGCCCCCCGGACCAGCCCGGTGCTGGCACACACATCGAGGTAGGGCACCACCGGGGTAAACAGGCAGGCGCTGATCCCGATCGACACCGTCGCCCGGGTGGGCGTGAGCACCGTCGTGAAATTGCCCAGGGCGTCGCTGAAGCCGGTGATGGGACCGGCCTGCTGGAAGCCGCTCGGCGTAATGGTGAAGCTGAACGGCTGGACCAGGAGCGATCCATCGGAGGGGAAACGCAGTTCCGCCTCGGCGTCCAGGCTGTGTGGCTGCCCCACGACCGGGGGATCGGGATAGCTGATATCGAGCAGCGCCACCTGAATGCAGAGGCCGGCCAGGATGGTCGCACGATCGAGGCCGGAGCCGACGGTGTCCACGCCAAGATCATGGGCCACGGTCTGCCAGTAGAGCACGTTGTTGGCGAAGGACAGATCCTTGAGGTCGCTGCAGCGGGTGTTGTTCTCACTGGCGGCGAGCTGGAGCACCGGGAGCGCCAGCTGGGCCATCCGGGCCCGCTCAGGTGCCAGTACCGGATCGTCCGGAACAAGGTTGGAGGGCGTCTGGATCTGGCGCCAGAAGTTGTACTCGCTCACCGCGGCCAGCAGGGCGACATCGTTGGGGGCGTTTTCGACCCCGGGGGCGATGACGCTGTCGAACCAGGCCCGCATGACGGTGTACTCGCCCAGGAAGTCGCGCGGGTCCAGGCTGACCAATGCCAGCAGGCGATTGATGTAGGTCTGGCTCTCGTTCCCGGGGCCGGACGGCGCGAAGAGCTGGATCTGCCCCAGGGTGGCATAGGCGGCTCCGGCGCCGCTGAAATGGCGGATCGAGAGAGTGATCGACCCGGTGCTGTCCACCGGGAGCAGCGCCTTGAGGTCCTCCCCATCGCCCTCATAGTCGAAGCCCACCAGACCGAGCCCCGGACCGGCGCTGTGCGGCACCGCGATCCGCAGCGTCGCCGCCTTGCCCAGCACCAGGCCCTGCGGCTGGAGGTCCACCGCTCCCACCAGTTGCTCCAGCGGCAGCGTGTCGATCCCGGTGACCGGAGTCATGGTGACCTCGGTGGGGGTCTGCACCGCGCCGGCGGGAATCGTCAGCGTGTAGGTCACCCCGTGGGAGGTGGTGGTGAGCGTCGCCCCGTTCGCCGAAATGGAATCGTGCACCGCCGCGGCGTGATCGAGTCCCACGTTTCCGGCCGACCCGCCACCTGGCCCGCCGCTGTCGCTGCCGCAGGCGAGGGCCGCGAGGGACGTGCCGATCGGGAACAGCAGGCGAAGGGCGGACCTGACGGGAGGCTGGCTCATCGGGGTTCCGGGCGCGCTGGGGTGAGATGGAAGATCGAGGGGGACCGGTTGCTCCCCGGGTGGGATTGCCGTACATCTCGGTGAACCCACCTCTCAGGTCTGACGGAGTGATTCTCCCGCTCTCTCACACCCCCCGGCCCCGGTGATCCCGGCCCCGGCCATCGCCCTGCTCCTGGTGGCGCAGGGCCCGCACCGGCCTCCCCGAGCGGACAGCGCCGCCGTCCGGGCGCGGCGCACCCTCGAGGCGGCGGAGCACGCCCTCGAGCACGACAGCCTCCCGCGGCTTTCGGCCCGCTGGCGGGCCGCACCCCCCGCCGACCGCGCCGCGCGGCTGGGGTTGGCCGAGATCGCACGGCTCACCTATCGACTGGCCGAAGCCGACAGCATCGCCCGATCGATCATCCGCGAAGGGATCGAAGACAACATCGCCGTCGAAGCGCGGGCGATGCCGGGCCGGATCGCGATCGACAGCGCCAACCGCCCGCTGGCGGACTCGCTGCTGACCCTGGCCGCGCGGGATGCCGAGCGCCTCGGCGACTCGGCGTCGGCCGCGGATCTGCTGGCGCTCCTGGCCCGCGTCCGGGTGCGAACCGCCGGCAGCGACGCCGCGAGTCTCCTCCTGGCCCGGGCCCGTCGATGGCTGCCGGCCGGCGACGCCTATGTCGGCGCGCGGCTGGAATGCGTCACCGCTATCGTGTTGAGCCAGCGTGCCGGATCGGGGGCGCTGGCCCACGCGGCACGCGGGGTGACCCTGGCCCGCCAGGCCGGAAGTCTCCGGGCCGAGGGGGTGTGTCGCGAGTCGGCGGCGCGGGAGTGGCTGCGGCTGGGAGAGACCGACTCGGCGATCGCGGCGTTCCGGGAGGCTGCCGAGGCCCAGACCAGGGGCCATGACCAGGCGGGGGCGGCGGGGACCCTCAGCTACCTGGGCGAGGTGCTGCGTCTCCGGGGTGAACTGGGCGAGGCGCGGCGCGCGCTGGAGGCCTCCTACATCGACGCCGCCCAGTCGGCGGGGAAGACCACCCAGGCGTGGGCCACCCTGTTGTTAGGCCAGATCAGCGCGGCGGTGCTCGATGTCGAGGATGCATCGGTCCGATTCCGGCAGGCGGCGCTGCTGATGCACACCGAAGGTGATCGCTGGGGGGAAGCCCGGGTGTACGACGCCGAGGCGGCGCTCGCGATCCGCGCGGGCAATCCCGGCCGGGCCCGGGAAGCGCTCGACCGGGCCGAGGCGGTGATGGGGAGCGTCTCCAATCCTGGGTGGGAGACCCTCCGTACCGCGCGGGAGCTCGACCTGGCGCGGCTCTCGGGGGATCACCGAGGAGCCCGCGCCGAATTCGAGCGGTTGCGCCGGCTCCGGACGCCGGGTGGCGCCGGCTGGGAAGGGATCGACCTCGACTTTCTGGAGGGGTCGCTCGAGCTCGAGGAGGGCAACTATCGCGCGGCCGCCCGCGCCTTCGCGCGGGTGCACGCACCGGCGTCGCTCCCCCCACTCCACGCGGCAGTGCTCACCCGACGGGCGGAGGTTGCCGCGCGGCTGGGCGACCTGGGCACCGCGGAGCTCCTCCTCGACAGCGCGTCGACCTTCCTGGACCGCTGGCGCGCCTCTCTCAACGATCGCGAGCTCCGCCGCGCGGCACTGGCGATTCCGGTGGACCTGGTGGACCCCGACCTCGGCACGGCCGGGGTCATCGCGGCGCTGGCGCAAGGCGGCAGGGCTCCGGCGGGGTTCCGCCTGGCGGAGTCGGTGCGGGCCAGGGAGCTGCTGGACCGGGTGATCGGGCACGCCGCGCTGGCTGACTCGCTCCCGGCCCGGGCCCACGCCATGCGAGGGTCACATGCCCTCGAGGAAATTCAACGCGCGCTGCGACCGGACGAGGCGCTGCTCGACTTCGTCGCCGGTCGGCGGGGAGAGCCGACCACGCTGTTCGCGGTGACCGCGCGCGACATCCGCCACTGGGTGCTTCCTCCCGCCGACAGCCTGGCCCCCCTCCTCCACCGCCTGCAGTCGCTGCTCCAGGCTGGAGACGAGACCGGCGGGCTGAGCCGGCGGGTCGGCACCATGCTGCTGGGCGCGGTGCTCCCGACCTTCCCCGCAGGCATCACGCGGCTGATCGTGGTCCCCGATGGGCCGCTCCATGACGCGCCGTTCGAGACCCTCCGGCCGAACGACGACCGGGCGCTGATCGAGCGGTACGAGATCGCGATCGTCCCCTCCGCATCGCTCCTGGTCGAGTTGCGGCGCCGACAGGGAACTTCGACCGACCAGGTCGTGGCCTTCGGTGATCCATTACGAGCGGGACCCCTCCTGGAGCTTCCCGCTCTGCCGGGGGCCGCGCGGGAGGCGCGGGCCGTGGCCGCCGGCCTGACACACTCGCGCACGCTGCTGGGCGCCGCGGCGACCTCGACCGCCTTCCGGCAGGCTGCGGCCGAGCGCCTCGCCGTGCTGCACCTCGCGGTCCATGCCAGAGTGGACAGCTGGGGTGCCAGCCACACCGGCATCGTGCTCGCGCCGGGACCCTCGGACGATGGAGTGGTACGTCTCCCGGAACTCGAGTCCATGCACATCGGCGCCGACCTGGTGGTCCTCTCCGGCTGTCGCACCACCGGCGGGCAGCTGGTGGCCGGAGAGGGCATCGTCGGGCTCACCTCCGCGATGCTTGGCGCCGGTGCGCGGGCCGTGGTGGCGACGGCGTGGCCGGTCACCGATGAGGGGGCCGAGCGGATGGTCAGGGCGTTCTATGAGGAGCTGCGGCGGGGACGATCGTCGGGTGAGGCACTCCGAGCGGCGAAGCTCGAGATCCGCCGCCAGGACGGCACCTCGGAGTGGGCGGCGTGGCAGCTGGTCGGCGATCCAGCGCTGCGAGTCCGGTTGACTCCCCGGCTCCACTGGCCCTACTGGGTCGCGGGCGTCGCAATGCTGCTGATCATCTACCGGGTTGGAGGAGTCGGGCGGGCTCGGATTCGATGATCCGTCCATCCGCCAGGTAGGCCCGGACCATCCACCTGAGGGCCGAATCCGGCACCCCGGGAGGGCGGGATACCGTCAGGGTGGTATCGCGACTGTCGAGCAGAGCGACGGAGTCGCCGGCCAGGGTGAACACCTCGATCGCATAGTGATCGGCCGACGGCAAGGGCCGCCATGCGACCCGGATCCCACCGGCCTCGGGCCGGGCCGTGTGAAGCAGCAGCGCCGGCCCGTCGTTGCGAACCACCGGCTGGGCCGGGGGCCCGACCGGACGGAGGATGAGGACCAGCACTGCTGCGGCCGCGAGCGGGATGGCGACGAGAAGCCAGCGCGGGATCGGCCCGCGGCGACCGGTGGCTGCCACGGCGCGAAGCAAATCGAACTCCTCGCGACAGGCGGCGCAGGTCGCCACGTGCTCCAGGATCCGCAGACGCGTATCGGCGTCGCTCCGCCGCTCGGCGGCGGCGGCGAGATCCTCGGGGGAGGGGCAGGCTCCCCGATCGCCGGGCCTGGCACCGGCGGCCGGGGCGAACCGGCGGCGCAGTTCCTCGAACTCGGTCATACGCCACTCCCGGGTGGCGCCAGACCACGTTCAGTCAGTCGCCGGCGCAGGGTCTCGAGCGCCCGGTGCAGCAGGTTCCGGGTTCGTCCGGCACTCCAGTCGAACATGGCGGCAATCTCTCCCGCCGAGTAGCCGGCGAGATGCAGTTTCAGGGCGGTGCGCCGGTCGGCCGGCAGTTCGTCCAGCAGCCGCAGGATGCCCCCGGTCTGCTCCTCGGATTCCACCGCCGCATCGGCCCGGCTCGGCGCTTCGGCCCGTTCGAGTTCGAGCAGAGGATTTCCCCTGGCAGTGCGATGCTCGCGGCGGGCCCGGATGAGGTCGATCGACGCGCTCATCGCCGTGCGGTACATGTACGACGATGTGACCTCGGTGATCCTCTCACGATCCATTGCCCGCCAGAGGCGGAGACGGATGGCCTGGAGCAGCTCATCGACTTCGCCGGGGTGCAGCCGGTGCCGCCGGGCAATGGCCCGCACCAGCCCGGCGTAGCGCTGCAGGGCGGCTTCGAGGGCGTGGGAGAGGTCGGGGGTGGCCGGCACCCCGCTCACTCCGCTTCCGCGAACCTGACGTCGACCTCCATGCCGTCCCGGGCGATCTCGGTGGCCGGGAAGAAGGCGCGCGCCTCGGCCAGGAGTTCCGGCGCCTCGCGGCTGTAGCGCGGGCTGATGTGGGTCAGCACCAGGCGCTTCGCGCGGACGCCCGCGGCGAGTTCCGCCGCCTCGCGCGCGGTGGAGTGGCCGGTCTCCTTCGCCCGGAAGAGGTCCTCGTGGCTGAAGGTGGCCTCGTGCACCAGGAGATCGGCGTCACGCGCCACCGCGCCGAGCGCGGCGCAGGGCCGGGTGTCACCCGAGATCACGACCTTCCGGCCGATGCGGGCCTCGCCCACCAGCTCCCGGGGTTCGATGACGCGGCCATCCGGCAGCGTGACGTTCTCCCCCCGATGAATCCGGCCCCAGAGCGGCCCTTCGGGGATCCCCATCGCCCGGGCGCGGTCCGGGTCGAAGCGGCCGCGGCGGAGATGCTCGGCCAGGGCGTATCCGATGCTGTCGGTGCGGTGCTCGGTGGGGAAGGTGACGATGTCGTACTCGGGGCGACGGATGGTGTCGCCCGGCTTGAGCTCGACGATCTCGACCGGGAACTTGACGCGCTCGAGTCCGACCTCGAGCGCATGCGACAGGATCCGCCGCGCCTGCTTCGGCCCGTAGAGGGTGAGGCCCTCGGCCCGTTCCGCCCCGCCGAAGACATTCAGGAGGCCGAGCGTCCGGAGCAGGCCGATGACGCCGAGGAGGTGGTCGGAGTGGAAGTGGGTGAAGAAGATCTCGCGGAACCCGAAGCCCACCCCGTAGCGCATCATCTGGCGCTGCGTGCCCTCGCCGCAGTCGAAGAGCATCGTCTCGCCTTCGCGGGTGAGCGCGAGGGACGCGACGTTGCGGTCGAGAGTGGGGCAGGCGGCGCCGGTGCCCAGGAAGGTGAGCTTGAGCATGGCGTGAAGGTAAAGGCCGGAGGCC
>DASZPT010000333.1:0-4796 GCA_035549935.1 Gemmatimonadales bacterium
AGGAACCGCTCCCGCACGCCCCAGTGCGGATTGGTGGTGATGTACCATGCGGTGGTGCCGAGGTCGCACTTCTGGATCTCGGCGAGGGCCTCGGTGAGGCGGCCGCGCTGCCGCGCCAGCTCGGCCCGGAGCGCGTGGCCCATCGGCACGGCGATGACGCGGGCGGTGTCGCGGGTCGCGAGGAGCTCGGCGGCGGCACGCTCCGCGGCCGGTACATCGCCGAGCCGGAGATCGAGGAGCGCCAGCCGGTAGAGGTGCTGGGCCCGGTTCATCGCGGGTGGCGCGACCAGGAACGGCGCCGCCAGCTGCTCGTCGGCCGGCCGCGCGGCTACGCTGTCGCGGAGCGCGGCGATCGTCTCCCGTGGCAGGTCGAAGGCGGGATCGGTCGCGAGCAGCGACTCGGTTTCGAGCAGCCAGCGCCGGTCCACCGCCCCGCCCACCCAGTGGCTGAGATGCTCGTGGCTCCAGTCGTTCACCATGACGCCGAGGTCGGTGACGAAACGGACCCCGCCGAAGCGCGCGATCGAGTCGGTCACGGTCTGCACGAAGGGCTGCACCATCCCCCGCGCCGCCACGACATTCTGCGCGAAGAACATCGCCGCTTGCAGCACCGAGATGACGATCCGGTCATCGGCCTCGCGCGCCAGCGTGGTGACCCGGGCCCACTCCGCCGGGTCGTCGTGGACAAAGGCCTTGAGTGCCCGCATCTCGAGGCCGCGCTCGGCGTCGCTCGTCACGGCGGCGTAGCGGGCGGCCAGGGAGTCGACCTCCGCGACCCGACCCTCGGAGGCGGCGAGCCGGGCCAGGTGAATCATGGCGTGCAGGTTGGACGGATCGAGCGCCAGCACCCGTTCGAAGGCCTGGCGCGCGCTCGCGGGCGAACGGCCACGGATGGGGTTGTAGTGGAACCGCGTTTCGCCGAGCATGAACCAGGCTTCGACGTTGTCGGGATGGGCCTCCACCAGGTCGCGGTAGCGGCTCTCCGCGTCCTCGATCCGGACCTGCTTGTAGGCCCGGAAGGCATCGAGGAGGTCCCGCCCGAGCGGGGAGAGGCGGTCCGCGTTGCGGGCGGCCTTCGCGGCCCACTCTGTCGGGTTGGCCGCTCCGGGCACCGACACCCAGGTCGCCGTGAGGGCGAGGCGATACTGGGCCAGCGCGAAGGTCGTGTCGATGTCGGCCGCGGTCCGGAACGCCTCCGCCGCTTCCGCGTCGTGTCCCCGGCGCAGGGCCCGCTCGCCGAGGAGGAAGGACTTGAGCGCGGGAAGCGAATGGGTGGTGAGCGCCGCGAGATTGGTGAGCGCGGTGTCCCGCCCCGGGAGAAGACCCGCGAGCATCCGCCCCGTGAGTTCGTCGACCATCTCGAAGATCGCCGCGGTATCTCCGACGACGCTGGCCGTCGTCACGGGATGCCCGTCATCGCCCGCCTGGTAGAGCGAGCCGGTGAGCTGCAGCCGGCCCGCGACCTCCAGGACCTCCCCGCGGACGTACCACCCCGCCCCGAGCTGGCGCGCCACCGGAGCCGCGCCACCATCCTCGGCCTTTCCGGCGGCGGCGATCACCGAGCGCGGGTCGATGACCTGGAATCCCGACGCATCGCCGAGCTTGGCGGCGAGGAGGTCGACCATGCCATCCTCGAGATACCCCGAGCCGGTTCCGCCGCGGAGCGTGAAGGGCAGCACCGCGATGGTGCGCACCGGTGGCGACGCGGGGTGCCGGTGGCCCCGGAGAGTCACGGCCCCGCCCAGCGCGGTGAGCAGGACCGCCGCCGCGCCCACACGAAGGAGATTCCGGCGCAGCCGTCCTGCCGCGCCCGTCGTCGACGGACTAGCGGCCCTGGCGCCGGATGATTCGTTGACGAGCGTATCGGTCGTCGCGGGCGGATCCGCGGCTTCCCCGAGCGCGCCGGCCGCCGGACTCGGCCGGTGCCTGATCGCCTCGATCAGGCGACGGGTCTCCGGCTCCGGCTCGGTCTCGAGCTGTCCGGCCAGGCGGCGGGCATACTCCTGATAGGCGTGGAGCGCGCCGGTACGGTCACCGGCCTGGTCGAGCAGCGAGATGAGCGCCCGGACATCGGCCTCGTCGTCGGGCTCGAGCGCCATCGCCCGCCGGCCCGCGCGGATCGCGGCCGCCCGGTCGCCCCGCGCCAGCAGTCCTTCCGCCATCGCGCGCGCCGCGGTGAGCGCCTGGGTCCGCAGCCGCCGCCGCTGGACGTCGAGCCACTGCTCCACCTCCGGCATGCCGCTGGTGAAGAGCGTGGGGCAGAAGTCCCCGCGATAGAGGTCCAGCGCGAGCTCCACCTGGCCCCGTTCGAGCGCGTCGACGAAGGCGGTGGCATCACACCAGAGCTGGTCGGCGCGAATCCCGATGGTGCTCGCGCCCTGGCTCACGATGACCTCGGCGCCGAGCGCCTGCCGGAGATAATGGAGCGCCTGGGAGAGGGTATTGCGGGCCCGCGGCTCGTCCGACTCGGGCCAGAAGAGCCCGAGGACCCGATCGCGGGAGACGGGACCGCGTCGCCCCTCGACGGCGAGATAGACCAGGAGGGCGACGCGCTTCGGCTGGGCCAGCACCTCACGCAGGGGGTGGCCGAGGCGATCGCGCAGGTCGGTTGCGCCGAGGGTGGTGAGGCGAAGCAGGGATCCTCCCGCCGGTCCGGGGGACCTTATCTCGGAGGTGACTGGGCGCTGGAAAGGTGGCTAAGGCGAGTGCCCTAATTATAGAAAGAGTTACCGGCCGAGTCGGCCTCTGACAAGTCACCATTGCCGGGGTTTCTTCGATGCGCCTTCCAGTCCGGGGGATCCCGCCCGACGAGAGCGGGTTGGTGGGGAGCTGGTCCGCGACGCGCTGGCAGTACCGGAGCCGGATGCCTCCCCAGCGGGTGGTCGACCTGGTCTGCGACCTGGGCGGGTCGATCACCCTGAGCCTGAGCGGCGGGTCGTTCATCCTGGTCTGGGACCTGGGCGGCACGGGGCGGCGGTGCCTGGCCGGGGCGGTGACGGCGGCGGGAGACCGGCTCGCGTTCCGCCCGGACGCCGCCGGGGCGGAGGAGCGGGTGCGCTATCGCCTGGGCCCGGGAGAACTCACCCTCTCGAGCGAGGAGTCGGCGTGGAGCATGGATGGGGACGAGACCGACCACCCCGCGACCTGGGTCGCGATCCTGGTGCGGGTGTAGGCGCCCGGCTCACTCCGCCGCGTCGGGGCCGGTGACGAAGAGGTGGTCGTACCGGCCCGTCGCTAGGGCCGCGTTCCACCGCTCGGCGATCGTCGTCACGATCCTGGTATCGGTGCCGCTGTCGACCCAGACGCCCACGTGCCGGTCGGAGGGATCCCACGACAGGTACACCGTCCGGCCGTCGACCCGGACCTCCTCGGCGTAGGCGGTCGAGTCGGTGGGGAGGCGCTCCCCCTGGAACTCCCGCACCAGCCAGTCGACCATCGCCGCGCGGAGCCCGCTGGTCGCGAGATGCACCCGGTACTCGCGGTAGCCGGGATCGTCGGAGCTCATCACCCCGCGGAACGGCGGCGGATCGGGATGCGCCCGGGGCACCAGCCGGTCGGCGCCGTCCTTCCCCGGCTTCCACTCGAAGAACCGCTGCAGCAGGACGGGGTCGATGTCGTCGATCTCGCCGAAGCGCATCCGGTAGCGGTCGAGCGGCAGCCGGTAGCGCTCGCCGCTGGTCCGGTCGATCACCTCGGCGACGTACGCCTCGGTGGTGTCGGGCTGGTAGCCGAGCCGCACGAAGCTCCGCTCATCGGGACTGAGCCCGAGCGGCGGGATGCGGTCGATGATGTTGTAGAGCGACTCCGCCGCGAACGGCTGCATCGAGCGGGTGCGGGTGTCGAACACCGCGCCGGGCAGGAGGTAGAGTCCCGGGGCCGCGAACCCCGTCAGGTCGACGCGCCCCTCCACGGGCTGTCGGGCCGCGCTCCGGTGGAAGAGCCCCGAGTCATTGGTGAGGGGCGGGACGGCATTCCACGCGACGCCGGCGGCGAGCGGCTCGGTCCGCACCCGGTCCCCCTCCGGCGCGATCAGCCACAGGTCGCCCGCGCCGCGGCTCCCGTTGGCGAGCACCAGGAGCGCGGTGTCGGCGCCGGGGAGGAGTGCCACCGCCTGCACCCGCGCGTACGAGACGGTACTCGAATCGGATGGTGAGGTGCCGTGGATCGCCACCGGCTGGCCCCGATAGCGGATCGTGAAGTCCGCGGTCGCGGTCCAGGTCCGGGGATGCCCGGCATAGGTCACCTCCCCGACCGAGCTCGCCAGAGTGCCGATCTCGAAAGGCCCGAACCGCTGGACCCGGACCGGCTGGGCCTGGGGGACCAGCCGCCAGCGATAGCTCACGCCCCCCGGGACCGGCGGCGCGCCTTCGCGGAGACGCGGAAGCCAGGCACTCCACTCGAACGTGCCGCGCCCGGGCCAGGCGGGCACCGGCACGTCGAAGCCGGTCGGCACCACCCCCTCTGGCTCCACCATGATGAGGCGGCGGCCGCGGCTGGTGAACAGGTTGACAGCGCCGGGGACGGTCCACCGGCCGTCCACGAGCCGCGCGTCCTCCCGCCAGAGCGGGCCCACCTCGCTCGTCCGCATGACCCCACCGCTCGCGGAGCCGAGCCGGAGGAACCATCCGTTCGAGGTATCGGGCGGCAGCTCGGCGCCGGCGGGCCAGCGGAGCTCGATGTTGAGCAGGAGGCTCTTCCCGCCAACCGTCGGACCCACGTCGGCGAGCAGGCGCGCGGCGCCACCGATCACCAACATGATGCTGAGCAGTGCCAGCTGGCTCAGGCCCAATGCCTTG
>DASZPT010000334.1:0-2843 GCA_035549935.1 Gemmatimonadales bacterium
TAACGACCCCGCATAAGCTGCGCTCCGAGGCTCGCTCGCGCAAGCGAGCGGGCCGACGAGCGGGCGCCTCTGGGCGGCCGCAAACCGATGGCCGAGGGCGTCAGCTTCATGCGGTAGTTAGCCTGCAGCGGTCTCGGGCGCCGGACAGACAACGGGGGACACCACGACACCGGATCAGTTGCGGGAGACCAAGAGGGCCTTCAGGCGAACGGGCTCGACATGGCAGGGCCCGGCGATGACGCGTATCGCCGATCGCGACCAGGGTAGGTACTTCGGGTTCTCAACGAGGACTTCGTAGGTGCCAGCCCGCTCGTAGGCACCCACGACCACGTCACTGCTCGGCTGCGGATCCCCCGGGATCCGAAGGGTGTCCTCGAAGACGCCAGCCCGTGCCAAGACGAAGGCCTCCAAGGCGGCTGGGAGGTCGGTGACGGAGTCCCGGATTTCGAGAATGATCCCTGGCCGGACCTCAGCAGTGCAGGAGAGGCCGGAGGGGGACTCGCTGCAGGCGAGTCCGCTCAGGGCGGCGAGGAGGACGCCAGCAAGGGCAAGCCACCGCTGGCGGGGGCCGGTAGCTGGGTAGGGGGACGCGGGTAGGTATGGCATTGTAGCCAATGGACGAACGCACAAGCCGCGGTTGCACATCTGCAGGCTAACGACCCCGCATAAGCTGCGGCCCGAGGCGCGCTCGCGCAAGCGAGCGGGCCGACGTAGGGCCGCCTGTGGGCGGCCGCCAACCGATGGCCGAGGACGTCAGCTTCATGCGGTGGTTAGACGTCACGCGCGCGGATCTAGAGCGGCAAGTAGAAGATGTTCGAGCTTACGACGATGAAGGTTGGCACGCAATCGTAGCCCGAGTCGACCGCGCAGGCATAAAGTGTGTCCGCAACGGCAACCGGAGGCGGAAGGATCCAGAGCGAGGACCCGCGCCCGAGGGTGGAGGTGTGAATCAGAGCAGGATCCAGAGTGCCGCGAGTAACACGTAGTCGGACATTGGCCTCGGGAACTGGATCGGCGCCGTCGCGAATGCGGAAGGCCGCGGTGACCCAGAGATCCGTCCCGTGCTCAACCGCTGAGATGGTCTCAGTGAAGGGCTCATACTTCGGTGGCGCTATGGGGAGTATGCCATCGTCGGAGTCGGGCTTGGATTCGGCCGTGCTGCACGCTCCCAGGACAAGGGCTGCGACCAGCGCCCAGAGGTGCGGACGCCGAGATGTGGCTCGGGTAAGGAGTCGGTCGACCATGGACGGGCTCGTGGTTCGCTGGATCGGTGCAGTTGTGATGTGAAGTAGAGCCTGGTGACGTCTAACGACCCCGCATAAGCTGCGCCCCGAGGCTCGTTCGCGCAAGCGAACGGGCCGACGAGCGCAGGTGCTTGGAATGCCGCAAACCGACGGCCGAGGACGTCAGCTTCATGCGGTGGTTAGACGGCTGCTGCTACGGATCGGACGGATAGAAGTCGAACGCATAGTCCGCCGCCTTGCGGAGGACCGCGCCTGTGAAACCATGATCCTGCCATACCCTTACTGCTGTCTCGGAGAGCAGGATGAGACCTGGGATTCCCCGCGCGAGAAAGTAGTCGGGAATGTTGTCGGCTGTGCTTTCAAGGACAATTCCTGTTGCCCGCTTCAAGATCCCCCCTAAGCGACAGTCCGGACAGACCGGTGGAGCGGCGCGGCGGATCCCGGAAGCGGCGTCGTCGACGGCGACAGCCGCCCGAACTGGCCGCACGATACTGTACGTAGGGGGGTGGCCGGCCTTGGAAGTAGCCTTGATCGTCCGTGGGAATACTGGGGCCCGAGAATCCAAGCCGCTCAGGCGGGCTTGATCGTACGCGGTGAGGAGGGCGTCGGAGACGAGGAGCTCGGCAGCGCCAGGGCAGAAGCCCACATCGGGCCACTGGCTTCCTTCTAGGTCGAGGTCTGCATAGTTAGGGGGTAGCCATGGGACTGGCCCCAGGTATGCCTGGCAGACTTGACATTGGGGGGCCGCACCGTCGACAACCGGCGCGGCGGGATAAGCGGTGAGGGAGGTGCTGTGTATCGCCGGAGGGCGAAGAACGTAGTGGCGCAAGGCGAGGTGGTCTGGAGGGCGTACAGCCGTCTAACGACCCCGCATAAGCTGCGGATCGAGGCGCGTTCGCGCAAGCGAACGGGCCGACATCCGGTGGCGCCCGCAGCGCCACAAACCGATGGCCGAGGACGTCAGCTTCATGCGGTGGTTAGACGGCATTCGCGCGATCGCCGCGGCGTCTACCTCCTAACCACTTGTACGCCTCTTGTAGACTGCGAAAGACCTCGTATTGCACTTGGATGCCGGCTGCCTCGGCCAGGGCCGTGTACATGCGGAGCAGGCCATAGCCTAGGTCTTCTCCTCCTACATAGGCTGTCTTGGCACCGGAGCCGGACGTCCGCAGCGCTCTCGCCACCGTCGCGACTCGCCGAAAGCCATCGACCGTGATGTGTTCGATGGTGGAGTCGGTCAGATCCCAGAGAATGTTGCCCGTGGGAGTACTCGCGTATTCGGTTTGGATGGCATGGATGATCTCCTCGGCGAGCAGGTCGCCGTGGACCGTGAAGACGGTCAGATCGAGATCAGTCTCGAGACGGACATCAATTGAGGCCATGGGTGCCCAGAATGCTATCGAGGTCGTCGGTAGTCCTGGGACCGTGGAGGGGGGCACGGCCGCGGGTGGCCGCACCAACCGGACTCGGTGGGCCTCATCCAAATTGTTGCCGGTAGTTCCGAAGCGCAAGCCGAGTGGAGGTGACCCGTCTCAGTCGCGCTGATGCTCCTCAGCCCTGGCGCCGTCGCACCTCGGGAGAGGATGCCGTCTAACGACC
>DASZPT010000335.1:0-4237 GCA_035549935.1 Gemmatimonadales bacterium
GCCGCCCAGCGCGGACAGTACGAGACTCTCCACCAGGAGCTGCCGTACCAGGCGCGCGCGGGTGGCACCGAGGGCGGCACGGACCTGCATCTCCTCGCTCCGCGCCACCGCGCGCGCGGAGAGGAGGGCCGCGATGTTGGCGACGGCAACCGCCAGCACCAGGACCATGGCGAAGAGGAGCGCGAGGACCACCGGGCGTGCCGGCCCCGTGACTTCATCGGCGAGGGGGACCAACCGTGCGGAACGACCCTGGTTGGTCTCGGGATAGTCGCTTGCGAGGCGGCCCATCACGGCCGCGAGGTCGCGGGTGCCCTCGGCGAGGGTGGTCCCCGGGCGGAGTCGTCCCAGGACCCGCACCTGGTGATTGATGCGCTGGTGCCGGCTCGGATCGGAGGGGTTGAAAGGAAGCCAGAGGACCGGCGCGCCGACCGCCGTGAACCGGAAGCTGGCGGGCAGGACGCCGACCACCTGGACCGGCTGGCCGTTCACGGTCAGCACGCTGTCCAGTACGCCGGGGCTCCCCCCAAGCTGGTCCTGCCAGAACTGGTGCGACACGATCGCGACCTGCGGCCCGCCGGGCACCTCGTCCTCCGGACGAAATCCCCGCCCGATCGCGGGGCCCTGCCCCAGCGCACTGAAGAACCCGCCGGTGACCCAGGCGCCCTGGACCATCCGCGCGCCAGTGCCCAGCGAGACGGTCGCGTTGGTCGGGTTGAATGCCTCGAGGGCACTGAACGAATGGGACTGCGCCCGCCAGTCGAGGAAGTCGGGCCAGGACGCCTCGGAGATCCTTCCCCGGGACGTGATCTCTTCCCAGGCGATCACCAGGCGATCGGCCTCGGGATAGGGCAACCGCCGCAGCAGGACTTCGTTGAAGAGGGAGAACGCCGCGGTGTTCCCGCCGATCGCGAGCCCGAGGGTGGCCAGCGCCGAGAGGGTGAAGCCCGGGGCCCGGAGGAGCATCCGCAACCCCAGCCGAAGGTCCGTCCGGAGATCATCGCCGATGGCGCCCAGCCGAAGCGACCGGTGCACCGGCCGGTCGATCCGGGAAAGCTCCGCGATCGCCTCCGGGACGTTGCCGAACTCCCGCTCCGCCTGGGCGCGCGCCAGGGAGGCCGGCTGGCCCCGCTGGATCAGCTCTTCGGCCCGCATTTCCAGATGCGCCGCGATCTCGTCACGGACCTCCGTTTCGGGACTCACCCATCTCGGCACGATGCGTCGGAGCCAGCGGATCATGCGGTCTCCCCGGTGAGATCGAGGACACGGAAGACGGCCCGGGCGTAGGCCTGCCAGTCGGCGGATTTCTCCTGGAGTGCGCGTCGCCCAGCCGGGGTAAGCCGGTAGTATTTCGCGCGCCGGTTGTTCTCGGAGACACCCCACTCCGAGGCGACCCAGCCCTTTCGCTCCATCCGATGCAGCGAGACATACAGCGCGCGATCCTCCACCACGAGGGTGGCGTCGCTCGCGTGGCGAATGGTGCGGGCGATCGCGTAGCCGTGCGCCGGGCCCGGTACGAGCACCCGGAGGACGAGGAGGTCGAGGGTTCCCTGCAGGAGGTCGAGCGGATCGGCCATGGCTTCCCCGGAATCGTTCCGGGGAGTCTACGGCGGGCGCGGCGGGTTCGTTTCAGGTCGCGGCCTCAAGTTCCCGGTCTCCCCGCCGATACTGAGATGTGCGGCACTGGGCCTACGGACAGCCCCACGCATCGCCGCAGTGTCGAGCCGGAGCGAACGATGCCCGTCTCCCCTACGGCCATGGTCAGCGCCCTCAACGCCTTGCGGTTCTACAGCAAGCGGGTGGACCAGGCTGCCGGCCGGATCGCCTCCGCCGGACTCTTCAACGTTCCCACCGAACCCCCCTCGGATCCGGCCACCGACCCGGCGGCCCCCGCCGCGGCGGAGCCGGACGACCTGGGCGATGCCATGGTCAGCATGATGGTGGCCCAGCGCGCCTTTGCGGCCCAGCTGCGTGTCCTCAAGACCGCGGACCAGATGCAGCACGAGGTGGTGGATCTCCCGGCCGATCTGCCGTAGCCTGTCGCACCCGGCAGAACAACAGGGGCGCCGAGTTCTCCTCGGCGCCCCTGGTTCGTCGTGGGGGTTCAGTTGAGCCAGTGGGCGATCGCTTCGACCTCTCCACCGGCCAGCTGGTGACCGGCCTCGCGCCAGTCGAGCTTCACCTCCGCCCCCCGCTCGGTGAGCAGCTCCGCGAGCCGGGCGGTGTTCGACGGCGGCACGATGGGATCGTGGCGCCCGGCACCGACCCAGACTCGCGTGCCGTCGATGCGCCTCGCCTCCGGCTCGAGCGGCACCATCGCGCGGAGCAGCACCGCCCGGGAGAGGATCCCCGGATGGAGCAGCAGGAGGCTCGCCGCGATGTTCGCGCCGTTGGAGAAGCCCACGGCGGTCACCCGTGTCGGGTCGAAGCCGTAGCGCCCCGCCGAGTCGGTCACGAACTGCGCCAGGTCGCCGGTGCGCGCGATGAGGTCCGGCACATCGAAGACCCCTTCCGCGAGTCGCCGGAAGAACCGGGGCAGACGACCACCCTCGAGTACCTGGCCCCGCGGGCTCAGCAGGTTGGCCTCCGGGCGGAGGATCCTGCCCAGCTCCATCAGGCTGCCCTCGTCCCCGCCGGTCCCGTGCAGCAGGAGCAGGGTCTCCCCGGACGTGCCGGGGAGATAGCGGTGAATGAAGTCCTGCGTCATCTATGCCTCCACCGGCGTCTGGCCGGCACCTGGCAGGGTAACAGGGGCCAGGAGCGACTCGATGGCCGCGCGGCTCCCTTCGTACTGGGGCGGGAGCTTGAGCGCCTGCCCCAGCGACTCCACCGGCTCGTCGATCAGGAAGCCGGGGCCATCCGTCGCCACCTCGAAGAGCACGCCGCCCGGCTCGCGGAAGTAGATCGACTGGAAGTACTGCCGGTCCACGACCGGGGTCACCTGGAGCGGATACCCCAGTACGCGTCCCCGGAGCTGCAGCTGCTGCGCGGCATCCGCGGCGCGCCACGCCACGTGGTGGACGCTCCCCGCGCCCAACGATCCGCCCCGGCTCTCCGGCGAGCGAATCAGGTCCACCACACCGAGAGCCGGGTCGGCGGGCGCGAAGCGCTGGACCGCGCCATCCACCGACTGCAGGGTGAGCCCCAGCACCTCGGTGACCACGTGCGCGGTGGCATCCACGCCGCGGAGCGTGAGCGCGGTGCCGTGGAACCGGCGGATCGCCTGTGCCGCGCCGATCGGCGAGTCAGGGTTGACGCCGAGATCGTCCAGCCCGGGTTGCTCGACCAGCTCCAGCGCCATCCCATCCGGATCGGCGAAGCCGAGGTAAGGCGTCCCGAAGCGCTCGCCGCGCACGGTGACGACCCCCTGCGCACCCAGCCGGTCCTCCCACCAGGAGAGCGACCCGGAGGGCACGGCATACCTCACGGTGGTCGCCTGGCCGGCGCCCACACGACCGGGGAATGCCCCGGCCCAGGGGAAGAAGGTGAGCAGCGTCCCGGGCTGGCCGGTCCGGTCACCGTAGTAGAAATGGTACGTCCCGGGATCGTCGAAGTTGACGGTCCGCTTCACGAGCCGGAGACCGAGGGTCCCGGCGTAGAAATCGATATTCCGCTGGGGGTCGCCCGCGATGGCGGTGATGTGATGAATGCCTGAGGTCGGCTGCTGCACGGTCCTGCTCCTTCGTTCTTGAACTGCGATGCCAGGGGAGTCCTGGCCCTTCCTGCACTGCCCTACTCTTCCGCCGCGAGGGCGAGCCCGAGCTTGCGGCAGAGGCGCGCGAGATCCCGCTGCTCTGCCTGGGTGAGCCCACCGAGGAGCGCCCGCACCCTCGCGGCATGCTCCGGGAAGGCCCTGGCGATGAGGGCCCGTCCCGCGTCACTCAGCTGGACCAGCCAGGCCCGGCGGTCGTCCGGGTTGGGGGCCCGACGGACCAGCCCACCGCGCTCCAGGTTGTCGATGACCGTGGTGAGGTTGCTGCCGCTCACCAGGAGCTTCTCGCAGAGCCGCGCCTGCGGCATCGGGCCGAGGTGGTGGAGCGCCTCGAGCACCCCGAACTGGGTCTCGGTGAGCCGGTGGTCCCGGGCCAGCGGCGGGTTCAACCGGGCGGTGAGGCCGTTGACCGACCGCCGCAGCTTGACGAAGGTGCTGAGGGCCAGGACGGTCGCGGGGTCGCGGGAGGCTCGGGTTGCCATAATTCGATCTCGTATTGTTCGACGTCGAATATAATCGCCGCGGCGG
>DASZPT010000336.1:0-3723 GCA_035549935.1 Gemmatimonadales bacterium
GACCCGGAGGGCCGGCCCGTCGGCATGACGGCCTCGAGCCTCGCGTCGGTCTCCCTCAAGCCGCCGCTCCTGTCGGTCTGCGTCGACTTCACCGCGGACATGCACCGCGTGCTGTCCTCGAGCGGTTCGTTCGTCATCAACGTCCTCGGGGCGCACCAGGAGGAGCTGTCGCGGCGCTTCGCCGAGGCGAGTCCCGCCGAGCGGTTCACCGGGGTGGGCTGGCGGGAGACGGCCGAGGGGCTGGTGACGCTGGACGGCGCGCTGGCCTACATCGAGTGCGAGCGGTTCGCCGACTTCCCGCTCGGCGATCACACACTCTTCGTGGGTCGGGTGACGGGCGGCACGGTGGCGACCGGGGAGCCGCTGCTCTATTTCCGGGGAGCCTACGGCAGCTTCCAGCGATGACCCATTCCCTGCTCACGCCTGTCGGCGACGAACTGCTGGATCATCCCGACGCCGATCCCGCCGTCGTCGCGAGCTCCCTGCACCACATCGCGCGCGCCAACTTCTGGTTCGGGGGCTGGTGGGCGGTGCGCCGGGGCCTCGCGCGGCTGCTCGCGGAGGCGCCCCGGGGGTCGCGGTTCACCCTGCTCGACGTCGGAACCGGCAACGGCGACCTCCCGGCGCGCGCGGTGGCCTGGGCGGCACGCCGGGGAATTACCCTGACGCCGATCGGCCTCGAGCGCCATCGGACCGCGGCGGGGCTCGCGAACCGGCGCGGTGTGCGCACGCTGCTGGGGTGCGCCGGGGCGTTGCCGGTCCGCCCCCGCAGCGTCGATATCGTGCTCGCGAGCCAGCTGGTGCATCACCTCAGTCCGGCCGCGAACGTGGCATTCTTCCGCGCGGCCCACGGCGTGGCCCGGCTCGGCGTGGTGATCGCCGACCTCCGCCGGAGCCCGCTCGCGCTCGCGGGGTTCTGGGTCGGCTCGCGGCTGTTCCGGTTCGACCGGGCCACCCGCTCCGACGGACTCACCTCGGTGCTGCGCGGATTCCTCCCGCATGAGCTCACGGCGCTGCTCGGGCAGGCGGGGATCAGCGCGACGGTCGAGCGGAGCCCGGGCTTCCGCCTGGTGGCGAGCTGGCGGGCGGGATGATGCGCACCGTGGATCGCCGCTGGATCGCCGCGCCGCCGGAGCGGGTCTTCCGGACAGCGAGCGACGTCGAGCGCTGGCCGGAGATCCTCGGCCATTACCGGTATGTGCGGATGCTGGAGCGCCGGGCCGATGGCGGGGTCGTCGAGATGAGCGCCAACCGCCCCTTCGGCCCGCTCGACTGGCCCACCTGGTGGGTCTCGGAGATGTGGATCGAACCGTCGGCGCGCCGGGTGCGTTACCGCCATATCAGGGGAATAACCCGGGGCATGGACGTGATCTGGTCAGTGGAGCCCGAGCGCGACGGCACCAGCGCGACCATCGTGCACGAATGGAACGGGCCCGCGTGGCCGCTGATCCGGCGCCCCGCCGCCGAGTGGGTGATCGGCCCGGTGTTCGTGCACGGCATCGCCTCGCGGACGCTGGCGGGGATCGCGCGGAGTTGTGAGGGGAAGTAGGGCCTGGGGTCAAAGGCATGGGGCTGGTGGCATGCATCTCGAGCACCAGGCCGTCGTCAACGAGGCAGGACTATGAACCGTCGAGTAGTCATCACCGGCATCGGCGCCGTGACGCCGATCGGCACGGGGCGCGAAGGGCTGTGGCAGGGGCTCCGGGCCCGGCGCTCGGTGGTGGGCCCGGTCACGCGGTTCGATCCGTCACCCTTCCGGTCGCGGATCGCGGCGGAGGTTCCGGATTTCCGGCCGGCCGATTTCATGGACGACCGGCGTCTCAAGCGTCTCGACCGGTTCGGCCAGCTGAGCATCGCCTCCGCGCGCCTGGCGGTCGCCGATGCGGGGCTCGACCTCGCCCGGGAGGACCGGGACCAGGTCGGCGCCATGATGGGCACGGCCCTCGGCGGCGTGGGGTACGCGGAGGAGCAGTATCCACGGTACCTCAAGGGGGGGCCGCGCGAGGTCGATCCCGCGCTCGCGCTCACGGTGTTCGCGGGCGCCGGGAGCTGCAACCTGGCCATCGAGTTCGGGGTGACGGGCCCCAACTCCACCAACGGGATGAGCTGCGCCTCCGGCACGATCGCGGTGGGCGACGGGTTCCGCGCCATCCGCCGGGGCGAGGCCGACGTGATGCTCGCCGGCGGCGCGGAGGCGCCGCTCGCCCCGCTCTGCTTCGGCGCGTTCGCCATCATCCGGGCGATGTCGACCCGTAACGACGACCCCGCCTCCGCCAGCCGCCCCTTCGACCAGGCCCGGGACGGCTTCGTCATGGCGGAAGGCGCGGTGGTGCTGGTGCTCGAGGAGCGGTCCCGCGCACTGGCGCGCGGCGCGCCGATCTACGCCGAAGTGCTGGGGTACGGGCTCACCAACGACGCGCATCATATGACCGTGCCCCGTCCCGACGGGCGGCAGGCGGCCCGGGCCATGCGCCTCGCCCTCCGGGAGGCGGGGATCCAGCCGGGCGAGGTGGGCTACATCAACGCCCACGGTTCGTCGACCCCGCTCAACGATCCCACCGAGACCGGCGCGATCCGCCAGGTGTTCGACGGGCATGCGGCCACCGTCCCGGTGAGCGGCACCAAGGGATACTACGGCCACGCGCTGGGTGCGAGCGGGGCCTTCGAGGCCGCGATCTGTGCCCTCGCGAGCGCCAACCGGTGGCTCCCTCCCACGGTCAACCTGGAACGTCCCGACCCCGCCTGCGACCTCAACTACCTCGCCGGCGAGGGGCTCACCGCCGACCCCGAGTTCATCCTCAGCAACTCGTTCGGGTTCGGCGGGATCAATGCGTGCCTGGTGTTTCGGCGGCACGACGGGCGCTAGGGGGTTCCGGGTTCCGGGTTCCGAGTTCCGAGTTGGAATAGGGCCAGAATGGCCATGCGGCCGTCCTGCTTCCCTGGTACGCGGAACTCGGAACCCGGAACTCGGAACCCTCTCCTACTGGCCAGCCTTCCCTCGTACCCCTAGATTCTCGCCGCCTTCAACCCAACGAGTCGGCCTCCATGACATCACTTCCCCGTCGCGCCGTTGCCGAGGCGCTGGGAACGTTCGGTCTGATCTTCTTCGGCTGTGGCGCCGTGGTGATGAGCTCGCTGCCGGGCGCGGGCTACGGTCTCCTCGGCGTGGCCCTGGCGCACGCGATCGTGCTCAGCGTGATGATCACCGCGACGATGAACATCTCCGGCGGACACCTCAACCCCGCGGTCACCATCGGGCTGTGGAGCGTCAAGCGGGTGGACACCACCACCGCCGGCGCCTATGTCGCGGCGCAGGTGGTGGGCGGCATCCTCGGCGCGTTCGTGCTCCGGATGGTCCTGCCCGCCGGCATCACCCGGATCGGGACCCTGGGCACGCCGGTTCTCGCCAATGCGATGACCATGATGGACGGCATGGTGCTCGAGGCGGTGCTCACCTTCTTCCTGGTCTCGGCGGTCTTCGGCACCGCGGTCGCCCCGGAGGCGCCCAAGGTGGGCGGGTTCGGGATCGGGCTGGTGCTGTTCTTCGACATCCTGGTGGGCGGGACGATGACCGGCGCCGCGATGAACCCGGCCCGCGCCATCGGCCCCGCGGTGGTGAGCGGCACCTGGTACGCGCAGCCGGTGTGGTGGATCGGTCCGATCGTGGGTGGGGTGATCGCGGCCCAGGTGGTCGGCGGCATCCTCGGCGCGTTCGTGCTCCGG
>DASZPT010000337.1:0-13116 GCA_035549935.1 Gemmatimonadales bacterium
TCTTTCGGTGGAGGGTGCGCTGCATCCGTCCGGGGAGGCGCTGGAGCGGCTGGAGTGGGATCGAGCGTGGATGTCGAATCGGACGGCGGGCTGGCTGATCCCGGTGACCGCGCCGGTGCACCGCCTGCTCGCGGCGCGTGCGGTCGCCGCCATGGGTGATACGTCGCGCGCGATCCGCTTGCTCAATTTCGTCGACGGACAACCGATGCGGGGGTCGTCAGGACCCCTGGAGGGAGAACCGGCGTGGGGCACGGCACTCCTCCGTCCCTACGCCTTGCTCGAGCGGGCGCGGCTCCACGAAGGCTCGGGCGACCTGCGCCTCGCGAGGCTCGACTACGAGGCGTTCCTGCGGCACTTCGACCGCCCGGTCCCCGCGCTCCAGAAGCTCCGCGAGGAAGGGGAACGGGGCTACGCCCGCGTCACCGGCGCCCGCGAGCTTCGGGCCGACTGACCGCGCTACTTCCCGCCTTCCCCCGTCAGCTTCGCCAGCGCCTCCTTCGCCTGGTCCACCCGCGGCTTCGCCGATTCATCCGCCTTGTCCCATTGATGGAGGAACATCCCGTAGGCCTCCGCGGCCCTGGGCTTGTCCCCCGCAGCCTCGTACGCGCGGGCCAGGGCGTAGTTGGCGAGGGGCAGGAAGCCGATGTCGTTGGCGAATCCGTTGCGAAGCAGGGCCTCGCCCAGCGGGCGGGTGTTGGGGTGCGAGGCAAGGAGCGCCGCGTACTGCAGGCGGAGCGGCCCGCTCAGGAAGCTCCCCAGGTTGTCCGCCTCCTGCAGTGCCGTGCCCATCTGGGCCAGGCCCCGGGCGGTGTCGCCTGCCAGCGCGGTGTGGAGTCCGCGCGTGGCCCGAAGCAGGACTCTCAGGCCAGGAATGATCTGGGTGGTATCGCCCGCCAGCAGGCTGTCCACGATCTTCCCGCCGCGGGCCACCTCACCCTCGTTGAGCGCGATGATGGCGGTCAGGTAGCCGGCGAACGGATTGGTGATGGGCGCCTTCCGGAACCTCGCCATGAACTCGGCCTCGTAGCCGGGCGGCGCGATCCCCACCAGGAAGGGAAAGAGCTTGATGCCGCCGGCCTGGTCCGGTGCCACGGCCTTGAGCGAGTCGGCGAGCCGAGACACTTCCTTGAAACGGCCCAGGCCAGTGAGGACCATCGCCCGTGCCGCCGCCATCTGCGCCCGGGCTGCCTCGGGCCGGGTGCGCGCCAGCACCCGGTCCAGCACGGCGAAGCGCTGGAGGATGTCGTCGCTGCCGGCGGCCGGGTTCTCATGGATGGCGGCGAACCCCGCGATCACTGCTCCGCCATGGCCCCCGAGCAGCCGGGCCGCGAGCGTGTCGGGTTCCCGGTTCTGCCAGACGATCGCCCCGGCCGCGCGGAAGGCCTCGTACTCGTCGGCGCTGCCGCCGCTCCGCAGCAACGCGAGGTACCGCCCGTACCGGACCGAGTCGACGGAGGCGAGGCTCAGTTCGAGCGGGTGGATGAGTGCCGGTGTGAGGCTGGAATCGGCCGCGACGACCTTCTCGAACGAGGTCTCGATCGTCACCGGGTCCACCCCGGTGCGCTCCCGGGTGTGGTACTGGGTCTCGCCCAGGAGGTACCACCCCTCGATGTCGTCGGGATACGCCGCGACGTAGGCCCGGGCCGAGTCCACCGCCGCCAGCTTGCCGGTGGAGAAGAGCTGGTAGACCGCCACCAGCTTCCGCTCGCGGGGCGGGAGCCGGGTCGAGAAGCGGAGCGCCGCCTCGCTCGCCTGCCGGGCGCGGGGCAGGCCGTAGCCGCCCTTCCACCCCAGGGCCATCGCGAGGCGGTAGTGCGCCAGGGCGAAGGTGGAGTCCTGATCGATGGCGCGCTGGAAGGCGGCCCCCGCCGAGTCCCACTCCGAACGGCGGTAGAACTGCTCGCCGCTGAGGTACTCGCGCATCGCGTCGAGGGAGTTGGTGGTGAGGCCGCTCACCCGGAGCGACGGCACCGGCTCCTTCGACCGCCAGATCTCGCGGACCAGGGAGCGGCTGAGCTCATCGACCAGCCCGAGCACGCTGTCGGCCGCGCCATCGACCTGGGCCCGCGCCAGCGACGTGCCCTCGGGACCGTAGAGATCGGCGCTGAGGCGGACCCGGGATCCCGTGGCCACGATGCTGCCGGTGAGGGCGGCCTGCGCCTTCACCGCCCGCGCGATGCCGAGCGCCGTCTCGACATCCGCGCCGCCGGTCGCGCCCGACTTCTTCCAGCGTGAGAGCACGATCCGCGGATCGACCGCCTTGATGCCGCCCACGGTGTTGAGATTGGTGGAGAGGAGGTCCACCATCCCCTCGCCCATGAGCTCGACTCCGGGACCGGTGGCGCTGAACGGAAGGACCGCGATCGTCTCGGCACCTTCCACCACGGGGCCGTGGCCGCGCGACGGACCGAAGAGGATCCACCCCGCGGCCAGCAGCGTGATCGCGACGGGAAGCCCGAAGGCGAGCCGCCGAAGCCGGCGCCGCTCCGCCGCCGCGCCGGCGCCGCCGCCGGCCGCCCGTTCGAGCGCCGCCGCGAACTCCTGCACCGTCGGGAAACGCTGCGCCGGGTCGGAGGCGAGCGCCCGCTGGACCGGGGCATCCGCCTCGGGAGGGGTCGTACGGGTGACCTTGCTGAGGCGGGGCCGGGGGCCGGTGAGACTCTGCGTCAGAACCGCCTGCACCGTGGCCGCGGCGAACGGCGCCTGTCCCGTCACCATCTCGTAGAAGACGCAGGCGAGCGAGTACTGGTCGCTCCGCCCATCCACCTCGCTCGCGGTCGCCTGCTCCGGACTCATGTACGCCGGCGTCCCGATCGCGAAGCCGAGGCCCGTCATCTGCTGGCCGCCGGCGGCCACCCGGAGGGCCCGGGCGATACCGAAATCGGCGACGACGGCATGTCCTCCGGAGAGAAGGATGTTCTCCGGCTTGATGTCACGGTGGACGATGCCCTGCGCATGGGCGTAGCCCAGCGCGCTCGCGATCTCGCGGAGCAGGGCCACCGCCTCGTCGAAGGGCACCTTGCCGTCGCGGGTGAGCCGGTCACGCAGCGACTCTCCCTCGACGAACGGCATCACGTAGTAGAGGAGGCCGCCCGCGTCGCCGGAATCGTAGAGCGGAAGGATGTGCGGATGCTGCAGCCGGGCCGAGAGCTCGATTTCCTGGAGGAACCGTTCCGATCCCACCGTCGCCGCGAGCTCGGGGCGCAGCACCTTGATCGCCACCGCGCGGTGATGCTTGAGGTCGGTGGCGCGAAAGACGGTTGCCATGCCGCCCTCGCCGGCCAGGCCGTCGATCGCATATCGGCCGGCCAGAGCTGTGGTCAGGCGCGCGGTCAGGTCACTCATCGGGTTGTCGGGTCGAGTCAATCTGAAACTACCGGGCCACGGGGGGAGGGGGAAGCGGAATCGTTCCGGCCCGCGACAGCAACCGTCGTTCGAGGGGCACCGCTCCGATCCGGCTGGAACCGCGCCCGGAGCGCCATCGTAGGTCAATCATGACGCTTTTTGTAACGTCAGCCCGGCAGAAGACCGTGAGCCAGATGATCCTCCAGGCCCTCGCCATCGGGCCCAAGGATTCGGTGGAGATTCTGCGCGCGCTGTCGGACCGGGCGAGCCTCCCGGGGCATTGGGATCCCAGCGCGCTCGATGCGCTGTTGCGGCGCCTCATGCAGCGCGGCTTCGTCGAGGCGCGCTGGGAGCTTGGCGGCGGCACGGGCGCGCGTCGCTATCACCTCACCCGGCTCGGTGAACAGCGACTGGCGCTGGCACCTCCCGATCCCGACGGGAGTCTCGCGGCGGAATCGGAATGGGTGACGCGGTCGCTCGCGGGCAGTTACTCCGTGATCCGGTCGCTGGGCCGGGGGGCCACCGGCGCGGTCTACCTGGCGCTCGACCCGGTTCTCCAGCGGTATGTCGCGGTGAAGGTGCTGCAGCGGCACCTCGCGCAGGAACCCGCGATGCGCGACCGTTTCCTCCGGGAAGCGCGCACCAATGCCGCGCTCGCCCATCCCGCCATCGTGCCGGTGTTCGGGATGATGGCGAACGCCGACCTGGTGTATTTCGCGATGCAGTACGTGCCGGGCGATTCCCTCGCCGTGATGCTCCGCGACCGGGGACGCCTTCCCGCGGCCGAGGCCTGCCGGATCCTGGCGGAACTGGCGGGAGCGCTCGACTATGCCCACCGCCAGCGGGTGGTCCACCGGGACGTCAAGCCGGAGAATATCCTCGTGCATCGCGACACCGGGATGCCGATGCTCACCGACTTCGGGGTGGCGCGCGCGGTGTCCCTCGACGCGATGCTGGCCGAGGAGCAGAAGGCGGAGCGGGAGCTCTTCTGGGGAACACCGCACTTCATGTCCCCCGAGCAGATCGCCGGGGAGGACCAGCTCGACGGCCGCAGTGACCTCTACGCCCTCGGCGCGCTCGGCTATACGATGTTGACCGGCCGGGTTCCCTTCGACGGGGCGGGGCCGCTCGAGATCGCCGCGCGCCAGCTGACCAGCCGGCCACCGGCGATCGACGCCTTCGCGCCGGGCACGCCCGAGGCGCTGGTCCACGCGATCACCCGCTGCCTCGCCCGTCACCCCGGCGACCGGTGGCAGGACGGCAGGGCACTGCGGGAGGCGTTGATCGGTGAGGGCGTGCTGCCAAAGCGGAAGTGGTGGCAGCGGGGGGCGGGGTGAGAACCCGTGCGGCGCGAGGAGGAGCCTGCCTCACGCCGCACACCTCACCGCTTCTTCGTCCACCTCGTCGTATCCCGCTGCTCCACCTTCGCCATCATCCGCTCGAACGCCTGGTCGAGGTCGATGCCCTCCCGGTTGGCCATGCAGATCAGCACGAAGAGGATGTCGGCCATTTCCATGGCCATGTCCCCTTCCGCCTCGTCCTTCTTTTTCGTCTTCTGGCCGAAGCGGTGGTTCACCTCCCGCGCCAGCTCCCCGACCTCCTCGCTCAGCCGGGCAAGATTGGTGAGCGGGTGGAAGTAGCCCTCCTCGAACTGGCTGATCCACTGGTCGACGCGGCGCTGGTAGTCTGCGAGCATGGGAAGGCGGAGTAGGGAGTTACCGGGGCAGCTGGGCGAGGAGGGCCTTCATGAACGGGCCCAGGTCGGCGGGGGTGCGCGACGAGATCAGGTTGCCGTCGACCACGACGGGGCTGTCTTCCCAGATCATCCCCGCGTTCACCAGGTCATCCCGGATCGCGCCGACACTGGTGCCCCGCTTCCCCTTCACGATCCCCGCGGAGATCGGGACCCACCCGGCGTGACAGATGAAGGCCACCGGTTTCCCGGCGGTGAAGATCTCCCGCGTGAGCGAGAGCACCTTCGGGTGGCGGCGGAGAATGTCGGGGGCGTAGCCGCCCGGGATCACGAGGCCGGCGAACTGCGACGCCGAGACGTCGTCGACGTGGGCGTCCACCGTCACCGGATACGACCCGCGCTTGCCGAGGCAGGTCGTCTCCCCCACGCCCGCGACGAGGGTACGGATGCCCTCTTCCTCGAGGCGGATCCTGGGGTACCAGAGCTCGAGCTCCTCGTAGTACGGCGCGGCGAAGATCAGGACGGTGGCCCTCACTCCCCCTTCCTCCCCTCCTGGAACCAGCGCGTGATCATCCGCACCACAAACCGGGGTGAGATGCGGATACCCTGGATCAGCAGCTTGTTGCCGATGCCGGGCACCACCACCGCGCGGCCCAGCATCATCGCCTCGTAGCCGGCCAGCGCGACCGGCGCGGCGTCCATCACGTTCGGCCCGGCGAAGAGATTCGAGCCGGTCATCCCCGCCACCTGGGCGAAGGCGGTGCGGGTCGGGCCGGGGCAGAGCGCCGTGACGCTGATCCCGGTGCCCTTGAACTCGTTGGAGAGCGCCTCGGAGAACGAGAGCACGTAGGCCTTGCTCGCGTAATAGACCGCCATCAGGGGCCCCGGCGCGAAGGCGGCGGTCGAGGCGACGTTGAGGATCCGTCCCTTCCGCTGGCTCACCATCCGCGGCAGCACCAGCCGGGTGAGCGCGGTCAGCGCGACCACGTTCACCTGCAGCATGTCGAGCTGCCGCTGGAGCTCCGCCCGCCCGAAGAGCCCCCAGTCGCCGAAGCCGGCGTTGTTGATGAGGACATCGACTCCGAGCCCGAATCCCTCCACCGCTTCCAGGATCGCCCGGGGTGCTTCCGGGTCCTTGAGATCGGCCACCACGGTCTCGGCCCGGACCCCGTACATGCCGGCGAGGTACTTCGCGGCCTCCTCGAGCTTCTCGCGGTTCCGCGCGACCAGGACGACGTCATGCCCGCCCTTGGCGCAGAGGCGCGCCAGCTCGAGGCCGATACCGCCGCTGGCGCCGGTAACGAGAGCGGCGGGAGGCGAGTGGGGCCTCACCGAATCCGCCCCGCCCGCTTGAGCAACCCGAGCACCTGGTCCACCGGCAGCGCATGCACGGTGTACCCGTCCGCGCCGGTCATCGTCTCCGCGGCCACCATGGCGTTGACGATCGCCTCTTCGGTCGCGTCGATCGTCGCCTCGAAGAGCGGGTTGATGCGGTCGTTCTGGAGCATCCGCACCGTGGCGAGGGTGTCCTCGCTCGCACCCGGGTTGGCGGTCGAGAAGGCGATGAAGATGTCGCCCGAGGAGTCGCCCCCGATCCCCCCCATCCGGCCGATGCCGAGCGGCACCCGCCGGGCGAGACGCTTGAGCTGATGCGGCAGCAGCGGCGCGTCGGTGGCCACCACGACGATGATCGAACCCCGTTCCTCGCGGTAGCCCGGGGCGAGCCCGGTGTCCTTCGTCCCGCAGCGGGGAACGTCCCGGAGGAATGGCTGGACCGGATCGGCGATCGTGACGCAGTCTTCGGCGCCCTTGAGCTCCCCGCCCACCGGGACCCCCGCGATGCTGAGCCGGCGCCGCCCGCCGTAGTTGCACTGGACCAGCACCCCGACAGTGTAGCCGCCGGCCCGGGCCGTGAGCTTCCGCGACGCCGTGCCGATCCCGCCCTTGAACTCGTGGCAGACCATCCCGGTGCCGCCGCCCACGTTGCCTTCCGCCACCGGGCCCGGCCGCGCGCCGTCGAGCGCGGCGAAGGCATCCGCCGGGGTGACGTGCATGCCGTCGATGTCGTTGAGCCCGCCGTCCCAGGTCTCCGCCACCACCGGCAGGGCCCAGAGGAACTCGTCGTAGTTGCGCTTGATGGCCCAGGCAATCACCGCGTCGCGCACCACCCCGACACTCAGGGTATTGGTGATCGAGACCGGGCCCCAGAGGAAGCCGCTCTCGTCCACCCAGGTGGTGCCGGTCATCTCGCCGTTGCCGTTGAGCGTGAACCAGGCCGCCATGACCGGGTCCTTGCTCCCCTTCCCCCGCGGGAAGATGGTCGTGACGCCGGTCCGCACCGGCCCCTTGCCCGGTTCGAGCCGCCCGTCGCCACGGATGAGCGTGACCTGACCCACCTCGACCCCCGCCACGTCGGTGATCGCATCGAGCGAACCCGGCGTCCCGTTGAACGGGATGCCGAGCGCCCGCGCCCGCGGCTTCTGCTGCGCCGGGGCGGGGTGGGCGAGGATCGCGGTCGCGAGGAAGAGGAGCAGGGGCAGGCGCATGGTGGCAGCGGCGGAAAGGTTGCTGTAAGCTACACCGGCCGCCAGCCGTTGTCCGTCATTCTACTCTCACCAGCCGATCCGCATGCGCACCCGCGACCAGATCCTTGCCAACCTCGAATCCACCTATCGCGAGCAGTACGATCGCGCCCGGGGCGAGAGCCAGCCCCGGCGCATGGAGGAACTGGACGCGGGCTACCAACGGGACCAGCTGATGCTCGAGGTGCTGCTCGACGTGCGGGACCTGCTCTCCACCCGGACGCTGGGGCCGGCCCGATGAGCGCCCGCCTCCGCGCTCCGGTCACCGTCCTCGGGCTCCTGGCCGCGGCATGCAGCCGGCCCGTGCCGGCGGATCTCGTGGTCTATGGAAGGGTCTGGACCGGCGACACCGCGCAGCCGTTCGTCCAGGCGGTTGCCACCCGCGGCGACACCGTCATCGCGCTCGGGGACAGCGGGACCATCGCGCGGCTCGTCGGCCCCGCGACCACCGTGCTCGGGAACGGGAACGGGCTCGTCGCGCCGGGGTTCATGGACGATCATGTCCACTTTCTCTCCGGCGGCTTCCAGCTCTCGAGTGTCGACCTCCGCCCCGCCACCAGCCCGGACGAGTTCATCGCGCGGCTCAAGGCCTACGCCTCGGAGCGCCGGCCCGGCGAGTGGATCGTGGGTGGCGACTGGGACCATGAGCGCTGGCCCGGGGCGCCGCTCCCGCGGCGCGAGTGGATCGACTCGGTCACGCCCAACAACCCGGTGTTCGTGAGCCGGCTCGACGGCCACATGGGGCTCGCCAACAGCCTGGCCCTCAAGGCCGCCGGGATCACCCGCGCCACCCGCCCGATTCCGGGCGGCACGATCGTTCGCGATCCGAAGACCGGCGAGCCCACCGGGGTCCTCAAGGACGAGGCGATGGGGCCGGTCTACGGCGTGATCCCCGCCAGCACCGCCGCCCAGGATGATGCCGCGCTCGCGCGCGCGTTCAGCTTCGCCGCCTCCAGGGGCGTGACCGCCGTGGCCGCCGTCTCCGCCGGCTGGAACGAGGTCGCGGCGTTCAAGCGCGCCCGGCAGGCCGGCACCCAGACGGTGCGCGTCTCGCTCTATCCCGCGCTGGGCGACTGGCGACGGGTGGCGGATACCCTCGCCGCCGATGGCCCGGGCGACGACTGGATCCGGCTCGCCGGCGTGAAGGGCTTCGTGGACGGCTCGCTCGGCTCCACCACGGCGCTCTTCTTCGAGCCCTACGAGGATGATCCCACCACGACCGGGCTGCTGGTCACCCCCGAGGACTCCCTCCGAAGCCAGATCGGCCGCGCCGACAGCGCCGGCCTCCAGGTGGTGGTCCACGCCATCGGCGAGAAGGCCAACGCGCTGGTGCTCGACATCTACGACAGCGTGGCCAAGGCTCACGGCGCGCGCGACCGCCGCTTCCGGATCGAGCATGCCCAGCACCTCCGCCCCTCCGACGTCGACCGGCTGGTGGCGCAGGGGGTGATCGCCTCGATGCAGCCCTACCATGCGATCGACGACGGGCGGTGGGCCGGCAAGCGGCTGGGCGCCCGGGTCGTGAACAGCTACGTGTTCAAGTCGATTCTCGAGAAGGGTGGCCACCTGGCCTTCGGTTCCGACTGGACCGTGGCCCCGATCGACCCGATCCTCGGCATCTATGCCGCCGTCACCCGGCGCACCCTGGATGGAAAGAATCCCGGGGGCTGGATTCCCGAACAGAAAATCAGCGTGGACCAGGCGCTCCGGGCCTACACCGTCGGCAATGCCTACGGGGTCTTCGCGGAATCGACCCGCGGGATGCTCAAGCGCGGGTACCGGGCCGACCTCGTCCTCCTGGACCAGGACCTGTTCACGATCCCGCCCGAGGCGATCGAAACCGTCCAGGTCCGCGCCACCGTCAGCGGAGGGAAGGTCGTGTATCGAAATTTGTGAGGCAGACAGAAGCTGACTAGTTGCGCCAGGGGCCGGTCTACTGCATACTGGTAGCCGGCCCCCTCTTCCGCTGAACCAGACATGCCATACGATCGCGTCACGGCGCCCCAAGGGCGGCGCTCCCGGCTGCCTGCGCGCCTTGTCGCGCTGCTGGGGTTGCTGCTCCTTCCCGCGGCGCTCCCGGCGCAGCGTGCGACCCTCCGCGTTCCCTTGGGCACCCTCGAGGATCGGGTCGCGGCGGACTCGATGGATCCCGCCGCCCACTATGACCTCGGGCTCGCGTACTGGCTCAGCCGCCGGTACGACGAGGCCGAGCGCCACCTCCGCCGGGCGATCGCGATCGAGCCGCATCTTGCGCCCGGCTACCTCGCGCTCGCCTACCTGCCCTATGCCCGGCGGCCCAAGCTCTGGGACGAGGTCCGCAAGGGGAAGGTCCCCGCCGAGCTGACCGCGGCGGTGGAGGAGGCGGATCGCTTCCGGCGGAAGGCGTTCCTGATCGACCCCCTCGTCGATCTCAAGCCGCTCGCCCTCATGATCCCGCCGGCCAGCAGCTTCGGCCTCAAGGGGAACTCGGAGGCGGTCTATACCTACATCATGAACGGGTTCGGGAGCTTCTGGGATGGGCAGTACGGCCGGGCCTACCAGTTCTTCCACGAGATCGGTGGCAACGCCAGCGAGGAAGAGCACCAGCGCTTTCCCTCCTGGTTCCTCTGGTACGAGGCGCTCGCCGCCGCGCATGCCAACGATTTCGATCGCGCCACCACCAACCTCCGGACCCTGCTGGCGCGGGCCCAGTCGGACCAGAACGTCGACGCCGGCGCCGCCATCGCCTTCTCCGAGGCGAATCACTATCGCTACACGCTCGCCTGCATCCTCGACCAGGCGGGACGCGCGCGGGAGGCGATTCCGCTCCTCGAAGAGGCCCTGACCGTCGATGCCGGCCTCTACATGGCGCATGCCCGCCTGGCGGCGATCTATGCCGACCAGAAGCGGCCCCAGGCCTCGCTCGAGGAACGCCGGCGGGCGGTGGCGGCCAACCCGGACGATCCCGGGCTCCTCTTCGATCTGGGTGAGGCCCTGGCCCGGGCCGGCCAGGGAGCGGAGGCGTATGCCATCCTCAAGCAGGCCCGGGAGGCCAACCCGCTCAACTTCCGCACCCTCTACGTCCTCGGCTGGGCGGCGCAGCAGGTCGGCCGGAACGACGAGGCGAAGGACGCCTACCGGTCGTTCATCGCCCTCGCTCCGAGCAGCTTCGCGGAACAGAAGGCGACGGCGACCGCCCGCCTCGAGACGCTGCAGTGACCACCCCGTGCCTGAGGTTTCCCATGACCCTGATTCGCCGGCGGGCAGTGCTCCTTCTCGCGGGATTGCTCGGTGCCGGGACCGGTGCCGCGGCCCAGTCCGTGAAGATCGAGGCGAAGCTCGAGGATCTGCAGGCCGCCGCCCGGCGGGATTCGAACGACGCCGCGGCCCACTACAACCTCGCGATGGGCTACTGGAGCAAGAAGCGCTACGACGATGCCGAGCGGTCCCTCAAGACCGCGGTGGGCATCGATCCCCAGTTCGCGGCGGCCTACCTCGCCCTCGGCGTGGTCCGCAACTGGGATGACGAGTACTGGAGGAAGATCACGAAGAGCGACAGCGCCATGAAGGCCCACTTCCGCCAGGCGAATGCGTGGTACCGCAAGGCGTTCATGCTCGATCCGCTGGTGGACATCCGGATCCTGGGCGGGACCTACCGGTGGTACAGCAACAGCCGCTTCGCCAAGGCGTTCAAGGACCTGGTGGAAGGCCGGTACGACCAGGCCTACGACGCGCTCGAGAAGGAGGCCACCTACTGGGGCGGACGGGCCGGCTCGGATTCGGCGCCGCCGCTCGTGATCTGGCTCCACGGACTCTCCGCCGCGCACACCAGGCACTACGACGCGGCCATCAGCGACATGGAGAATCTCCTCCGCCAGGTCCGGGTGGAGCAGGACACCACCGTCGATGTCCCGCTCGTCACCAACGAGTTCCGCTACATGCTGGCGGCCCTGCGCCAGAACGCCGGCCAGCTCGACCAGGCGATCGCCCTCTACGAGCAGGTGGCCGAGAACGACGCCGGACACTACATGGCCCACGTGCAGCTGGCCCGGATCTACGAGGCGCAGCGCGACTATCCCCGCGCGGTGCGCGAGCGCCAGAACGCGATCAACGCCAACCCCGACGACGCGAGCCTGGTCTTCGATCTCGGCATGACCCTCGGCAAGGCCGGGATGATGCCGCAGGCCGAGACCCGGTTCCAGGCCGCGCTCGAGGCGAATCCCCGCGACGTCCGCTCCCTCTTCTGGCTCGGCATGACCCAGGTGGAGCAGGGGAAGACCGGCGCCGCCCGCGACTCGTTCAATCGCTTCATCGCCGCGGCTCCGAGCCGCTACGAGCGGCAGGTCGGCATGGCGCGCGAGAAGCTCGCCGGTCTCCAGTAGCCATGCGCCTGCCTCGCGTCATCGCGCCGGCGGTCCTCGGCCTCGTCACGGTGGCCGGGACGGTCCGCGCCCAGAGCTCGTACGAGCAGCTGCAGACCTTCTCCAGCCTCCTCAACCAGGTCCGCGCCAGCTACGTCGACTCGGTGACCTACGCCGAACTCGTCCACGCCGCCATCGACGGCGTGCTGAGCTCGCTCGACCCGCACAGCCGCTTCGTCAAGCGCGAGGACAGCGAGCGCGAGAACGCCTACGAGGCCGGTGTCCTCGCGGGGACCGGGATCGTGTTCGACGAGGTCGACGGCGATCTCACGGTGCTCACCGTGCTCCCAGGCACCCCCGCGGCGAAGGCGGGGGTGTCCGCCGGCGACCGGCTGCTGTCGATCGACGACACCGCCAGTGTCGGCCTCTCCGCCTGGGAAGCGGGCACCCGGCTCCTCGGCGAGAAGGGCCGCAAGGTGAAGCTCCTCTTCGAGCGGGGCTCGCGCCTCGAACCCGACAGCCTCAAGGTCACGCTCAAGTACGACCTGCTGAAGCCGGTCTCGGTCCCGACCGCCCGGCTGATCGACGCGACGACCGGCTATGTGCGCCTCTCCGGATTCCACCTCAAGAGCGGTGAGGAGGTGGAGAAGGCGGTGAAGGACCTGCAGGGGAAGGGCGCCCGGCGGCTCATCCTCGATCTGCGCGGAAACCCCGGTGGGGCCATGATCGCGGCCGTCCAGATCTCGGAACTCTTCCTCCCGCGGTCCTCGGTCGTGTTCCGGACCCTCGGGCGGCGGCGGAGCGCGACCGACGAGTTCCTTACCGAGAAGGACGGGAAGTTCCTCAAGCTCCCACTGATGCTGCTGGTCGACGCCGGGAGCGCCAGTGCCTCGGAGGCGGTGGCGGGCTCGTTCCAGGATCACGACCGTGCCCTCATCCTCGGGCGGCGGAGCTTCGGGAAGGCGCTCATGCAGCAGGGATTCGCGATTCCCCCGCAGGGCGATTTCGTCTGGCTCACCGTCGCGCGGATCGCGACACCGAGCGGCCGCGTCATCCAGCGCTCCTACCCCGGGCTCAAGGCCTCGCAGTACTACGCCTTCGCGGGACGGAGCGGGACCGAAACCGACACCGCGCTCGTCTTCCGGACCGACAACCG
>DASZPT010000338.1:0-4786 GCA_035549935.1 Gemmatimonadales bacterium
CGCCCCGGCCCCCTGGCCCCAAGCCCCTTCGCGCGGGCCCCTGACCCGGCCTAGTACCAGGCGATCGGCGCCTCATCCAGGTTCACGTAGACCTGCTTGGTCTCGAGGTACTCCTCCACGCCCCAGTGGCCGAGCTCACGGCCAAAGCCCGACATCTTGTACCCGCCCCAGGGGGCCTCGAGCATCGTGGGCTGCATGTGGTTCACCCAGACGATGCCGGCTTCGAGCTGCTTGACCACCCGGAACGCCTTGAAGATGTCGCGGGTCCAGACCGCGGCCGCCAGGCCGTAGGGTGTGGCGTTGGCGATGCGGAGCGCATCGGCCTCGTCCTTGAACGGAATCACGCTCATGACCGGCCCGAAGATCTCTTCCTGCGCGATCCTGGTGCTGTTGTCGACGTCGTAGAAGATCGTCGGCTCGACGTACCACCCCTTGCTGAACTGCTTCGGGGTACCGCCGCCCGCCGCCACCTTCGCTTCCTTCTTCCCGAGCTCGAGGTAGCTCTTCACCCGGTCGCGCTGCTCGGCGCTCACCAGCGGGCCCATCTTGGTCTCCCGCTCGATGCCGGGACCCACCTTGATGGTCTTCGCCTTGGCGGCGCAGGCCTCGACGAAGCGCTTGTAGATATCCTGCTGCACCAGCACCCGGCTCCCCGCGGAACAGACCTCGCCCTGGTTGATGAACACGCCGAACAGGGCGCCATCGACCGCCGCCTCGAAGTCGGAGTCGCTGAAGAAGATGTTGGGGGACTTGCCGCCCAGCTCGAGGGAGACCCGCTTGAGCTGGTCGGCCGCGTTCCGCATGATCAGCTTGCCGACCTCGGCGGAGCCGGTGAAGGCGATCTTGCGGATGTCGGGGTGCGTCACCATCGGGCCGCCGCACTCCGGGCCCATGCCGGTCACCACGTTGATGACGCCGGGCGGGAGACCGCAGGCCTCGAAATCCTTCGCCAGCTCGAGCAGGGAGAGCGGCGTCTGCTCGGCGGGCTTGATGACCACGGTGCAGCCGGCGGCGATCGCGGGGCCCAGCTTCCAGGCCGCCATCGCAAGCGGGTAGTTCCAGGGGATGATCTGGCCGGCGACGCCCATCGGCTCCTTCACGGCCATCACCATCGCGTTGGTGGGGACGGGGATCACCTCGCCGTTGATCTTGGTCGCGAGCCCGCCGTAGTACTCGAAGCAGGTCACGCAGTCGTCCATGTCGAACTCGGACTCGACGATCGGCTTCCCGGAGTTGAGGGTCTCGATCCGGGCGAGCTCGTCGCGCCGGGCCCGGATCCGGTCGGCGATGCGGAGGAGGACCCGGCCGCGTTCCTGGGCGCTGGTGGCGCGCCAGCCGCCGTAGAAGGCGCGCTTCGCCGCCTCGGCCGCGAGGGCCACATCGGCGGCCTCACCGGCGGGGCAGGTGGCGATGACCTGTTCGGTCGCCGGGTCGTACACGTTGAAGGTCTTGCCGCTCTTGGCGTTGACGAACTTGCCGTCGATGTACATCTGGTAGGCGGTCATGGGGATCAGGTGCCGAGGGTCGGAGCCGAGTACCACAGGAGATTTGAGCTTACCGTGTTTTGGGGTTTCGTCCAGTGTCGCGGTTGGCTGGAGTGCGGTGCCGGGGACGGTTGGGCATTCAACGCAGAGGCGCAGAGGACGCAGCGGGCCGCAGAGAATACTCTGAGGAGCGAGGGCACCGCGCCGGCCCTTGGGTTCTGAATTTGAGGTGAACTCATCGTTGGCATCGTACCCTGCCCCGACGATGAGTTCACCAGAAGAATAGAATCCCCGGACCGGAACACCCGGATTGGCGATGGCGAGGAGCGTGCTGGATCCCTCTGCGGTCCTCTGCGCTCTCTGCGCCTCTGCGTTGAACCGCACGGAACTCCGCCAGGCGACGAGCCCCAGCCGCCGGACTCACCCATCCCGCAGGATTTCCCGCGCCGCATTGTACCCGCACGCCCCCATCACCCCGCCCCCCGGGTGAGTCGCCGCGCCGCACAGGTAGAGCCCCCGGATCGGGGTGCGGTAGTCGGCATACCCCGGTACCGGCCGCATGAACGAGAGCGACGAGAGCGACATCGTCCCCTGCATGATGTTCCCGCCGGTAAGCCCGAAGCGGTCCTCGAGGTCGGCCGGGGAGAGCACCTGGTAGTCGATGACGGCCTTCCGGAAATTGGGCGCGTACTCGGTCATGATGTCGATGCACCGCTCGGCATACTTCTTCTTGTTCTCCTCCAGCGTCCCGGCATCCGCCGCGAGCTTGTAGGGGAAATACTGGGTGAACATCGACATGACGTGCTTGCCCTTCGGGGCCACGGTGTCGTCGAGCGACGAGGGGATCGTCGCCTCGATGATCGGGTTCTCCGAGATGTAGCCGTACTTGGCGCAGTCGAAGGCCTTTTCGATGTACTCCCGCGTGGGGCAGAGGTGGATGGTCCCGCGATGCTGCGGGCCGGGGGTGTTGCCCGGAAGGCAGCGGAAGTCCGGCACCTCCGAGAGGGCCAGGTTGATCTTGGCGCTCCCGCTCGCGTAGTCGAGGTGCCGCACCGATTCGGCGAACTCGGTGGGCAGTTCCTTCGGGTCCATCAGCTTGAGGAAGGTGACGTTGGCATCCACGCCGGAGATGACCTTCTTCGCCCGGATCTCGGTGCCGTCCGCCAGGGCCACGCCCACGGCCTGCCCGTTCTGGACCAGGATGCGGCTCACCGTGGCACTGGTGCGGATCTCCGCTCCCTTCTCCCGCGCCGCCGAGGCGATCGCGTTGCTGAGCCCGCCCATGCCGCCCCGGACATAGCCCCACACGCCGCGGACCCCGTCACACTCGCCCATGACATGGTGGAAGAGGACGTAGGCGGTACCGGGCATCGAGGGGGTGGCGAAGGCGCCGATGATCGCATCAGTCGCGATCGTCGCCTTGACCTCCTCCGACTCGAACCAGCGGTCGAGAATCGGGTTGGCAGCGCCGGTGAGGATCTCGATCGCCTTCTGGCCGTCGGTGCCGAGCTTCCGGAAGCCGAGGCCGAGCTTGAGGAGCTCGATCAGATTGCCGGGCCGCATCGACCAGGGGTTGGGCGGGGTCTGGACCAGGGTGGGCTCGAGGAAGTCGGCCACCCGTTCCAGCATCGCCTCGTACTTCGGCAGGTTCTCGGCGTCCTTCTTCGAGAACTTGGAGACCTCCCGGTGGGTCATCTCCTTGTCCGGCCCCATCAGGAGGTAGCGGCCGTCGGGGAAGGGCGTGAAGCTCGACGGGCTCCGCGGCAGCATGGCGAAGCCATGGCGCTTGAGCTCGAGGTCCCGGATGATCTCGGGGCGGAAGAGGCTGTTGACGTAGCTCGCGGTGCTGACCTTGAACCCGGGCCAGAGCTCCTCGGTCACGGCGCACCCGCCCACCAGCTCCCGCCGTTCGAGCACCAGGACCTTGCGGCCGGCGCGGGCGAGATAGGCGGCGGTGACGAGGCCGTTGTGGCCGCCGCCGATGATGAGGGCGTCGTAGTGCTGCATGGCAAGGCCTCTTGACGGTGCGGGTGCCGGCGGTGATCTTCATTCCACAATGTGGAACGGCGTTTCATAATCTGTCTCGCCGGTCCCGATTTGGGAAGGCCCGATCCGCCCCGCCGCCCGGAGGAGCCGCATGACCGCGGTGAACTACACGCCCCGCAAGCTGGCCCACGAGGGCCAGCGCACCCTGCCGCAGCCGTACTTCACCGATCCCGCCATCCTGGCCCAGGAACGGGAGCGGCTCCTCCTCAACGGCTGGGTGGCGGTGGGCCGCGCGGAGCAGGTGGCGGCGCCGGGCCAGTACTTCCTGGCCGACGTGGCGGGCCAGAGTATCATCGTGCTCCGGGACCGGGGCGGCGTGATCCGGGCGTTCTACAACGTCTGCACCCACCGCGGGAGCCGCCTGTGCGAGGAGCACCAGGGCCAGTTCTCCGAGACCCTGCAGTGCCCCTACCACGCCTGGACCTTCGCGCTCGACGGGCGGCTCCTCGGGGCCCCCTCGACCAGCGATCTCGAGGGGTTCACCAAGGCCGACTGGCCGCTGCGCCCGGTGGCGGTGGGGACCTGGGAAGGGTTCCTCTTCCTCAACCTATCTCCCACGCCGGAGCCGTTCGAGCGCTACATGGCGCCGGTCTGGAAGCGCTTCGCCCGCTTCGGGAGCGAGCATCTCCGGATCGGCCGGACCATCGAGTACACGGTCAGGGCCAACTGGAAGCTCATCGTCCAGAACTATTCGGAGTGCTACCACTGCGCGCTGGTGCACCCCGAGCTCACCAGGCTCACGCCGCCCACCGCCGGCGAGAACGATCTCACCGAGGGACCCTTCCTCGGCGGCTACATGGATCTCAACAACCCCGAAGGCAGCATGACGATGTCGGGCCGGGTCTGCGGCCTGCCGGTGAGCGCGGATATCCCGAAGGAGGACCATGGGCGGGTGTACTACTACTCGCTCATGCCCAACATGCTCCTGAGCCTGCATCCCGACTACGTGATGTATCACGTCCTCTGGCCCAGGAGCACCAACGAGACCTTCATCAGCTGCTCCTGGCTGTTCCACCCGAAGACGCTTGCCGACCCGTCGTTCAACATCGACGACGGGGTGGAGTTCTGGGACCTGACCAATCGCCAGGACTGGCACGTCTGCGAGCTGAGCCAGCAGGGGATCGAGTCGCGCGGCTACCGTCCCGGCCCCTACTCCCACCGCGAGTCGATTCCCGCCTCGTTCGACCGCTACTATCTCCAGGCCCTGGGCCACGGCAGGGCCGGCTGAGCGCGCCGGCGGTTCCTCGTGCCCGTCG
>DASZPT010000339.1:0-9402 GCA_035549935.1 Gemmatimonadales bacterium
CTCGTCGTCGCGGCGGACGGCGCGGGGAGCCTCCTCCGCGAACATCTCGCCGACCGCTTCCGTCCCCAGATCGACTGGCGGCAGAACCGCTTCGTCTGGCTCGGCACCACCCGCCCCTTCCCCGCCTTCACCTTCTATTTCAAGGCGACCACCGCCGGGCTCTGGCGGGCGCACGCCTACCAGTACGCGCCGGGCCACTCGACCTTCATCGTCGAGTGTACCGACCAGACCTGGCAGAACAGCGGCCTGGACCAGAACGACGAGGCGGCCACGGTCGCCTATCTCGGCAAGATCTTCAAGGACGAGCTGCAGGGGCATCCCCTCCTCGCCAGTCGCAGCATCTGGCGGCGATTCCCCACCATCCGGAACGAATGCTGGCACGCGGGGAACGTGGTTCTCCTGGGCGATGCCGCCCACACCGCGCACTTCTCGGTCGGCTCGGGCACCAAGCTCGCGATGGAGGACGCGATCGCGCTGGCGGGCGCGCTCGAGCGCCATCGCACCGTGCCCGAGGCACTCGCCGGCTACGAGGCGGCCCGCCGTCCGCCGGTCGAGAGTCTCCAGCGGGCCGCGCAGGCCAGCCTCGAGTGGTTCGAGTCGGTCGAGCGTTACCAGGACCTCGACCCGCTGCAGTTTGCGTTCACGCTCCTCACGCGCAGCCTCCGCATCACCCACGAGAATCTCCGGCTGCGCGATCCCGCGCTGGTCGCGCGGGTCGACCAGTGGTACGCTCAGCAGGCGGAGCGGCAGAGCGGTCACCCGGTGCCGCAGAGCCCGGCGCCACCGCCGCTCTTCACGCCGTACCGGCTCCGGGAGCTCCTGCTGCCGAACCGGGTGGTCGTCTCCTCGATGTGCCAGTACCGCGCGGAGGATGGCCACCCGAACGACTGGCACCTGGTGCACCTGGGAAGCCGCGCGGTGGGCGGCGCGGGACTCGTGATGACCGAGATGACCGACGTGAGCCGGGAGGGGCGCATCTCTCCCGGCTGCGCCGGCATGTACCTCGACAGCCACGTGCCGGCCTGGAAGCGGATCGTCGACTTCGTGCACGCCGAGAGCCCGTCGCGGATCGGGGTCCAGCTCTCGCACGCGGGGCGGAAGGGCTCGACCCGGCGGCTCTGGGAAGGCGAGGACCAGCCGCTCGCCGACGGCAACTGGCCGCTGATCGCCCCCTCGGCCATCCCGTATCTCGAGCACAGTCAGACCCCGCGGGAGATGACGCGGGAGGACATGGACCGGGTCCTCGCCGATTTCCTCCGCGGCACCCGGATGTCCGCCGCGGCGGGCTTCGACCTGCTGGAGCTGCACCTCGCGCACGGCTACCTGCTCGCCTCGTTCATCTCGCCGCTCACCAATCGCCGGACCGATCGCTATGGGGGGTCGCTCGCCAACCGGCTGCGGTTCCCGCTCGAGGTCGTCGCGGCGGTTCGGGCGGAGTGGCCGAAGGCGTTGCCGCTCTCGGTGCGGATCAGCGCGGTCGACTGGGCGCCGGGCGGGATGGAGGCGAAGGACGCGGTGGAGGTGGCGCGGCAGGTGGTCGCGGCGGGGGCGGACATCGTGGACGTCTCGGCGGGACAGACGGTGCCGGATGCGAAGCCGGTCTACGGCCGCCAGTTCCAGACCCCGTTCAGCGACCGCATCCGGCACGAGGCCCGGGTCCCGACGATGACCGTGGGGAACATCTCGTCGGCGGCGGACGTGAACACTATCCTTGCCGCAGGCCGGGCCGACCTGGTGGTGCTGGCCCGGGCCCACCTCTGGGACCCGTACTGGACGCGGCACGCGGCGCAGGAACTGGGATACGCCCTGCCGTGGCCCCCGCCCTACGCCTCACTGGACCGTTACACCCCCCGGCGCTGACGGCCGGGGGCGTTCAACCGGCGGGTGGGATCGGCCGCGCGCGAGCCTGCTCCACCAGCCGGCGGATCTCGGGATCGGGGGTGATCTCGAGTTCGCGCCGCAGCAGGGTCATGTGCCGCTCGGCGTAACGAATGGCGTTGGGGCGGTCGCCGGCGGCGAGGCAGGCGTGGAGCAGGCCGCTGATGGCCCGCACGTCGAGCGGATCCTGCTCGGTCAGGCGGAGCCACCAGTCCACTGCCACCATAGGCTGGTTTCGGCCCATCGCCGCCAGCGCGAGCAGTTCGATCTGGGCCGCGAAGCGCCGGGCCAGCCGGACCCGCTGTGCCTCGACCCAGCGCTCGAACCCCGGGGCGTCGGCCAGGTGGAAGCCATCCAGAAACGGCCCCCGATAGGTCTCCACGGCGTCCTGCGGCCGGCCATCGCCCACGGCCTTCTCGAAGGTCCAGAGATCCACATCGACTTCGGTCCGGTTGAGGTGGAGATCCTGACTTCCGACGATGAGCTCCTCCCCGAAGTCCTGCCGAATCGTATAGAGGGTCTGCTTGAGGACCCCCCGGACCTTCTCGGTCTCTCCTTCCGGCCACAGATAGGAAGCCAGCTTGTCTCGCGTCATGCCCAGCTCTCCCGCGCCCGCGAGGAGCACGAGCAGGGCCAGCGGTTTGCGCCGGGCCGCGCCGACGCCGTCACCGGCAAGGCCACCGGCCAACGCGAGACCGCCAAACGTACGGAGCGTGTAGGACACTGCCCCATCCTTTGACCGGGGGGTGACTGGGCACTTACCCGACCCGGATAGAGTATCGCACGCCCCGGGTTCGCCGCAACGTGCGGCCGTGGCACCCCTTCCCTTCCTGCGCATGACCCTGACGGCTGTTGCCAGGCACAGACGGCTTGCTAGGCAGGCCTTGCCGGGTGTGCCGGCGTGCTGCACACTACCTCGTATCGCCACCCAATCCATTCGGGCAACGATCGAGGGCAGATCCGTGCAGCTGGACCTGCAGGATGGACTGCGTGCAGCCCTGGCGGGCCGCTACGAAGTCCTCGAGATGGTTGGACGAGGCGGGACCGCCACGGTGTGGCGGGCCCGGGACCTCCGGCACGAGCGGGAGGTGGCCATCAAGGTCCTCCATCCCGACCTGGCCCGCGCGGTCGGGGGTGAGCGGTTCCTCCGCGAGATCGGTATCGTCGCCCAGCTGGGCCACCCCAACATTCTTCCCCTGCTCGACTCCGGCGCCTTCGAGGTCGTTCCGGGACTCTCCATCCCGTGGTACTCGATGCCGTTCGTGCGGGACGAGACCCTGCGAGCGAGACTGGTCCGGGAGGGACCGCTCCCGGTCGACGTGGCGGTGCGGTACGCCCGGGACCTCTGCGCCGCCCTGACCGCCGCGCACGCCCAGGGGTACATCCACCGGGACATCAAGCCGGAAAACATCCTGCTGGTGGGGGACCAGGCGGTGCTGGCGGACTTCGGTATCGCGCGGGCGGTCACCGTCGCGGCGGGGACCGAGTTGAGTTCGACCGGACTGGTGGTGGGCACGCCGGCCTACATGAGTCCCGAGCAGTCGGTCGGCAGCGAACGGCTCGACGCCCGGAGCGATCTCTACAGCCTGGGGGTGGTGCTCTACGAGATGCTGGCGGGCCACCCGCCCTTCACCGGGGCGACGCCGCAGGCGATCAGTGCCCGGCATCAGTTCGAGCCGCCGCCCCCGATCCGCGTGGTACGACCCGCGGTACAGGGTGAACTCCAGGCAGGATTGGAGCGCGCCCTCGCGAAGCTGCCCGCGGACCGGTTCGCCAGCGTGGCGGACTTCGACGCCCTCCTGGCCCATGTTCCGACCGACGCTCCCCCTGGGGCTGCGCGAAACAGGCGGCGCTCCCTTCGACTCGCCGCCTCGATAGCCGTCTCCGCACTTGCGATCTACGCACTTGTGGCACGTATCCAGGAACCTCACAGGAAAGCACTGGACCCTGATCGCTACGTTGTACTTCCTCCCGAGGCAGAGCCGGGCCCGTCTGGATGGCTCACCGGAGCGAATGCATCACGGCTGCTCTGGGAGGGCTTGCGTCACTGGACCGACATGCGCCTGGTGGATCCACTGGTCGTCGCAAGTCGACTCAGCACCCATCCACGTCCTTTGACCCTGGACGCCGCTCGCGAGGTGGCCCGAGGGCTCCGCGCCGGTCGTCTCATCTGGGGCCAGGTCTACCCGCTCGGCGATAGCGTGGTGGTCCGGGCTTCGGTGTACAGTGCGCAGGGGGATAGGGATTCTGACCCTGTGCGCTCCGCCGCGATCATGGTCGCGAGGGAGGCCCTTGAAGGAGATGGCCCCAGTCGCCCGTTAGTCGACGGCTTCCGGAAGCTGGCACAGCGACTCGTGGTTCCGGACCTGCGGGCGCACTCTGACCCGGACCTATCTTGGACAACGAGCCTCACAGCCCTTCGCGCTATGCTTGCGGGGGATTCGGCGCTCGAGCGATTCGATCTGAAGACAGCGGAGCGCTTGTACCAGGTGGCCCTGGCTGCGGACTCGAATGATGGGCCAGTCCGTCTCAGACTCGCACGGACGTCCCTTCTGTCCGGCAAGATGATCCGTGGGTGGAGGCCGACAGAGGACCGGATCGCCAATTTCATCGGATCGGTCACTCCCGCCGACCGTGAGGAGGCCCGGGCTCTGCTCCTACTCGACGCGGGGGAGCCACACGGTGCCTGTCACCGCTTCAGGAAGATCGTAGAGGCGGATTCCTTGAGCTTCTTTGGCTGGTATGGTCTCGGGATCTGCCAACTGGAGGATCGCGCCGTCATCCCTGACTCGACCAGTCCATCGCGATGGCGATTCCGATCTAGCGTTGCCGCCGGTATTGGCGCCGTGACCCGGGCCCTCGAGCTTGCTAGTCTTTCGCATGCGGCGTTCGGTGGCTACGCCATCGAACGACTATCGACCCTGCTCTATGCCGAGCCAAACCGCATCCGGCTTGGAGCTGCACTTGCCGACTCGTCCGTGACCTTCGGCGCCTACCCTGCCTGGAGCGGCGATTCCCTGGCGTTTGTACCATATCCAATCGCCCTTGTGACCGATGGCAGCCGTGTCCCGGCTTCACGGCTCCAGGCCGTCAACGCCTCGCGTCAGCTCCTGCTCCAGGTCACCTCAGGGTGGCTCGCGGACTATCCCCAGGACGTACCAGCCCTGACGACGTACGGTCTCGCCCTCGAAATTGTCGGGGCCCTGAGCGGACCAGCGATCGAGCAGGGGTCGGCGCTTGCGATCGTCGACCGCCTACGCCTTGGCCAGCCTGCAAGTATCTCCCTCGGTGCATGGCGGCTGCGCCTCCTGCTGAAGCTCACCCGCTTCACTGAAGCGAGGCTTCTGGCGGACACCCTGCTTCACTTATCACCTCGTGATGAAGACGAACGCGAGGCACTAGCAGCCGTGGCGGGTATGACCGGGCGCATCGCGGAAGCAGCGCAGATTCTCTCCCAAGCAGGACGAGACTGGCCGGTAACGGACGAGGATGGGCGGGAGCTGGATGTGGCACCAGGACCTCGCGCCGTCGGAGCCAGGCTTCTGGCGTTCGCGGCTGGCGGTGGCCCCACAGACAGCCTCCACTCCGTTGCCGAAAGACTCCGGCAGGCTGCGGCCCGTGGCACCGTCCCGCCTAGCCACGTCAGGGCTCTTCTCCTCAGGCCAGTGCTCCTCGCGTACCCGGCACTCGGGGTCCCGGTCAGTCATCACGTGCACGCGGAGATCGCCCGAGCAATCTCGCAAGGTGACACGGCAACGGCCCGGGGACTCCTCGACCGCATCACCAGGTTCCGAGTCCAGGCCGAGCCGGGTACGCGGTCATGGGGAGCGGTGCCCTTGGAAGCACGCCTTTACCTCATGGTTGGGGACACGAACACCGCCGTCGGCGCCTTGCGGGATGGCCTCGAGAACCTCGCACACGCAAGCCAGTGGATCACCCGCGATGTGGCCGAAGGCGCTGGGATTCCGCGAGCGATGCGACTTCTGGCGACATTGCTTCGTGACCGAGGGGACTCAACGGCTTCGACATGGTCGCGAGCTGCCGAAGCCTTGACGGGGGCACGCTGGTGAGAGCCCGCAATGATCGACGTGGTATCGCAATTCCTGTCCCTCGATCCTCGCATCCACAACGTCTACACCCACCCTGGAGGGGCCCGTGCCGACAACGAGCCATAGACGCCTCGACGCCGTTCACTTCTTGGGATTGGCGACGCTAGTCCTCGGTCCGAGCCTTTCCCTATCGGGCACAACTAGTCGCGCGGCGCTCCGAGCGACGCCTCCCCGCTACGCCGAGTGCATGAAGTTGTTCAACACGATTGTCCCGGCGGGCAAGAGTCTTCCCCACAATGAGGACTCCGGGGCCAGCCTGATCATCTATCCTTTCACGGGGAGCGATGAGGGGAACACGATGGCCGAGCTGCCGAATGTGAAGAAATGGCTCGGCTATATCGTGAACGTCGGAACGGCACCATCGGACAAGTACAATGTGCCCGCCAATCCCACCACGCCGGTATGTGTCTATGTCGAAGGCGATGGCACCACGGCCAGGATTTCGCTGGTGGGCCCGGACGACAAGCCCGTCTCGCATGACCACCTGGGATGTACGGGCGAGGAAGGCGACAAGCACGGGCCACACGCGGAGTGGAAGAAGGTGAAGACCTGCGCCGGCCTGTATCGCTTCCCTCCGGGTCAACCTCCCGTCAAGGTCACCGACAAGAAGCTGCTGGGGAGTCTGGTCGAGGACCAGGCCGCCTGGATCAGCTGTGCCTCGGACGGATGCTGTCGTGTCCAGCCATAGGTAGGTTGGTGGAGTGCCGCCCTGCCTGGACTCGGTCTACGGTGAGGTCCCCGATCCCTTCTCGAAGGCCATGGAAGACTCGACAGCCTCGAGAACAGGTCGGCCCCGTCCGACCCCGTCGCGCATCATCTCTGACTGGATCTGGTTGGATCGGCAGGAACGACCCCGCAATACCGGTCAACTCATGCGTGGCCCCCTCACGGGTGGCCGTGGTTGCATACCGCCGGGAGTCGAAGTGGCTGATCGGGAGAATCAGGTCGACTGGCCCCAGCGGCTCGCGCGAGCCACTGGGGCCAGTGGGATGTAACCGTCAGACAGCGTGAGGCGGTTTGCCGCACCTCGCGAAGATTGCCCAGTGCTGAGTTCACGCACCGCGCGCTCCACCAGGGAAGGGCTGGAGATGCGAAGGGCTCACTTGGCGGCCGGGCAGACGAGTTCAAGGGCCTCGATGGCCTTCTTGAGCACCTTGCAGACCTCTTTGAGTCCGGGAATGATGCCGAGACTGCAGATTAGTGTAACGATGGGCTTCAGAACGTTGATGACCGACCGTACGGTGCCACAGATATCGGCCGGGGCGACCGTCTTCGCAGTGGGGAGTTGGGCGGCCAGATCGGTGATACGGTCCACCTGTGCGTGCAGGTTGTCCGCGTCGGCCGGCTGAATTGCGATACTGAGCTCCATAGGGCTCCTCCCGAAGAAGGGGGATGATACAATGCGGGGAGCTCCAGTGTATGTCGGGGGCAGTAACGCTCGGGTCAGGCTCCGGTCAGCCATTCGCCACTTGCAGGCGGGCTCAGGTTGCAGCTCCTGTGGACCTTGCGGGCGCGTCCTCTCCAGTTCGTGTGTAGCAAGACCGTCACCACATGCAATGCCGCAGCCGCCAGGCAGTGGTTGCCAAGCAGCCTCGACCTCCAGCACTATTCGCCCCATGACACTCTCGACCGCCGGTCCCGCCGCCTCGCTCGCGCTCCTCGCCGGGCTCCTCGCGTCTTCCCCGGCCGCGGCGCAGTGGCTCGTGCCCACCGGCCAGCCCGTCGCCGGCATCTCCTGCGACGCCATGGAAGGCCAGCGGCTCCACATCCACCAGCACCTGGTGATTCTCGACCACGGCAAGAACGTCGACATCCCGCCCGACGTCGGCCAGCCGGCGGGCAAGCGATGCATCTACTGGCTGCACACCCACACCCCCGACGGGTTCATCCACGTCGAGGCGCCGCTGGATCGCACCTTCACCCTGGGCGACTTCTTCACGGTGTGGGGGCAGCCGCTCAGTCGGAGTGGCGCGGCCACGGCCCAGCTGGCGAAGGGCGAAACGATGAAGGTGTGGCTCAACGGCGCCCCCTTCACGGGCGATCCGCGTTCCATCCCGCTCACCGCGCACGCCGACATCGTGATCCAGGTGGGGGGGCCGCACGGCAAGCCCGCCCCGGTTGCCGACTGGGGCAGGCTCTAGGGGCCGGATAGAGGCCGTTCGCAGGCGTCATGCGGGCAGCCGTGCTTCATCGGTGCGAGCTCGCGCCCCCTCCCGGCCCCCTCAGGTGCAGAACTGCCAGAGCCCGTGGTACAGCAGGTGGTTCCGCGAGGCCGCGTGCCCGTTCACCGCCCCCCCGCCGTACAGCGGCGCGAACTTCTGCTGCCACCGCCCCCCGACATACCAGTGTCGCCCGCCGACGGGATTGATGGGGCCCGGCGCGCGATTGAGGTAGATGACTCCCTTCGCCGGCCGCCAGGTGGAGCCACCGGCCTGGCCGTCGAGGTCGAAGAGCACGTCGGTCATCTCCGCCGCCCCCGCGGCCCTGGTGTGGAAGCCCTGGTGCGCGACGTAGCCGTTGCTGAAGCTGGAGGTGACGATCCGGTCGAAGGTGTAGGTGTCGCGCAGGTAGAGCGGATCGATGGAGTCGATCGCCGCGGTCACCACGGCGGATACCGCCGCCTTCCAGTTGAGGAGGAAATCACCGAGGTTGCCCGCCTGGCTGGTCCGGTAGAACGGGATCACGAGGATCTGGTCCGCCCCCGAGGCCGCCAGCTGCCCGCCGATCACCGAAGTGTAATCCCGCCAGAGATTGTCCCACCCGGCGAACGAATCGTAGGTCGCGTCCGCGTAGCCGCCCTGGATCGGCGTGGGCGTGAAGTTGATGTGCGGGATCCGGCCGAAGCTCCCGCCATCGCTGTGTTTCGGCACCACCACGCCGAACCAGCTGATCGACGTCCCGTCGACCCGGATCAGGCGGCGATTGTAGGTCGTGTCGATCCAGGTCGGCACCAGCGGACCCTGCCCCCCGATCGAGGTCACCGCCACCACCGAGACGCCGCCGGCGAAATCTTCGGCCAGGCCGCCGGGCGCGGGGACCCGGGTCGCGGTGATCGTCGCGGGGGCCGGCTCGCTCGCCAGCTGGTTCATCAGCTTGAGGGTGCCGCCGCCGGGATCGAGCACGCCGTCGATCACCCGGAGACGGTTCGTCGTCTGGAAGATGGTGATCTGGGCCGCCACCTCCGCGATGAGGGCGTTCCGCTCGCTGGCCCATACGCCGCCGATCTCGGCGGAGCCGCCCCGGGACACCGGGATGCGGTCCAGCAGGTCGGTGACCGTGGCCAGGTCCCTCGGCTGGTTCGGCATGACCTGCTGCCCGTTCCGGATACCGACCGGGGCACTGATCGCAACGCTGACGCTGGCCATGACGGCGCTCCCCGGCTCGAGTTCCCGCTTCCCTCCTGACTGACGCGGCG
>DASZPT010000340.1:0-1663 GCA_035549935.1 Gemmatimonadales bacterium
TCCCCGATCCGGATCACATCCGCCCGGGCCAGCACCCGCTGGGCCTCGACCCGCTCCGCATTCACGAAGGTCCCGTTCGTGCTGCTGTCGACCAGCACGTAGCCCTGCGGGGACGCGAAGATCTCGGCGTGGCGGCGGGAGACATCCTTATTGGGCACCACGATGTCACACCCGGCCTCCCGCCCGATCACCAGCGGGGTCGAGCCAATAGTGTACTCGCGCCCGTCGGTGAGACAGACCAGCCGGCCGCCGGTCGCGGCGGTCGGCGGCTTCGGAGCGCCGCCCGGCTTGGAGGTCGCGGCGACCATGCGCGCCACGTCGCCGGCGCTCACGAACTGGGTGCTGCCGCTGCGCCGGGGATCGTGGACCAGGATGTCGTGGCTCCCGACCTGGATCTTGTCGCCATGGAGAACGGGGGCCGGCTCGGCACCGAGCTTCACCCCGTTGAGGAAGACTTCGTTCTCGCCCACCCTGCGGACCGCGACGGACCCGTCACCGATGCCGATCACCACCGCATGCGCGGCGGCGAGCCCGTTGAGCCGCAGCCCGCAGGAGGGATCGGTGCCGATCACCAGTTCGCCCGCCGGGATCGGCGTACGCTGTCCGGCGACTTCCAGTTCCATCATGCTCGGGTGCCTCGTTGAAGCCGGATGCCAAACGTACCCGGAGGCCCGTAACCACGCAAGCGATACGGGCTTACGCGCTCAGCGAGCGGGGCCTTTCCTCGCCCCCCTGCTGCAGCCGGTGGAGCCGCTCGTAGAGCCCCCCGGCCGCCAGCAGGGCGCGGTGGGTGCCGCGCTCCCGGATTTCCCCATGGTGCAGCACCAGGATCTCGTCCGCATTGAGGATCGTGCTCAGCCGGTGGGCCACCACCAGGCTGGTCCGCCCCCGCATCAGTTCACTCACCGCGACCTGAATCTGCGCTTCGGCCTCCGCGTCGACCGAGCTCGTCGCTTCGTCCAGGACCAGGATCCGCGGGTCGCGCGCCAGCGCGCGGGCGAACGACAGCAACTGCCGTTCCCCCACACTCAAGGATCGTCCCCGCTCCCCCAGGACATGACCATAGCCATCAGGTAGACGCTGGATGAAGCGATCTGCTCCCACTCGGGCGGCCGCCTCCCGCGCCCGCGCCGGAAGGATCTCGGCATCGAGGATCAGGTTGTGCTCGATATCACCAGTGAAGAGAAACAGGTCCTGCTGCACGAACCCGATGAGACCCCGCAGATCGCCCGGATCCAGTTCCCGGATATCGATCCCATCCACCGTGATCCGTCCCCGCTCCGGATCGTAGAACCGGAGCAGGAGGTTGATGATGGTCGTCTTCCCCGCCCCGGTGTGACCGACCAGGGCGATGGTCTGGCCCGGCGAGGCGCGGAAGGACACCCCCTTGAGCACCCACCCTTCGCCGGACGGGTGCCCGGTGCCGGGTTCCCCCGGCCGGGGCGTGGGCGCCCGGGGCGCCTCGACGGTCGCGCCGGAGTCCGCCGCCCCGTCACTCGGAACCCGGAACTCGGAACTCGGAACCGCGTACCTGAACCACACATCCTCGAACACCACCTCCCCCCGCACCGGCGACGGCAGCGGCCGGGGGCTCACCGGCGGCTTCACGGTGGGCTCGGTATCAAGGAGGCGGAAAATCCGCTCCGACGACGCCATCGCGCTC
>DASZPT010000341.1:0-1548 GCA_035549935.1 Gemmatimonadales bacterium
CATGCCTGATTGCCGGAGAAGTTGATCCTCGCGACTTCCACCCCGGTGCTCGGAGCGGCGGCTAGAGTAACGGGCTGGGCTTCTTCATGCAAGTATGTGCTTGCATGGTACTAGTGTGCCGCGATTCCGGGCATGCCCGCCAGCACAGCGACCCCTACGTCCCGCCGTTACTCTTCCTGCGAGTTCAACCTCGTGAGTGGGGAGTGCATTCGAGACTGCTGCTGTTCGCCCTGGCCGCTGCCGCCTGCCGACCCGCCCCCGCCCGGGTCGAGCGGCGCGATTCGACCCCCACCGCCCGGCCGCTCGAGGCGGCGCCGGTGGTGCGGGAGCCGACGGTCGTCGCCTTCTGGCTGCCGGCGACCGACACCCTCAAACAGGGCGAGGGCGCAGACCTGCTCGACGACTTCCGGAGCTACACCGGCGCGGTGTCGCCGCTCCTGGAGAAGCAGGGGATCAGGCTCGAGACCACCACCGCCGATTCGATCGTGGTGGCGCTCGAGCATGGCCCGCGGCGCGTCATCCGCCTCTCGGGCCTCGATTATCCCTTCGGATATGTGCTGGTGGAACCGGGGTATCCCGAGACGATCCTGACCGGGGTCTCGACCGACGATGAACTGCTGGAGCAGGTGAGCTGGTACTTCGGACTCGACGAAGACGCCGACTCGGCGGGACCGGGGGTGGCCCGGACCCGGGCGCGGCTTCCGGTGCAGGGGTGGGAGTCCCGGGCTCCGGGATACCGAGCTCCGATTTGACACTCGGAACTCGGAACTCGGAAGGTTACCGCCCCACCACCTCCCGCACCCGCTGCGCCAGCGAGCCCGGTGAGAACGGCTTCTGCAGGAACGAGGTGTTCGGCAGCAGGTTCCCGTGCTGCAGGATGGCGTCGTCGGTGTACCCCGAGACATAGAGGATCTTGAGGTCGGGGCGCTGCTGCCGGAGGCGGGCGGAGAGTTCCTGGCCGCTCATGCCGGGCATGATGACGTCGGTGATCACGAGGTCGAGCCGGCCGCTGTAGGTATCGAGCAGGGTGAGCGCTTCCGGCCCGCTCACCGCCTCCATCACCCGATACCCCAGGCCCTCGAGCACCCGGCGGGCGAGGCGCCGCACCGCTTCCTCGTCTTCCACCAGCAGGATCGTCCCCTCGGCCTTCCCGACCGCATTCACCGCCACCGGCGTGTCGCTGCTGTCCGCGACCCCGAGGACGCGCGGGAGGTAGATGCGGAAACGGCTCCCGCCCCCCACCTCGCTGTCGGCGTAGATGAACCCGCCGCTCTGCTTCACGATGCCGTAGACCGTGGCGAGGCCGAGCCCGGTGCCCTTGCCGGGCGCCTTGGTGGTGTAGAACGGCTCGAAGATGTGCCGCATGGTCTCTTCGTCCATGCCGGTCCCGGAGTCGCTGACCGTGAGCACCACGTACTGGCCCGGCGGCATGATGCTCTGGGCCCCCTTGGCTGCGCCGGGGAAGGCCAGGTTCGCCGTCTCGATCACCAGGTTGCCGCCGGTGGGCATCGCGTCGCGGGCATTGACCGAGAGGTTCACGATGACCTG
>DASZPT010000342.1:0-34512 GCA_035549935.1 Gemmatimonadales bacterium
TGCGCCAGGCCGGCTCTGCGTAGAGCGGATTCACCGGGGCGGGCGCGAGCGCGGAGGTGGTCAGGAGGGATGTCTCCGGAAAGGACGGACCAAACTAATCGGTGCTGGCGGGGGACGTCACGGGCGGCTATACTTGTTCAGTGTTGGTATATATAACATTATACAAAACCATGACCGCGATCTTCCCGAACCGCACCTACGAGATCCACGAGGTCGCCGAGCTGACCGGGCTCGCCACCGCGCGCCTGCGCGCCTGGGAGCGCCGCTACGAGGTGGTGCGCCCCAGCCGGCAGCCGAATCGCTATCGCACCTATACCAGCGAGCAGGTCGCGCTGCTCCGCGCCTTCGCCCGGCTCTGTGCGGCGGGGGAGCGCATCGGCGACCTGGTGCGCGAGCCCCGCGAGTCGGTGATCGCCCGCGCCGAGGGCCGCGCCACCGACGGTTCCCCGCTGTCGCAGCTGGTGGATGCGGTCAAGCGGCTCGACCGTGACCGGCTCGACCAGCTGCTCGCCGATCTCCGCCGCACGATGACGAGCGAGCAGTTCGGCCGGGAGGTCATCCTCCCGCTCGGTGAGGTGATCGGCGACCTCTGGGCCCTCGGCCGCCTGAGCGTGGCGGCGGAACACCTCGCGAGCGAGGCGGTGGTCCAGCTGCTCAAGGTCGAGCTCGACCCCGAGGGCGTCCAGGGCCCCCTGCTCCTCGCCTCCTGCGTGCCCGAGGAGCATCATGAATGGGGATTCCTGGTGACCCTGATCCGCCTCCAGAACGCGGGCTGGCGGGTCCGCTACCTCGGCCCCAATCTTCCCCTCAAGGACCTGGTCGAGGCCGCCTGGACGCTGGTGCCGCAGGTCGTGGCCATCTCCGGGTCGGACCCCGCGAATGTCGGCGCCCAGCTGGCCGAACTGCGCCGTCTGCCGCGGCTCCTCCCGCCCGGGACGCTCGTGGTGATGGGGGGCCAGGGCGCCGAGGTCAACAGCTCGCGGCTGCGCCGCGCCGGCCTCAAGGTCGGCCCCGACAGCATCCCCGATCCGCGCGCCGCCTTTCAGCCGAGAGTGACCAGCCGCGCCTCATGAGCACCACCCTGCCGCCCGCGCCCGCCCGCGACGCCCGTCTCACCCCGCCCGCCGTCCACCGGCCGGGCGCGAGCGCGCTCGTGATCGGCGCGGGCATCGGCGGCCTCGCGACGGCGGTGCGGCTGGCCCACGCCGGGTACCGCGTGACCGTGCTGGAACAGCACGAAGTCCCGGGGGGACGGGCGGGGGTGTGGAAGTCGCAGGGGTTCACCTTCGACACCGGGCCGTCGCTCGTGATGATGACGGAGGTCTGGCACGATCTCTTCCGCCTGGTGGGCCGCCGGCTCGAGGACTACCTGACGCTGGTGCAGTGCGATCCCTACTACCGGCTGCATTTCGCCGACGGGAGCGCCCTCACCATGACCAGCCAGCTCAACCGGCTGCTCGAGAACCTCGAGGAGTTCGAGCCCGGCTGCACCCCGCGGGCGCTCAAGTTCTTCGCCCATACCGGCGAGCTGTACCGCCGCGGGATGGATTTCATCAACCGCAACATGCACCGGCCGCAATCGATGCTCCGGGTCGGCGGGATGGGACTCAAGTACGGTCCCGCCGCGCTCGGCGACCTGCAGCGGATGGTGCGGAAGTACTTCCGGGATGAGCGCCTCCAGCAGGCCTTCACCTTCCAGTCGCTCTACCTCGGTCTCTCGCCCTACGACTCGCTCGCGATCTACGGGCTGCTCGCCTACACCGAGCTCGCGCGGGGCATCTACTACCCGATGGGCGGAATGCACGCCCTGGCTCGCGCCCTCGAGACGCTGGGCGGCGAGCTCGGCGTCGAGTACCGCTACAACAGCCCCGTCGCGCGGCTGGAGAAGGGCGGCTCCCGGGTTACCGCGGCGATCCTGGCGGATGGCACCCACGTGGCGGCCGACGTCATCGTCGCCAACAGCGATCTCCCTTATACCTACGACGCCCTGCTGGGCGAGCCCTACCCGTCGATCGACCGGAAGGTGTTCAGCTGTTCGGTGGTGCTGCTGTATCTCGGGACCAGCCGGACCTATCCCCACCTGCTGCATCACAACCTGGCGGTGAGCCGCGACCTCGAGACCACCTGCCGCGAGCTGTTCACCGACCAGGTCATGCCGGACGATCCCCCCTTCTACGTCGTCGCCACGACCCGCACCGAGCCGGCGATGGCGCCGCCGGGGGGCGAGAGCCTCTACGTGCTGGTGCTGGCGCCGAGCCAGAACCCGGCCCGTCCCATCGACTGGTCGGTGGAAGGCCCGAGGGTGGAGGCCCGGACGCTGGAGCGGCTGGAGCAGTGGGGACTCACCGACCTCCGGCGCCACCTCGTGACGAAGCATCTGGTCACCCCCGACGACTTCACCCGCCGCTTCGGCAACCTCCGGGGCGAGGCCTTCGGCCTCTCCCACAACCTGCTCCAGATCGGCTACTTCCGCCCGCACAACCGGCACGGCCGCTATCGCAATCTCTATTTCGTGGGGCAGAGCACCCACCCCGGGTGCGGGCTCCCGATGGTGCTCATCAGCGCCGATTGCGTGGTGCAGCGGATCCGGGAGGAGGTCCCGGGACGATGACGACGGGGCTCGAGGCGAGCTATCAGCGGGCCGAGCAGGTCACGGCCGCCTGGGCCCGGAGCTTCTACTTCGCGGGGTGGTTCCTCCCGGCGGCGAAGCGGCGGTCCGTCTTCGCGATCTACGATTTCTGCCGCCATGCGGACAACCTGGTGGATGACCGGGGCGACCGCCCCGTCGACCAGGTCCGCGCCGATCTCGGCCGCCTCCGGACCAGCATCGAAGCGATCTACGCCGGCGAATCGCCCGATCCCCGCTGGCTCGCGCTGGCCGACACCATCCGCCGCTACCCGGTTCCCATGGCGCCGATGCTCGACCTGCTGGACGGTGTCGCGACCGATCTGGGCCCGGTGGCCATGCCGGACTTCCCCGCACTCGAGCGCTATTGCCGGCTGGTGGCCGGGGGCATCGGGCTGATCTTCGCGCCGGTCCTCGGCGTGCCGGGCGGACCCACCGACGAGGCCGGCATCCGCCTCGGCATCGCGATGCAGCTCACCAACGTGCTGCGCGACGTCCGGGAGGACCTCGACCAGGACCGGGTCTATCTCCCGGCCGACGAACTGGCCCTCTGGGGCCTCTCCCGCGCCGACCTGGAGCGCCGGCGGATGTCCACCCGGCTCCGCGGGTTCATCGCCTACCAGGCCTGCCGGGCCCGCGAGTATTTCGAGGCGGCGGACGAGGTGGTCGGCCATTTCCCGGACGACGGCTCCCGCCTCACCGTCCGGCTCCTGGTCCGCATCTACGCCGGGATCCTCGACCGGATCGAGCAGCGGCACTATGACGTCTTCCAGGGACGCGCCTATGTTCCCCTCGGGCGCAAGCTCATGATCCTGGGCCGCACCGTTCTCCGACACCGGGCCGCGCGCGGCCAGCCGCCCCGCGCCGCGGTGGCCTGACCCACTTCCCCTCCGCATGGACTACTTCGCGCTGAAGGCGTTGCACGTCACCGGCGCGGTCCTGCTGCTGGGAAACGTGACCGTGACCGGTGTCTGGTCGCTCTACCTCTACCGGCACTGGCGCGACGCGACCATCCCCTTTCGCCCGGTGGCCCGCGCGATTCTCTGGACCGACCTGATCTTCACGCTGGGTGGCGGCATCCTGCTCACGGTGACCGGCGTGATCATGGCCCTCATCAACGATCTTCCCTTCCTCCGGACGCCCTGGCTCCTCAAGGGCATCGGCGCGCTCGCGCTGGTGACCCTCTCCTGGCTCGCGATTCTCCTCCCCGACCAGTACCGGCTGGAACGCAGCGACGACCCCGCCACGATCCGGCGGCTCTTCCTCCGCTGGTCGATCGTCGGCTGGGCCGGCACGCTGCTCCTCTTCTACGGCCTCTGGGCGATGGTGACGAAACGGTGAGGTGGCTTGCCGCCGGCCTCGTGCTCTTCGCGGTGATTCCGCTCGCGGAGGCTCCCGGCTGGCGGGTGACACCCGCCGCCGAGGACAGTCTCAAGGCCCTGTGGGCCCGGAGCGTGGCGGAGCGGAAGGAAGCGGTCGCCTGCCTCGGGGGCACCATCGGGGAGGACACGGTCTACCTCGAAGCCGCTCGCCCCCTCCCGGGGGTGGATGCCGACTCGCTGAGTGCCAATGCCGAGCTGTCGCTCTCGGATTGCGGACCACCGGCGTGGATCGGCCTGGCGCACACCCACGTGCGGTCGACCGATGCCGATGAGCCCGCCAACCGCTTCAGTGCCCAGGACCGCACCGTGATGTCGCTCTGGGCCACCCGCTGGGGCCGGCAGGGCGCCTTCTGCGTCCTCTACAGCGCCAGGCGGGCTCACTGCGAGGTCTACCCGCCGGTGTCCAACCCTCGCTGAATCCGGCAGTTGGCTGGCCCGGGCCGGGCCGCCCGTGTATCTTCTTCCTCCCCCAAGAACCTGTACGTTGCTGGCGGAGAGAAGCCGTGTCTGACGAACCAGAATACCTCAAGGCGCTGAGGCGGAGCCGGGAGCAGCAGAAGCAGTCTGCCCCGAAGCAGCCCGCGGGCGGCGCGGCCAAGGCCCCGACGCCCGCCGAGCGCGAGGCGCTGCGGTGGGCCCGTGAAGTCGGTGGCAAGGACATCCGGGTGGCGGGCTCCCTCACGGGCTCCAAGGTCGCCATCCTGGTGCAGCCGATCACCCCCTTCGGCAAGCCGCCGGTCTCGCTCGAGGGACTCGCGAGCCGGGACGCGCTGGCGGAGCGGGTGAAGGCGGCCCAGGGTGCCGGCGAGAACGTGATCGGGACCTACGAGCTCACCACCGGCCGGCCACTCACCTTCGAGATCCAGGAGGGCAAGGTGGTCTTCACCGCCGGCGCCGCCCGCCAGATCATGAAGGCGGAGAGCCCGGAGCGCATGATCCGCCTCGCGGCCAAGCAGGCGGAGGTGCTGGCGAAGACCCGGAAGGTGGACGACCGGGATCGCGGCGGAGGCGGCCGGGGTCGTTAGCGGCGGAATTCGGGCGGGGCGGGCCGGCAAGGCTCGCCCCGCATCGTTTCCGGGCCTACCTTACAGGGCCATGCCGCAGACCAAGCCCCGCAAGCGCTTCACGGCCCGGACGATCGTCATGCTCGTCCTCCTCGTCGTCCTCGTCACCGGCCTCGCGTGGGACGGCTCGCCACTCGGCGCGCTGCTCCTCCGCCAGGCGGTGGCGATCAAGTTTCGCGACGTGCGTCGGGTCTCCCCCGCGGAGCTGGTCGCGTGGATGAAGGACCCCAATCGGCCGCCACCGCTGCTGGTGGACGCGCGCCCCGCCGACCAGTTCACGCTGAGCCACATCGACGGCGCCGTGAACATCGATCCGGCCCGGCCCGACCTCGCGGCGCTCGCCAACGTCCGGAAGGACACGCCCATCGTCGTGTATGACGGCCCCGGAGCCGTTGGCGCCGCAATGGTCCAGGCGCTCACCCAGGCGGAATACACCCGGGTGTCGAACCTCGATGGTGGGCTCTTCCGCTGGGTGAACGAGGGGTACGCGGTCGTGAACGCCCAGGGGCCGGCCACCACGGTGGCGCCGCTCGGCTGGGCCTGGGGCCGGCTCCTCAAGGGGCGCTTCCACCCGTGATGCTGCGGCGACTCGGTACCGCGGCCGCCGCGGTCGTGCTCGTCGCGCTCTTCTACCTCAGCCTCGCTCCACCCCGCCCGCTTCCCCCGCTCGGCCCGCTGCTCGACCCCTACCATGGCGCGCTCGGTGTCGCGCGCTCGGCGGAACTCCCGCGCGCGTCGGCGGCGACCATCCCCCGCCTCTCCCATCCGGTGGATATCCGCTATGACGACCGTGGCGTGCCCCACATCTTCGCGCAGTCGGAGGCCGACGCGGTACGGGCTCTCGGCTACGTCGTGGCGCGCGACCGCCTCTTCCAGCTCGAGCTGATGGCGCGATCGGGCGCGGGGACGCTGACGGAGCTGGTCGGCGCCGCGGCGCTGCCGCTCGACCGCGAGATCCGCGAGCTCGGACTTCCCGACGCCGCCCGGCGGCGCCTGGCCCAGCTCGCCGACTCCCAGCGGGTGCTGCTCGACGCCTATGCCGATGGCGTCAACGCCTGGATCGACGGCCTCGGCGCCGACCGGCCCCTGGAGTACCTCCTGCTCGGCCGGCGGCCCGCGCGCTGGTCGCCGCTCCACAGTCTCAATCTCCTGGGCCGCATGGGATGGACCCTGGCCCTGAGCGACCTGGAGGATCTCCATGAGCGCGCCGCGGCCCGGCTGGGCCAGGCGCTGGCCGACGCACTCTACCCGGTGAACAGTCCCCTGCAGGAGCCGGTCGAGCCCAACGGCCAGTCCGCGGCCCGCCTCGATCACCCGGCGCTTCCGCCGCCGCCGGCAACGGCCGCGCTCACCCACGCTCCGGGGCCCGGGGACATCGACCCCGGGTTCGATGCACTCGGATCCAACAACTGGGCGGTCGCCCCGCGGCGAAGCGCGACCGGTCATGCCCTCCTGGCCGGCGACCAGCACCTCGAACTCAACCTCCCGGCGATCTGGTACGAGGCGCATCTCGTCGTCGCCGACAGCCTCGACGTCTACGGCGTCACCATTCCCGGCGCCGCGGGTATCGTGATCGGGTTCAACCGCGACATCGCGTGGACGTTCACCAACACCGAGGCGGATGTCCTCGACCGCTATGCGGAGGTGGTGGACGAGCCGGACCACCCGACCCAGTACCGGGTGGACGGCGCGTGGCGTCCGCTCCGCCTCGAGATCGAGCGCTACCTCGACCCGCACGGCCGCACGATCGCGGTGGACACCATGCGATACACCCACCGCGGCCCGATGACGCGCGACGGGGCGGGTTGGCGCTCGCTCCGGTGGACGGTGCTCGAGGCCGGCGGGGAACTGGATGCGTTCAGCCACGCGGCGAGGAGCCACAGCGCCGCGGCGTTCCTCGAGGCCATGGCGGGCTATCGCGCGCCCGCCCAGAACATGCTCGTGGCCGACCGGGCGGGGACCATCGCGATCCGCTCCACCGGGCGCTTCCCGATCCGGCCTGCCGGCCGGGGCGACGTGGTGCAGCGGGGGGACACCTCGGGCAGCGACTGGGACGGCGACTGGTCGCTTTCCGAGGTGCCTCAGTCGGTCGATCCGGTGCAGGGGTTCCTCGCCTCGGCCAACCAGCAGCCGATCGATCCGCGAATGAACGACCGCTATCTCGGGGCCAACTGGCTCGCGCCGTGGCGCGCCGTGCGGATCAACGAGCTGCTCCGCGGGGACAGCGCGGTGACGCCCGACGCGATGCGGCGCTACCAGACCGATCCGGTGAGCGCGGCGGCGGAGCGCTTCGTGCCGGCGCTGCTCGCGGCCGGCCACCGCTATGCCGCGGACGATACCGTGCGCCGGGCCACCGCGCTGCTGGGCGAGTGGGATCTCCGCTATACGCTCGACAACACCCGGGCGGTGCTCTACGAGAACACGATGCGCCAGCTGGGCCGGCTCCTCTGGGATGAGCTCGACAGCCTGCCGCAGCCGTCCGGCTCGCTCCTCGCCGCGCTGCTCCAGGACTCCACCGGCGCCTGGTGGGACGATCACCGCACGCCCGAGGTGGAGGATCGCGACCGCCTGCTGGCGCGGGCCCTGGCGGCGGGGCTCACCGAGACCATCCGGACCCGCGGCGAGCCGGACGCGGGTGGCTGGCGCTGGGAGAAGATCCGGCACGCGAACATCTACCACCTGCTCCGCATTCCCGCCCTGTCGGCGCTCGACCTCCCGATCCAGGCGGGGCAGTCGACGCTCAACCCCTCGAGCGGGCGGGGGACCTTCGGGCCCAGCTGGCGGATGGTGGTCGAGCTGGGGCCGGAGGTGCACGGCTGGGGCGTCTACCCCGGCGGGCAGTCGGGCAACCCGGCCAGCTCCCGGTATCTCTCGGGACTCGAGCCCTGGCGTCTCGGCCTGCTCGATACCCTCCGGTTTCCCGCGACCGCGGATGGACTGGGCGCCCTCGAGGGATCACGGCTCACACTCACCCCGGCCGGGGCACGCCGATGATCGAGTTCCTGCTGCTCTCGGCGGTCTTCGGTGCCGGCACGATCATCGCCGGGTGGTGGTGCCTCCCCCTGATCGCGGCGCTCTGGTGCGTGGTGCGGCGGGGGCTGCCCTGGCGGGCCGGTGCGGCGGCCGCGGTGGCGTGGGTCGTGCTCCCGGCCTTCACGCTCCAGTGGGGTCCGCTGAGCCGCCTCATGCCGCGCATCGGCGGTGTGCTGGGGCTTCCCGGCTGGGTGTTCCTCCTGCTGCCGCCGGTCTATGCCTGGCTCCTCGCATGGAGCGCGGCGCGCGTGGTCGCCCGCGCGCCGGCGCAGGCCGACTGAGCTTCCTCTACTTGCCGGTCTTCATCGCGAAGGTCACGATCGCCCCGCCCGGCTCCCTCACGCTGAATTCTTCCATGCCGTAGAACGTCGTGTGCCGGTCGACCAGCCGCGGGACGCCGGCGAGCGCGCGGTCGACCTGGTCGATGTCGCTTACCTCGATGAACAGGATGACCGAGTGGCCCCGCGGGGCCTTCGCCGCGGCGGGCAGTTCCGCCTCGAGCGCCGCCCAGGTCTGGTACATCACCTCGACCCCGTCCCGCACCAGCATCGCGAACTGGGGCTTGCCGTCCGGACCGGGGACCTCGGCCACCTTGGTGAAGCCGAGCCGGTCGGTCCAGAAGCCGAGGCAGGGCTCGACCCGGTCGACGAAGATGACGGGGGTGAGCCGGGTGACGAGCGCGGGGGTGGGAGCGGACATGGGCGACCTCGTGGTGTATGTAGTCTCGATTAGACTAGCGGCTAGTATAAATTGGACTATATTGGCTGTCAACCATGGCCACCGATCTCACCCTGCCTGACCTCGTGGTGTTGAGCCTCCTGGGCGAGCGGCCCATGCACGGGTATGAGCTCAACCAGGAACTCGAGCGGCGGGAAGCCCGCGACTGGGCGGGCATCAGCCGGCCGCAGGTCTATTACTCCATCAAGAAGCTCGCGGCGAGCGGCCACGTCCTGCGAACGGGGGAGGGAACTTCGCGGGCCGGGCCGGAGCGGCAGGTCTTCCGGCTCTCGGCAGCCGGGAGGCGGGCTCTTTCTGCCGCCCTGGCACGGGAGGAATGGGCGGTACAGCGGCCACCGCCACCGTTTCTCACCTGGCTCTGCCTGTCGGGTAACGCTCAGCCGGAAGACAGGTTACGCCTGCTGGCCAGGCGCCGGGCCTTCCTGGAGGCCGAGCTTGCGAAGGAGCGTGCCACCCTTGGCGAGATCCTTGCGGACACCGGTCCGATGGTAGCCCCGGCCGCGCAGGTCGTGCGGTTGGTGATCCGGCAGTGGGAGGTCGAGTTGGAGTGGCTCGCGGAGGTGGAGCGGAGTACCTCGTTCGGCGGTCCGCGTACTGGGCCGATTGCAGGGGGGGCCCCGAGCCCGGAACTCGGAACTCAGAACTCGGAACCCCTCTAACTTGTTCTCCAGCCGTTGGTTGTCTACATTTGAGACATCCTCTCACTACGGAGGCTATCTGACAATCGCGGGTTTCTGTAACTGAAGCAAAGGAAGCTGTTGTGTCACGAGCAAATCGCAGGTCACCCTCATCCCCCCCACCGCCCCGGGCGCGCAGTCTCGGCCGGCGCTCGATGGACGCTCACCGCCAGTGGCTGATCGACCGGTATGGTCCGATCTGCGCCTACTGCGGCGCCGACATCGATGTGAACCGCACCACCCTGGATCACGTGTATCCGCGGAAGGGCCAGACCGCCTATGACCGGCCCGACAACCTGGTCATCGCCTGTCAGCCCTGCAACTCGGCCAAGGCCGATACCCCCTTCGTGGCGTTCATCGCCCAGAAGCGGTCCCGCGGCGTCTTCCTTCTCCACTACGGGGAGCATCTCTCCGACTGGGTGAAGGACATGATCCGGCAGGCTTCCGAGCGGGAGTTCCTCCCGTCGAACAAGCCTCGCTTCGTGCCGCATGCCAACGGCAACGGCAACGGGAACGGAAACGGGACGCACTAAGCGGCCACGCGGCCGGTGGGAAGCAGGAAGGGCCAGCCTCTGTCACCAGAGCTGGCCCTTCGACGTTTCGCCCGGCCTGCCTGCCGCCTACCCGAGAGCCTCGTCCACGATCCGCTTCTGCTCGGCGGCGTGGGCCGCGGGATAGCCTTCCGCCGGGCTCGCCCGTTCGGGCCGGCCGGTGTAGCGCAGGCTCGTGTTGGCCGGGAGAATGGCCCGGAGGCGGGACTCGAGGTAGGTCCACGCGCCCATGTTGCGTGGCTCTTCCTGCACCCACACCACCTCGGCAAGGGATGGATAGCTCGACAGCACCGCCCGGAGCTCCTCTTCGGGGAAGGTGTAGAGCTGTTCCAGCCGGACCAGCGCGAGGCGCGAGCGGTCGGCGCCGGCCGCGCCCGCGAGCAGGTCGTAGTAGACCTTGCCCGAGCAGAGCACCACCCGGCGGACCTGCTCCCTGTGCGCCTGGGCCACGCTGTCGTCGAGCACCGCCTGGAAGGTGCCGGTGGTCAGGTCCTCCAGCCGGCTGGTGGCGAGCGGGAGACGGAGCAGGCTCTTCGGCGTCATCACCACCAGCGGGCGCTGGCGGGTGCGCTTGGCCTGACGCCGGAGCAGGTGGAAGTACTGCGCCGGCGTGGTGGGGTTGGCCACCCGGATGTTCTTCTCGGCGCAGAGCTGCAGGAACCGCTCCACCCGCGCGCTCGAATGCTCGGGGCCCTGGCCCTCGTAGCCATGGGGCAGGAGCAGGGTGAGGCGGGTGCTGAGTCCCCACTTGGACAGCCCGCTCACCATGAACTGGTCGATGATGACCTGGGCGCCGTTCACGAAGTCGCCGAACTGCGCTTCCCAGAGGACCAGCGTCTCCGGCGCCGCGGCGCTGTAGCCGTACTCGAAGCCGAGCGTGGCGAGCTCCGACAGCGGGCTGTTGTGGAGCTCCATGCTGGCGAGCGCGCCGGGGAGATTCTTGATCGGCGCGTAGTTGAGCCCCGACTGGGCATCGTGGAGCACCAGGTGCCGCTGGCTGAAGGTGCCGCGCTCACTGTCCTGGCCGGTGAACCGGATCGGGAACCCTTCCACCAGCAGCGCGGAGAGGGCCAGCGCCTCGGCGTGGGCCCAGTCGATGCCGCCCTCGGGCCCCAGCACCGCGCGCCGCCGCTCGAGCTGCTTGAGCAGCTTCGGATTGACCGTGAAACCGGTGGGCCAGGTGAGGAGCTGGTCGTTGAGCGAGCGGAGCTGCTCGGCCTGGACCGCGGTCTCGGGCTCGATCCCGCTGGTGCGGTCGACGAGCTTCGGCGCCTCGGGCGCCGAGGACTTGCCCATGCTGCTCTTGAAGCTCTGCTGGATGTCGAGCAGCCGCTGGTAGGCGGCGGTGTACTCCGCCTCGCTCTCGGCGGCGGTCAGGACACCGCGGCTGGCCAGCAGCGCGGCGTACTGCTCCCGCACGGTGGGCAGCCCGCGGATCCGCTCGTACATCTGCGGCTGGGTGTAGTTCGGTTCGTCGCCCTCGTTGTGCCCATGCCGCCGGTAGCCCACCAGGTCGATCAGCACGTCCTCGTGGAAGCGCTCCCGGTACATCATCGCGAGCCGGACGGCGCTGAGGCAGGCCTCGGCGTCGTCCGCGTTCACGTGGATGATCGGGACGTCGAAGCCCTTGGCCAGGTCGGAGGCGTGCCGGGTGGAGCGCGCGTCCCGCATGTCGGTGGTGAAGCCGACCTGGTTGTTGGTGATGATGTGGACCGTGCCGCCGGTCCGGTACCCGGCGAGCGCGCCGAGATTGAAGGTCTCGGCCACGACCCCCTGGCCGGCGAAGGCGGCGTCGCCGTGGATGATCACGGGGAGCGCGGCGCTCGGGTCGTGGTGCGGCTCGCGGCCCTTGCGGGTGGTCTGTTCGGCGCGGGCGCGCCCGTCGACCACCGGGCCCACGAACTCGAGGTGGCTCGGGTTGGGGGAGAGCGTGACGGTGAGCGCCTTGCCGGCGCGGGTCCGGTAGGCCCCCTCGGCGCCGTGATGGTACTTCACGTCGCCGGTGCCGCCCTCGGGCGTGAGGGTGCCCGCCTCGACGTGGCGCCCGCCCTCGAACTCCGCGAAGATCGTCTCGTACGGGCGGCCCACGGTATGGGCGAGCACGTTGAGCCGGCCGCGGTGGGCCATGCCGATCACCACCTCACGGGTCCCCTGCTGGGCCGCGATCTCGATGATCTGGTCCAGCATCGGGACCAGCATGTCGACGCCTTCGATCGAGAAGCGCTTCTGCCCCAGATACGCCTTGTGGAGGAACTTCTCCATGGCCTCGACCTGGGTGAGGCGGCCGTACAGCCACTTCTGCTCCTCCGGGGTCAGCGCCTCCCGGTGGGCCCCCGACTCGATCATCTGCCTGAACCAGACCCGCTCGGTGTGGTTGGAGATGTGCTCCTGCTCGTAGGCCATCGTCCCGCAGTAGGCCTGCTGCAGCTGCGGCAGCGCTTCCGCGAGGGTGGCGCCCGGTACGGAAATGCGGAGCACCGCGCTCGGGATCGCCGCCATCACCTCGGGCGTGAGGCCGAGGGGGGCGGGATCGAGGGCCGGATCGCCGATCGGCTCACTGCCGAGCGGGTCGAGGCGGGAGGCGAGGTGCCCGTGGGTGCGGTGCGCCTTCACCAGCGCCATGGCGGCGGCGACGTGGTAGAGATCGGCCTGGGACTCGCGCACCGGCATCGACGCGGCCCGGCTGGGCCGGGCGGCGGACGGCAGCGCGGGCGCGAAGGGCAGCCCGAGACTCTCGAAGACCGACTCGTAGAACTTGTCGGCGCCTTGGAGCAGGTTGTCCACGGTACGCAGGAACTCGCCCGACTCCGCCCCCTGGACCACCCGGTGATCGTAGGTGCTGGTGATCGTCATCACCTTGGCGATCCCCATCTCCCGGAGCTTGTCGTCGCTCAGGTCGGCGAAGGCGGGGGGGTACTCGATGGCGCCCACCGCGATGATGCTGCCCTGGCCCGGCATGAGGCGCGGGACCGAGGCCACCGTGCCGAGCCCGCCGGGGTTGGTCAGGGTGATGTTCGCCCCGGCAAAGGCGTCCGGCATCAGCTTGTTGCCCCGGGCCCGCTCGACCAGGGACTCGTAGGTCTGGTGGAACCGGGCGAACGCCATCCGGGAGGCGTCGTGAATCACAGGCACGACGAGACCCCGGGACCCATCTTTGCGTTCAACATCTACGGCGATGCCGAGGTTGGTGGTTCCCCCCGGGATCTTGTGGGGGGCGCCGCCGACCTCGACATAGACCGTGGTGAGGGCGGGATGGCGCTCGGCGGCCCGGGCGAGCGCGTAGCCGATCAGGTGGGTGAACGAGACCTTCTCGGGACGGGCGGCGGCGCGGAGCGCGCTGTTGAGTTCCCGGCGACGGGCCTCGAGCACCGACACGGCGAGTTCGCGGAACGAGGTCGCGGTCGGCATCGACCGGCTCTCGTTCATGTTCGCCACGAGACGGGCGGCGGGGCCGCTGATCGGCAGGGCGCCGGCGGGCGCCGGCCCGGACGGGGGGGCGGAGGCAGGCGCGGGCGCGGGGGCCGGGGCCCGAGCGGGCGTGTTGCCGGCCGGCAGCGCGGCCGCTTCCGTGACGGAGGGGTGATGCCCGTTCCCGTCGACCTCGGGACCGAGTCCGGCGAAGCCGTTCTGGAAGTACTCCCGCCACTCCGGGCTCACACCCGAAGGGTCGCGGAGGAACTCCTCGTACATGATCTGGGCGAAGCCGGCGTTGGCGGTTTCGAAGACGTTCGGATCCACGGTCGGTTCACTGCCTTTCGGGGCGCGTAGGACTCTGAACAAAGATAACCGGCGGAACCGGGACGGCGCCTACTTGTCCGCCGGGCTCGGCGGACTAGGATTGGACTGGGGCGCTCGCGGCCGCGGGCCCGAATCATCATTCATCGACACGAGAGATTATGAAGCCTTCTGCACACGCGCCGCTGGCGCTGGGGATCGCGGTTTTCGTCGCCGGAATCGCCTGCGGGGGTGGGGGGGACAGCTCGGGTCCGCCCACCTCGGGGCGGAAGACGGTGCTGGTGGTGAACAACGCCTTCCAGCCCGCCACCGTCACGATCTCCGCCGGTGACACCGTGCTCTGGTCCTGGGGCACGAGTCCGCAGAGTATCGACCACAACATCCTGAGCTACGGGGCAGCCGCCTTCACCAGCGATGGGAGCCTGGCGCAGACCTTCGATGCGCCCCACAGCTACCAGGTGATCTTCCCGGCGGCGGGCACCTACACCTATTACTGCTCCACCCACGGAACCACAGCCCCCAGCGGCATGGCCGGGTCGGTGGTGGTGAATCCATGAGGCGCCTCGCCGCCGGGCTCGCAACCGCAGCCCTCCTCGCCGGCTGCGGCGGCGGCGGGGGTGGTGGCGGCGGCGGGCCGAGCCTCACGATCGCCAAGGCCGGGGCGCCCAACGGCGATGCCCAGACCGCCGCGGCCAACACCCCGCTCGCCGACTCGCTTCGGGTCCTGGTGCAGGAGGACGGGAGCGCCAAGGCCGGGGTGAATGTGACCTGGAGCACGACCGGTGGCGGAGCGCTGAGCCCCGCCACTGCCCAGACCAACGCCTCCGGGATCGCGAGCGCGGCGTGGACCCTCGGTCCGGTCGCCGGGGCGCAGGTGGCGAAGGCCACCCTCGCCGCGGCCACCGGTTCGCCGGTGACGTTCAACGCGACCGCCACCGGCGGACAGCCGGCCGTCGAAGTGACCACCGGCAGCAACTTCTTCCGGAGCGTCCACAACGCGACCCAGAATCCGGCGGTGGACACGGCCCAGGTCGGCCAGCCGGTCCGCTGGAATGTGAGCGGCAGTCACACGGTGCACTCGCTCGGCACGCCGTCCTTCACCAGCAGCGGCAACCTGATCACGGGGCAGTCCTACGTCCTGGTGTTCAACGGCGCCGGCACCTACCAGTACGACTGCGCCATTCACGGGTCGGCCATGACCGGGCGGATCGTCGTGCTCCCGTAGCGCGACGACTCACGAGGACCTCCCTGACCGGCTCGACGTGGTGGGGCCGCACCTCCCGACGCCCGGCGAGCGCCGGGGCGACATCCCGCTTCTGGCCGACTCAGCCTCTCCAGCTGGTGGCGTCGGCCACCATGCTGGCGTAGCGAGCCTCCTCCGCGGCCACCCGCGCCGCGTCCCAGCCGAGTTCCTCTCCCATCAGCTCCGCGGTCCGTCGCGCGGCCCGGGCACCGTGCTCCGGTGCCTCGTACCAGGCGTGGAGCCGCCGCACCAGCACATCGTCCACCCGCTGCGCCAGCTCCCGCCGCACCGCGTGAATGACCTGGGCCTCGATCGCGGGGAAGCCATCGGCCAGGGGGCGGCCCAGCTCCCGGCGCTCGCGCACCAGGTTGAAGACCGCGGCGCATTCGGTCCCGTGGCAGCGGAGCACGTAGTCGATCGTCTCGACGAAGAGGCCGAGCTCGAGGCCGGGCTGGCCCAGCGGCTCCAGGTCGGCGACCTCGCCGCCGGGGAGGGGCTCGGTATCGGTGGGTGGCCGGGGCGGCCGGGCGCGGCCATCGAGCTCGTGCAGGAGCTCGGTGACGCGATCGACCAGCTCCGCCGCCATCCGGCGATAGGTGGTAAGTTTGCCCCCCGCGATCGTCAGCATCCCGCCGGGGCCCTGCTGGATCAGGTGCTCGCGCGGGACCTGGGACGCGCCCACCAAGGCGCCGGGGGCGATGAGCGGCCGGAGGCCGGCCCAGGTGGCGAGCACGTCGTCTTCCGTGAGGCGGGCATTGGGGAAGGCGGCGTTGGCGGAGCGGAGCAGATAGATCACGTCCTCGGCGGTGGCGCGGACCTCGTCCGGGGACTCGTCGCTGTCGGTGTCGGTGGTCCCGATGTAGGCGAAGTCGCCCCACGGCAGCACGAACATCACCCGTCCGTCGATCGGCGAGGTGAGGGTGATGGCGGCGCTGTTGCCGATCCGCTCGCGGCGGACCATGACGTGAGCGCCCTTCGTGGGGCGGAGGAGCGGGGCCGCGGCGGGGTCCTCGAGGCGGCGGAGCCGGTCGCACCAGGGCCCGGTGGCGTTGACGACCACGTGCGCGTGGATGGCGGCGGTGCCGCCGTCCAGGGTATCGCGGATCCGGGCCCCCCGGACCTGGCCGTCGGTGCGAATCAAGTCGTCCACCGCGACGTAGTTGCCGACCAGGGCGCCGGCCCGGATCGCGGCGCGGACGGTGGCGAGCACGAGGCGGGCGTCGTCGCACTGGGCGTCGTAGTACTGCACCCCGCCCACCAGCCCGCGCTCCCGGAGCATCGGTTCCTCCCGGAGGAGGCTCCGCTTGCCGAGCAACCGATGCCACCGCACATTGCGGAAGGCGGCCAGGAGGTCGTAGACCCAGATTCCGGCCCACAGTTTCCAGAGCGGCACGCGATCGCCCTGGTGGACCGGAAAGACGAAGGGCAGCGGGCGCACCAGGTGCGGGGCCGTGGTCAGCAGGACCTTGCGCTCGCGGAGGGCTTCGAAGACCAGCTTGAGGTCGCCCTCCTCGAGGTACCGGAGGCCGCCATGGATCAGGCGGCTCGATCGTGAGCTGGTGCCGAATCCCAGGTCGTATTGATCAACCAGGATGGTCCGGAGGCCGCGCATCGCGGCATCCCGGGCGATCCCGGCGCCCGTGATTCCGCCGCCGATGACCAGCAGGTCGGCGGGATGCGCCGCGAGCTGTGCTACCGAGGACCGATGTCCGATCTCACGCGCGGGTCGCCCCCGCCCGTCCTCTATCTCCCGCGTCCGAGCACCTGGCTCACGTGGCATGACTATCTCTTTCGCCCCGGGGTGACGGTCCTGGATCTCGCGGCCGGCGAGGGACGCCATGCCCTCAAGGCGGCACAATGGGGAGCGACGGTGACGGCGATCGACGCCGACGAGAGCAAGCTCGAGACCGGTCGCGATGCGGCCGGCCGGCTCGGCGTGAATGTCGACTTCCAGCCACTGGATCTGACCGAAGACTGGCCGAGCGGCACTTTTGATGTCGTCCTGCTGTTCAATTATCTTGACCGCGCCCGGATGGACGATGTACGCGCGCTGGTCGCACCGGGTGGCGTCCTGATGATGGAAACCTATCTCGAGTGGCAGCGCGCGCTCGGGTGGGGACCCAGCAAGACCGAACACCTCCTGGCCCCGGGCGAACTGGCCCGCCTGGTAGCCCCGCTGGAACCGCTGCACGGTCGCGAGGTGTTCGAGCCGGTGGAGAGCAACAAGGTCCGCGCGGTCGCCTCGGTCGTGGCGCAGAAGGTAGCCTAAGCGCGCCCGGCAGGGCGCGCCACCGCACCGGCGGGCTCCGCCAGACCTGGCCTCAACGCGGTCTTCCCATGTCTTCCCGCCGTCCCGTTCTCGTCGCCGGTCTCCGGACCCCCTTCGCCAAGAGTGGTACCGTCTTCAGGAACGTGACCGCCGTCGAGCTGGCCCGGCGGGTCACACAGGAGCTGCTCGAGCGCACCGCGCTTGACGGCACGGTGGTCGACGAGGTCGCCTTCGGCCAGGTGATCGCCTCGGTGCTCGCGCCCAACGTGGCGCGCGAGGTGAGCCTGCTGCCGCAGCTGCCGAAGGAGATTCCCGCCTTCTCGCTCAACCGCGCCTGCGCCTCGGCGGGCTCCGCCATCAGTTATGCGGCGGACCAGATCACCCTGGGCCATGCCGACGTGGTGCTGGCGGGCGGGGTCGAGTCCCTCTCCGACATCCCGATCCTCCACTCGAAGCGGATGAGCCAGCTCCTGGTCGAGGCCAGCAAGGCCAAGACCCTGGCCCAGCGGCTCGGGATCTTCTCGCAGATCCGGCCGAAGGACCTGGTGCCGGTCTCCCCCGCGATCGCGGAGCCCTCGACCGGCGAATCGATGGGCCAGTCGGCGGAGAAGATGGCGAAGGAGAACGGGATCACGCGCGAAGCGCAGGACCGGGTCGCGTTTCTGAGTCACCAGCGGGCGGCCCAGGCCACCGCGAGCGGGCGGTTCGCGAAGGAGATCGTGCCCTGGTTCGGCGGCCGGGGGATGGACGAGGTGGTCACCACCGACAACCTGATCCGCGCCGACACCTCGATGGAGGCGCTGGCGCAGCTCAAGCCGGTCTTCGACCGCCGCTACGGCAGCGTGACGGCGGGGAACAGCTCACCGCTCACCGATGGCGCCGCGGTCACCCTCATGATGGAAGAGGGGAAGGCGCGGGCGCTGGGCTACACCCCCCTGGTCGCGGTGCGGAGCTACGCCCTCGCCGCGGTGGACCCGGGCTGGCAGCTCCTCATGGGGCCCGCCATCGCGGTGCCGAGGGCGCTCGACCGCGCGGGCATCGGCTGGAAGGACCTGGGGCTGGTGGAGATTCACGAGGCGTTCGCGGCTCAGGTGCTGAGCAACGTGCAGGCCTGGGGCTCGAAGGCCTGGGCGACGAAGCTGGGCCGGGCCGAGCCGGTGGGCGAGGTGGACTGGGACAAGACCAATGTGCACGGCGGGTCGATCGCCATCGGGCACCCCTTCGGCGCCACCGGGGCCCGCATCGCCACGACGCTCGCGAACGAGATGGTGGCCCGCAACGTCGAGTTCGGCCTGATCTCCATCTGCGCCCAGGGCGGGATGGGGTTTGCCATGGTGCTGCAGAGAGTCTGAACAGCCGTTCCGCGTTCCTCGTTCCTCGTTCCTCGTTGCTTCCGTGACGGAACGACGAGTTTGGACCGAGAGCCGTCGCGGCACATCACGAGGAACGCGGAACGCGGAACGCGGAACACATATGCCAGCCATCACTGTCACTCAGCACGGCCCCACCGCCGTGCTCACGCTCGACCTCCCGGGCGAGCCGGTCAACAAGCTTTCCGCGTCGGTCAAGGCCGAGTTCGAGGGCGCGCTCGAGCGGCTCCGCGGCGACGGGGCGGTGAAGGCCGTCGTCATCATCTCCGGCAAGGCCGACAACTTCATCGCCGGCGCCGATATCGAGGAGTTCACCCGCCTCTCGACCCAGGAGGAGTTCACCCGGCTCTCCCGCGAAGGCCAGGAGATGATCCAGCGGGTCGACGACTTCCCCAAGCCGGTGATCGCCGCGATTCACGGTGCCTGCCTGGGCGGCGGGCTCGAGCTGGCGCTCGCCTGCGACTGGCGCATCGCCACCGACCACCCCAAGACCCAGCTCGGCCTCCCCGAGGTCCAGCTCGGTCTCCTCCCCGGCGCCGGCGGCTGCCAGCGTCTTCCCCGGCTCATCGGCCTCTCGGCGGCGCTCGGCATCATCATGCCGGGCAAGAGCGAGATCGGGATCAAGGCCTTCAAGCTGGGCCTGGTGGACGAGCTGGTGCCGAAGAGCATCCTGCTCGACACCGCGCTCCGGACCGCCGAACGGCTCGCGGGCCAGAGCGCGCCGTGGCGCGCCGAGGGGAACCGGAGCGGCCTCATGGCGGCGGCGCTCGACCGCAACCCGGTCGGCCGGCGGTTCGTCTACTGGAAGGCGCGGAAGGACACCCTCAAGAAGACCGGCGGGCACTACCCGGCGCCGCTCGCGGCGCTCGACGCGGTGGAGGCGGGGCTCGAGCACGGGCTCGCGAAGGGGTTCCAGGTGGAGCACCAGAAGTTCGGCGAGCTGGCCGCGGGCCCGGTGTCCAGGAAGCTGATCCAGATCTTCTTCGCCACCAACGCCCTCAAGAAGGACGACGGCCTCCCGCCCGGCGTCACCGCCAGCGCGAAGAAGGTCGAGCGGCTCGGCGTCATCGGGTCGGGCTTCATGGGGGCGGGGATCGCGGGCACCGCGGTGGCGAATGCCCAGGTGGACGTGCGGCTCCGGGACACCGATCTCTCGCGGGTGGGGAAGGGGCTCAAGGCGGCGACCGATATCCTCACCGGCCGCCTCAAGCGGCGGCGGATCACGAAGTACGAGTTCCAGCGCCAGGCCGCCCTGCTCTCGGGCGGAAACGACACCGCCGGGTTCCAGCGGGCCGACCTCGTGGTCGAGGCGGTCTTCGAGGATCTCGATGTCAAGCGGAAGGTGCTGGCCGACACCGAGGCCGCCACCCGGGCCGACGCGATCTTCGCGACCAACACCAGCACCATCCCGATCGCCGACATCGCCGCGGAGGCGCGCCGGCCGGCGCAGGTGCTGGGGATGCACTTCTTCTCGCCGGTCGACCGGATGCCGCTCCTCGAGGTGATCCCCACCGACCGCACCTCGCCGGACACGATCGCGACCGCGGTCCAGTTCGGCCGGAAGCTCGGGAAGACCGTCATCGTGGTGAAGGACCGGCCCGGCTTCTGGGTCAACCGGATCCTCCTCCCCTACATGAACGAAGCGGGGTTCCTGCTGGCCGAAGGGGTGCCGATGGACCTGATCGACCGGATCATGACCCGGTTCGGGTTCCCGGTTGGCCCGATCACGCTGCTCGACGAGGTGGGACTCGATGTCGGCGCCAAGGCGGCCAAGGTGATGCACGCCGCCTTCGGGGACCGGCTCGCGCCCGCGCCGGTGATCGCGAAGATGCTCGAGGACAAGCGGCTGGGCCGGAAGAACGGCCGCGGGTTCTACCTGTACCGCGACGGGGAGAAGCATGGCCCCGACGAGACGGTATACGACCTCCTCGGCGTGCGGCCAGGCGCGCCGGCCGCGCCCGACCTGGTGGAGCAGCGGCTGGTCTACAGCATGCTCAACGAAGCGGCGATGGCCGCGGGCGAGGGCGTGGTCCGCTCGGCCCGTGACGGGGACATCGGCGCCATCTTCGGTATCGGCTACCCGCCGTTCCGCGGCGGACCGCTCCGCTACATCGACGACCTCGGCGCCGCGGCGGTGGTGCAGGTCCTCCGGGACCTGGAGGGGAAGTTCGGTCCCCGCTTCGCGCCCGCGGCGTCGCTTGCCGCGATGGCGGAGCGGGGCGAGCGCTTCTATCCCGCCTGAGCGAACCCCGCCCGGCGTGAGGCCCCGATGAGCGCGGGTGCGACGACGGCCTCCGCCGCCTCCCGGCGACCCTTCCCCGCGGTCGCCCTGCTCCTGCTCCTCGGCGCCGGGCCGGTCGCGGCGCAGGGGATCAACGGCACCGTCACCGAGGCCGACAGTCGGCAGCCGGTGAGCGCGGCGCTGGTGCAGCTCCTTCCCGATGGCACCGATTCGATCATGGCGAGTACTGTCACCAGCGAACAGGGACGGTTCCGCTTCATCGGGATCGGGACCGAGCGCTACCGGATCCGGATCCTGCGGATCGGGTACCGTCCCTGGACCTCGGGTCCGCTCGCGCGGGAGGCGGGGCGACAGAGCGAGATCGTGTTCGCGATCCCGGCGGTGCCGGTGGTGCTGACCGACATCACGGTGGAAGCGAGGAGCAGCTGCCGGAGCTCGCCCACCGACGACGACCGGCTGGCGCGGGTGTGGGACGACGCGCGCACCGCGCTCGCGCTGCTCCGCACCGGCACCGGCGAACAGCTGCTCGAGTTCCGGAGCACCGTCGTGCGGCGCATGGTCGACCCCGGCGGGCACCTGGTCTCGGAGAACAGCCAGCTCGCCTTCGGCCGCGGCGTGTGGCCGGTCGCGAGCCAGCCGGCGGAGAGCCTCGCGACGCTCGGCTTCGTGCAGCCGCGGGATACCGTGTCGGGCCCGGTCTACTTCGGGCCGGATGTCGACGTGTTCTTCAGCGAGGCGTTCATCGGGACCCACTGCTTCCGGCTTACCCGGGAGACCGATTCCTCGCTCGTCGGTCTCGCGTTCGAGCCGGTCCGGGGCCGGAAGGTCCCGGACATCGAGGGGGTGCTCTGGGTGAGCCGCGACCGGAACCGGCTCCGGCGTCTCGAGTACCACTACACCGGGCTCTGGCAGTGGGTGCCGAAGGGGAGCAGCGGCGGCGAACTCGAGTTCGTGTTCCTCAAGGATGGCCGCCCCGCGCTCACCCGCTGGACCATCCGGGCACCGGTGGCGCGGATCCAGGACTGGCCCGAGGGTGCCCGGGTCCGCGACGAGAGCACCAGGCCCTACTTCGGCCCGGGGAAGGTGGTCCTGCACGGCTATCGGGAGGAGACCGGAACCGTGCTCGACATCAGGGTTCCGAAGGGGGGGCTCCTGTGGGCCGCCCCCGCGACTGACAGCGCCGCGGCTCCCACGGTACCTTCCGGGGGTGTCCAACGTCCCTGACCGTCCGCCGAGCGAAGCGCACGACGAGCTCCTGATCCGCGGGCTCGGGGACCGGTACCTCGTCGAGGGGGAGCTGGGGAAGGGCGGGATGTCGGTGGTCTACCGCGCCCGCGATCTCCGCCACGACCGGCCGGTGGCGCTCAAGGTGCTGCAGGGCCGACTCCTCACGAGCCGGGAGCACGCCGAGCGGTTTCTCCGGGAGATCCGCTTCGCGGCACAGCTCACCCATCCGCACATCCTCCCGCTCTACGACTCGGGCGAGATTCCCGCGCCGGCCGGCGCGCCGGTGCTCTACTACGTCATGCCCCACGTCGCCGGCGGGTCGCTCCGCGACCGCCTGCGCGCCGAGGGCCGGCTCCCGATCGATCAGGCGATCCGGCTCGTCCGCGCAGTCGGCGCGGCGCTCGACTACGCCCACCGGCGCCACATCGCTCACCGGGACGTGAAGCCCGAGAACATCCTCCTGCAGGAGGGGGAGCCGGTCGTCGCCGACTTCGGCGTGGCGCGCGGGCTGGGGGAGGAGTACGACGCGGGGCCCGGAGTCACCGAGCCCGGCGTCGCGATCGGCACGCCGGCCTACATGAGCCCGGAGCAGGCGAGCGGCGAGCCGGTGGTGGACAGCCGCAGCGACCAGTACGCCCTGGCCTGTGTCCTCTACGAGCTGCTCACCGGCAACCCGCCGTTCGCCGGGACCGGCGCGCGTGCCACCATGGCGCGGCAGGCGACCGAGAAGCCCCGTCCGCCCCGCGCGGACCGCCCCGAGATCCCCGCGGTGGTGGAGCGCGCCATCCTCCGCGCCCTCGCCAAGGAGCCGGCCGAGCGGTTCGCCACCGTCGCCGATTTCTGCGAGGCGCTGGTCACCCCGCTCTCCGGCCTCCCCGAGCCCGGGGGGAGCGCCCGCCGCTGCATCGCCGTGCTTCCCTTCGCCAACGCCAGTCCCGATCCCGACAACGAGTACGTGAGCGACGGGATCACCGAGGAGCTGATCAACGCGCTGGCGCAGGTCCACGGGGTCCGGGTGTCGTCCAAGACCTCGGTCTTCGCGCTCAAGGGGCGGCAGGACGATGTGCGGACGATCGGGGCGCTGCTCGATGTCCCGATCGTGCTCGAGGGAAGCGTGCGCCGGGTGGGGGACCGCTTCCGGGTGACGGCGCAGCTCACCGACACCGCCACGGGGCAGCTCCTCTGGTCGGAGCGCTTCGACCGGGAGCACCGCGACATCCTGGCGCTGCAGGAGGACCTGGCCCGCACCATTGTCGCCACCCTCCGCACGCAGCTCCTCGGCCCTGCCAGCACTCCCGAGCCGGTGGTGCGTGTCTCGACCAGGAACCAGCGGGCCTATCACCTCTATCTCCGCGGGCGGCATGCCTGGAACAAGCGGACCGGCCCGGGGATGGAGGAGGCGGTGCGGTTCTTCGAGCAGGCCATCGCGGAGGACCCCGGGTTCGCCATGGCCTACACCGGGATGGCGGACGCCTACGCCCAGCACGTCGACTACCGCGCGATGCCGGTCGCCGAGGGGCTGGGCCGCGCGCGGGCCTGGGCGGAGAAGGCGATCGCGCTCGATGACTCGCTGGCGGAGGCCCACACCTCGCTCGCCTGGGTGAGGTTCATCTACGACTGGGACTGGCCCGAGGCCGAACGGGAGTTCCGCCGTGCGATCGCGCTCGACCCGCAGTACGCCAGCGCCCGGCAGTGGTATTCGTGGTACCTGGCGGCGATGGGCCGGATCGCGGAGGCGCACGTCGAGGCGGAGAAGGCGGTCGAGCTCGATCCGGCCTCGGTGAGCATCCAGCGGAGCGCGGGGTGGATGCACTACTACGGCCGGACCCCCGCGTCGGGAATTCCGCGGGTGCGGCGGGCCCTGGTGATGAACCCCGAGGCGCCCGACAATCACCTGATGCTGGCGGTGCTGCTGATCGCGGCCGGCCGTCTCGACGAGGCACGCGCCTCGCTCGACACCGCGCTCGACCTGGCGCCGGAGGACAGTTACGGGCTCCTGCTCCAGGCCCGCATCAACCTGCTCACCGGCCGGCGGGAGGAGGCCCACGGAATGTGGGACCGCTTCCATGCGCTGGCCCGCGAGCGTTACGTGTCGCCGACGGATTTCACCCGCCTGGCCCTGTCGCTCGAGCGCTACGAGGATGCGTGGGAGTGGCTGGCGCGGGCCCGGGCGGAGCGGCGCGGATGGCTGGTCTACCTCCGGGTGGAGCCGCTTCTCGATCCCCTTCGCGGCGATCCCCGCTTCGAGGCGCTGCGGCGCGACCTCCGGCTCGACTGAGGGGGCTTCAGCGGGCGAGCGCCCGCTCGATGATGATGCGGAGACGCGGGTTGGTGAACATCGGCATCCGCGCCGCCACCCATTCGGCGAGCCCCGGCGAGGCCACGAGGATCGCGTCCCGCTCCTCGTGATCGGTGAGCGTGGTCTCGAGCAGGATGGCGAGGGCCATCTGGGACTCGATACAGCGCTCCCGGATCTCCGGCCGCGCCGAGAGCACCCTCTGCAGCGTTCCTCCTTCCTGCACTTCCAGCCGCTCCGCCACCTCCCGCAGCTGCGCGATCACCCGGACCTTGTCGGCGAGGCTCGCGCCGCGGGCGGCGTGGGGGTTCGAGGTCAGGAACTCGGTGAGCGCCGAGAGGGTTGCACCGGGGCCGGGGAATGCCGGGGACGAAACGCGGCCACGTGGTGCGGGTGCCATTGGGGTCTCCAGGGGAATGCGCGAGCGCCGGGCGTGGTTCTCCTTTCCTCAAATCGCGAGGGTCAGGGGGGAGACGACAGCGGGAGACCGTGGCGGGGGGAAACGGCGGCTGCGATTCCCCCAAACATCTGATACACCGTGGGTTACGCCAGGGGCCGTGACCGGGAGGACCGGTGTATTGATTGTGACGTGTTAACTGTTGTGATTCTTGCTCTTGCGTGGTCCTACCGATTCGGTACCTTGAGCCGATACTCGGTGTCTGACGTTTGTCTTCTTTCTTGACAGCAGGTGCCGTCTGAGCGTCCCCAGCCGCATGCCCGTGGGCCAGTTCCCCCGTCCGCTTCGCGGGCGGGTGCGTGTGGCCTACGCGGTCGCCTGGGAGGCGCTGGTGACGACCCACTCCGAGCAGGCCACGCTGTTCATCGGGGAGTTCGCCAGCCGACTCGCGCCCCTCGACGCCCTGGAGCTCTACTTCGAAGTGGCGCCGGTCTCCGCCTCGATGTTCGAGGCGATCCGGACCCGGACCCTCGCCAGCCTCGAGCTCGATTGCCTGCCGCCCCGCTCCCCCCTGCCGGTGCTCCGCGGCTGGCGGCTGCTCCGCCTCGATCTCGTGCTCAAGCTGCTCCGCTACCGCCGGGCCTACCATGAGAAGACGGTGGAGCTGGCGCGCATGGTCGGCGCCCAGGCGGCGGAGAAGGTCACCAACGCTCACGTGCGGAATGCGCGCGACTTCGCCGAGCTGCTGTCGGGATTGATGCCGGTGGAGAAGGCGGTGGCCGCCTATCTGCGCGCCTTCTACCTGCCGCTCGGCGCGGGCCAGGTGGTCATGCAGCGGGTGAAGGCGGCGGTGGCGGGGAGCCACCTCGCGATGGAATACAGCGCCGGACCGATGCCGGATCCGGAACTGCTCGAGACGCCGGCCAGCGACGACCTGCTCCAGTGGAATGGCCCGCCGGCGCGGGAAGCGCTCGAGGGACGAGGGTAGGCCGCTCCCGCGCGGCAGCCGGCGCCCCGCTAGACCGCCCCTGCCAGCTCCTTGTTGCTCGCCGAGCGCCGCATCAACCCCAGCACCTGCTGCATCGCGTCGATCGGCGTCATCGGCGCCAGCCGGCTCCGGAGGGTGTGAGCCACCGCCAGCTGTTCCGGCGTGAGCAGGAGCTCCTCCCGGCGGGTGCCGCTCAGCTTGAGGTCGATCGCCGGGAAGATCCGGCGCTCGGCCAGCTCCCGGCTCAGGGTGAGCTCGCTGTTGCCGGTTCCCTTGAATTCCTCGTAGATCACCTGGTCCATCTTCGAGCCGGTATCGACCAGCGCCGTCCCGATGATCGTGAGGGACCCGCCCCCTTTCGACTCGTCGATCCGCCGGGCGCTGCCGAGGAACCGCTTGGGCTTCTCGAGCGCCTGGGAATCGAGGCCCCCGGTCATCGTCCGGCCGGTGCCGCGCTCGACGGTATTGTAGGCCCGGGCCAGGCGGGTGATGGAGTCGAGGATGAGGACCACGTCCTCGCCCTGCTCCACCCGGCGCCGGGCGCGCTCCAGCGTCAGCTCCGCCACCGCCACATGCCGCTCCGCCGGGAAGTCGAAGCTCGAGGCGATGACCTCGCCGTAGCCGCACATCTCCATCTCGGTCACTTCCTCGGGGCGTTCATCCACCAGCAGGATGAGCAGCAGCGCCTTCGGGTGGTTCTTCGCGATCCCCTCCGCCACCGCCTGCAGCACCATCGTCTTGCCGGCCTTGGCCGGCGCCACGATGAGGGCCCGCTGTCCCTTGCCGAAGGGACAGAGCAGGTCGATCACGCGGTTGGTGAAGTCCGGCTGCCCGAAGCGGCGCAGGCCACAGTCGAGGGTGAGCGGTACGTCGGGATGGACCGCGCCGAGACTGGCGAAGTTGGGGCGGTGGCGAGCCTCGTCCGGCGGCCGGCCGTTGACGCTGGTGACCTTCTCCAGAGGGGCGGCCTTCCCCCGTCCGGGGGGACGGCCCACCTCCCCCGCCAGTTCGTCGCCGCTGCGGAGGCCGTACTGACTCACCAGCCGGGGCGCCACGTAGAGATCGCCGTCTTCCGGCAAATAGCTGTGCTGCCGGCGGCGCACGAAGCCCGCGCCCCGGTCGGTCAGCTCGAGGATGCCAAGGATGGAGTTGTCGCTCATGCGAAGGTGAACCCAATATACGCATGCGACCGGAGAAGATGATGACGCACGACACCACAGCGCCAGAAGTCATAGCCACGAATCCGCCGCCCCGGGATCTCCTGTTCTACGACGGCGACTGCGGCTTCTGCCACCGGTGGGTGCTCTTCGTCCTCAGGCGTGATCCTGACGGGAGCCGGTTCCGCTTCGCGCCCCTCGGCGGGGAGGCCTGGCGCGCGGCCGGCATCGGCGGCGACGTGCCAGACAGCCTGGTGCTCAGGACCGCCGATGGACGGGTGCTCTTCCGCTCGGGCGCGGTGCTGGAGATTCTCGAACGCCTGGGCGGACCCTGGCGGACGGTGGGGCGGGCCGTGGGGCTCCTGCCACGCTGGCTTCTCGACGCGCTGTACGACGGCATCGCGCGGGTCCGGAAGTACTTCTTCGCCCGGCCGCCCGGCGCCTGCCCCATTCTCCCCGCCGACCTGCGGACCCGCTTCCTTCCCTGAGCCCTATCCCACCACCAGGGTCCCTTCCCGGCCGGTGAGTTCCCGGAAGAGGGCGGTGAGCCGTTCGGTCATCGGGCCCACCGTCCCGCGGCCGATCACCCGCCCGTCGATCCGCGTCACCGCCGCGAGTTCGCCCATCGTCCCGGTGCAGAAGGCCTCGTCGGCCCGGTAGGCCTCCGTGAGCGAGAGGTCGGTGACCTCGTGGGGGATGCCGTGCTCGGCGCAGAGCTCGAGCACCACCGAGCGGGTGATCCCCTCGGGACAGGCCACGGTGCGGCTGGTGCGTACCCGCCCGCGCTCGACGAAGAACAGGTGGGTGGCGTTGGTCTCGGCGACGAAGCCTCGGGTATCGAGCATGAGGGCGTCATCCGCGCCGGCGCTGTTGGCCTCGATCTTGGCGAGGATCGACTGGAGCAGGTTGTTGTGATGGATCTTGGGATCGAGGCAGTCGGGTGGGAAGCGCCGGACCGAGCTGGTGATGAGCGAAAGCCCCGCGGTCGAGTAGACCGGGGCCTTGTGTTCCGCCAGGACGATCAGGGTCGGCCCCGACTGGTTGAGCCGCGGGTCCATCCCGGAGGTGACCTTCACCCCGCGCGTGAGCGTGAGCCGGATGTGGACGCCGTCCGTCATCCGGTTGGCCGCGAGGGTCTTCCGGATCTCGGCGATGATCGCCTCGTGACTCGGGATCGCGGCGAAGGCGAGGGCCTGGGCCGAGTGGCGCAGACGGTCGAGGTGCTCGGTGAGCCGGAAGATCCGCCCCTGGTAGAGGCGCAGCCCCTCCCAGACGGCGTCGCCGCCCTGGACCGCCGAGTCGAAGGGGCTGATCCCGGCCTGGTCGCGGTGGACCAGCTTTCCGTTGATGTTGACGAGGAGGTCCGCGTTCTTCGGGTTGAAGGACTGCAGCATCAGGCGGCGCTCCCCGCGGCGCTCACCAGCCGGTAGGGCCGGAGCTCCTCGTAGTAGGGAAGGCACTCCTCGAGGAGCGGGGCCAGCTCGGGCGCGACCTCGCGCCGCCGGGGCTTCCACGGCTCGAACCCGGTCGACCGCTCCACCGCGTCGTACCAGTGCCTGGCCCAGATCCCGTCGGTCTCGCGGCGGCCGGCGGGCCAGGTGAGCATCCGGTCGTCGAACGGTACCCCGGCGACCTCGCAGAGGCGCCGGAGCGTCCCGGCGGGGTCCTTGAGGACGTCCTCCGAGTCGAGCACCGGGGGAATGACCCCGGTCTCGGACCGGATGAATCGGAAGATCTCCACCTGCTGCGGCAGGCCGGTGTCGCGGAGCGCGGGCGGCCCCATCCGGGCCGCGAGCGAGGCGAGCATGTCCGCCGGGTGCCGGATCAGGAAGGCGTTGGTGAGCGACAGGACCCAGCTCCCGCGCAGGTGCGGGAGCCAGTGGTGGGTCATGTGTTTCTGGTAATAGATCGAGCGCCCGTGGGGGATCGGCCCGGTGAGGCCGGCGATGACCTTCCGCCAGTCGGTCTCGTGGTGGGCGATGACCTCGTCGACCCCCGGATGGCTCACCGTCACCTGGGTGAGGTAGTGGGCGTAGAGCGGCTCGTCGACGACCCAGGTATCGGGCCGGTTCTCCCACGCCCGCATCATGGCGGTGGAGATGTTGCGCGGTCCGGACCACATGGCGAGACGGACGGGCTCGGGTGCGGGATGGGGCATTCGGTGTCGCGTCAGGAGGTCGGGGGTCAGGGGTCGGGGATCGGGGAGCATCTGCCCGCCCCCACTCGTCGGGCGTCGCGCGCATATCTATGCACTGCTTGTAGCTCACCCGGCCGCTGTTTATCGTTGCACTCGCCTGAATCGCCCCTGGCGAGGAACATCCGACATGATGCGCACCGGTCTGCTCTGGCTGTCGAACCAACCGAAGGTGTTCAGCTTCGTGCGGCGCAACGGTCTGGCCCGCAAGTTCGCCGCCCGGTTCGTGGCGGGAGAGACGGTCGACACGGCGGTCGAAGCGGCCCGGGACCTCAACCGGCGGAAGATCACCGCCACGCTGGATCTCCTCGGCGAGAGCATCACGAGGGAGAGCGAGGCCGCGCAGGCCCGCGACACCTACCTCCTCATGCTCGACCGGATCGCCCAGGCCGGGGTCGATTCGAACGTGTCGGTGAAGCTCACCCAGATGGGCTTCGACATCAGCGAGGATCTCTGCCTCGCCAATATGCGGGCAATCCTCGACAAGGCCAAGTCGCACGGCTCCTTCGTGCGGCTCGACATGGAGAGTTCGGCCTACACCCAGCGGACGCTCGACTTCTTCGCCAACCGCCTGTTCCCGGACTACGGCGCCCACTGCGGCGTCGTGATCCAGTCGTGTCTCCGCCGTTCCGACCAGGACGTCGACCGACTGATCGAGATGAAGGCCCGGGTCCGCCTCTGCAAGGGCGCCTACCTCGAGCCGGCCGACGTGGCCTATCCCGACAAGGGCGATGTCGACCGGGCCTACGTACGGCTGATGGAACGGCTGCTCGAGCGGGGGAACTACCCCGGCCTCGCCACCCACGACCAGACGATCATCGAGTACGCCCGGGATTTCGTGCGGCGGAAGGGGATCGAGGCCTCGCGCTTCGAGTTCCAGATGCTCTACGGCGTCCGGCGGGACCTGCAGGACCAGCTCCGCCAGGCGGGGCACAACATGCGGGTCTACGTCCCCTTCGGCACCCAGTGGTATCCCTACCTCATGCGCCGCCTCGCCGAGCGCCCGGCCAATATCGCCTTCATCCTCGGGAATGTGGTGCGCGAAGCCGTGCACCGGTAGCCGATGAGCGAGGTCACGCTGGGCGGCTACATGGCCCGGCACGACCGGGCGCCGGCCTTCACCGGGCACGACGGCCACGCCTACTCCGTGGGAATCCATCTCGACGAGGAGCCGGATGAGCAGGGGCGCTACGCCGCCTCCCTGCTCTTCGTGCGCTGGTCGCCGCAGGGGGACCGGCCGGTGGGGCACGTCGAGTCGGAGGTCCTCGCGTGGGGCCACACGCCGGAGGACGCCGAGGACCGGATCAAGGCCATCTCGCTCTACGACGTGAAGGCCGCGCTCGACGAGGCCATCGGACGGGACCCGGGCGAGTGGTGACCGGGACCGTGCTCGAGCGGGAGGGCTCTACCTACCGCGTGCTCACGCCGGACGGCGAGGTCCGCGCCATCCTGCGCGGGCGGATGAAGCGCGACACGCCCCGGGTGGTGGTCGGCGACCGGGTGGAGCTCGACACCGAGGTGGAGACCGGGCTCCTCGCGATCAGCGCCGTCGCCGAGCGGACCAGCCTCCTCGCCCGGCGGGTCCCTGAAGGCCGTGGCACCCGGCCGGTGGCGGCCAACGTCGACCAGGTCCTGGTGGTCACCGCCACCCGCGACCCCGAACCCGTCCCCCAGCTGGTCGACCGGCTCCTGGTCGTCGCCGAGGCGAATCAGCTGCCCGCCGTCGTGATCCTCAACAAGGTCGACCTCGACCCCGCGCCGGCGCTCCGGGAGCGCTTCGAGCGGGCGGGGTACCAGGTGCTGGGCACCAGCGTGAAGACGGGGGTCGGCATGGACGCGCTCCGCGCCCGCCTCGCCGGGCGGGAGAGCGTGGTGACCGGGCCGAGTGGGGTCGGCAAGTCGAGCCTCCTCAATGCGCTCGAGCCGGGGCTCCAGCTCCGGACCGGGGAGATCAGCGCCCGGGTCCGCCGCGGAACGCACACCACCGTGAGCGCGGTGATGGTGCCGCTCGCCGTCGGGGGTTTCCTGGTCGACACGCCGGGTTTCAGCGAGGTAGGCCTCTGGGGCCTGGAGCCGCGGGAGCTGGCGGAGTGCTTCCCGGAGTTCCGTCCCCACATCGGCCACTGCCGCTACGCCGACTGTTCCCACGTCCATGAGCCGGGATGTGCGGTGCTCGGCGCGCTGGTCGCGGGTGAGGTGGACGCGAGCCGGGTGGAGAGCTACCGGACCCTGCTCCGGGAGCTCCAGGAACAGCCCGAAGACTGGGAGTGACCGGCGGCCGCCCCTTCCCCGCCTGACAACCGGGAGTACCTTCTTCCCACCCGGTGGCGGAGGAACCTGTGGGGCCGTCCTTCCTGGAGGAACTGCAGGCGCAGCTCGGCGACGCCTATCGCCTCGAGCGGGAACTCGGCGGCGGGGGGATGTCGCGCGTCGTCCTTGCCACCGAAACCGCGCTTGACCGCAAGGTCGTGCTCAAGGTCCTGCCGCCGGACCTGGCCCAGGTGCTCTCGACCGAGCGTTTCCAGCGCGAGATCCGGCTCGCCGCCGCCCTCCAGCATCCCCACATCGTCCAGCTGCTCGCCGCCGGCGACACCCGCTCCCGCTCCGCGGGCGGGTTCCTGTACTACGTCATGCCCTTCGTGGAGGGCCAGTCGCTCCGGGCGCGGCTCGAGCGCGAGGGTCCGCTCGCGGCCGCCGTCGCCATCGGCATCCTCCGGGACGTCGCCGAGGCGCTCGCCTACGCCCATGAGCGGGGGATCGTCCACCGGGACATCAAGCCCGACAACATCCTGCTCACCGCGGGACACGCCGTGGTCACCGACTTCGGCGTGGCGAAGGCGCTCCGGGCGTCGGCTGAGAGCGGCGATGGCCTGACGTCCGAGGGACTCGCCCTCGGCACCACCGCGTACATGGCACCCGAGCAGGCGGCCGCCGATCCCACCACCGACCACCGGGCCGATCTCTACGCCTTCGGGATCACGGCCTACGAGCTCCTGACCGGGCGGACCCCCTTTGGGGACCGGGCCCCGGTGGCGCAGCTCGCCGCGCATGCGATCGAGGCCCCGCGTCCGCTCGAGGTGCATGGGCAGGAGATCCCGGCCCCGGTCGCCGACCTGGTCATGCGCTGCCTGGCCAAGAACCCCGCCGAACGGCCGGACACCACCGAGGTCATCGCGACGCTCGCGGCCGCCGCTCCGCACGCACCCGGCGCGGCGCCTGCCGCCCGCCGCCTGCGATTCGCGCGGCCGGCCGCCCTGGCCCTGGTCGTTGCGATCGTGAGCGGGGGGGCCTTCCTCTGGGCCCGGCGGGCGCCGATCCCGGCACAGGCCTCGGCGATCGCGCTGATGCCCTTCGCGCCGCCCTCCGGGGACACGGCGCTGGTCCGGCTCGGTCGCGAGTTGACGGTGCTGCTGGGGGCCAACCTCGACGGCCAGGGGAACATCCGGATCGCCGACCCGCAGGCGGTGCTCGCCCAGATCGGTGATCGACCGGCCAAGCTGGATGCGGCTCTCGCGCTCGGGCGCAGGATGGGCGCCCGCGCGGTGCTGTTCGGGTCGGTGGTCGGATTGGGACCGCGTGTCAGGATCGAAGCCGCCCTGCATCCGGTCGCGGGGACCGCGCCGCTCGCCCGGGTCGCCGCGGAGGGGCATCGCGACAGTCTCAGCGCGCTGACCGACTCCCTCGCGTGGGGTCTCCTGCGTCAGCTGTGGCGGGGCAGGGACGCGCCGACGCCGACCGTCGCCGCCCTCACGACCCGCTCATGGCCAGCGCTGCGGGCGTTCCTCGCCGGAGAGGCCTTCCTCTCGCGCGCGCTCTTCGACTCGGCCGCGGAGGCCTTCGGGAGAGCGGTCGAAACGGATTCCACCTTCTGGCTGGCATGGGCTCGCCTCAACGGCGTGCGCGGTGGCTACCTCGGTCTCGGGAGCGATACCGCGATGGTCCGGCGGGTGGTGGACCACCGCGCCGACCTGCCGCAGCGCGAGCGGACGCTGATCGACCTGAGCCTCGCCGCCCGGAACCCCGATTCCGCGCGAGCAAGCTCGCTCCGGGAGCGCCTGCTCCGGACCATGGAGCGCTACCCCGACTACTGGTACGGCTGGTATGTCCTGGCGGAGCATGACATCCACTCGGGGTACCGGTACGGCACATCCGCGGACGAGATGGCGGCCGAGTTCAAGCGGGTCATCGACCTGAATCCCCGGTTCGGGCCGGCGGTGATTCATACCATGGATATGACCTTCCTCCGGGACTCGGTGCTCTTCAATCAGGCACGCGCTCAGGTCGAGCCCTCGATCTGGGACAGTGTCTTCACCATGGAGCAGCTTGGCCGCATGTGGCGCGACCCCACCAGGGCGGAGACACTCACGACCCGGATGGTCAATCGGATCCGTCCTCAGTTCTGGCCTCATCTGCTCCCGCCGGTCCTCCACACTTTCCCCCAGACGATCGCGCAGGTCGCCCGCGAGAGCGATGCGCCCGAGCGCAAGGAGGCGTTCGCCCTGGCATTCGCCTATTCGCATGCGACTCGTGGCCGGTGGGACTCCGCCCTGGCCAGTACCCGCGCGCTGCCGGTGGCGCTTCGTGGCGTGGTCGCCTACCGCTTCGCGGCGGTGGCAGCCTGGCTGGGCGGTCTCCCCGTGGAGGAGGCCGCGCGGTGGCGCAGATCGGTCCCGGACACACTCACTTCCGTGCAGCGGGCGGAAGTTGCGTGGCTCGATGCCCTGGTCGCGGTGGCGGCTCGCGATGCGATCGGATTCCGGGATGCACGGCGCGCCCTGCTGGCCTCCGGTGATTCGGCCGCGCCCCTGCTGGACCGGGCGCTGGGTGCCGTCTGGTCCCTGTCGGTGGAGGGCGCGCTGCACCCGTCCGGGGAGACGCTGGAGCGGCTGGAGTGGGACCGGGCGTGGATGTCGAATCGGACGGCGGGCTGGCTGATCCCGGTGACCGCGCCGGTGCACCGCCTGCTCGCGGCGCGCGCGGTCGCCGCCATGGGTGATACGTCGCGCGCGATCCGCTTGCTCAATTTCGTCGACGGACAGCCGATGCGCGGGTCGTCGGGGCCCCTGGAGGGAGAACCGGGGTGGGGCACGGCACTCCTCCGTCCCTACGCCCTGCTCGAGCGGGCGCGGCTCCACGAGGGGTCCGGCAACCTGCGGCTCGCGAGGCTCGACTACGAGGCGTTCCTCCGGCACTTCGACCGCCCGGTCCCCGCGCTCCGGAAGCTCCGCGAGGAAGGGGAACGGGGCTACACCCGCGTCACCGGCGCGCGCGAGCTCCGGGCCGACTGACCGCGCTACTTCCCGCCTTCCCCCGTCAGCTTCGC
>DASZPT010000343.1:0-26368 GCA_035549935.1 Gemmatimonadales bacterium
AAGAGCGCGCGGAGGGAGTCGGCGGCCATCGCCCAGGCCTTCGCCTCGGTGCGGATCAGCCGCGCCCAGGCCGCTTCCGCCGGTGTCTCCTGCCGCCGGATGGTCGCCACGCTGTCATAGACCGGCTGCTCGACACGCCTGTGGACCATCGCCAGCCACAGCGGCGTGGCGGTGCCGTCCGGGCGAGTGCCGGAGAGTACCTCGACCCGCGGGGGTGCGGTCGGGAAGGAGAGCGCGGGCAGGAGTGCCGAGATGAAGAGCGCGCTGCGGAGGAGGTGGTGCACGGCGACTCTGACAGCGGGGGCGGGCGGAAGGTTGGAGGGACCCGGAAAGCGCAACGCAGGGGTTGCGTATTGATCCGGGGTTCCGTATAATGCGCAACGTAAATGTTGCGTGTTTTTCACGACCAGCGAACCGGAGCCTCCATGACCGCCAAGCCAGACGCACCCCAGACCACCGACCGGATCGAGAAGCGCTTCGAAGTGCGGGCCCGGCGCTCCCGGGTCTGGCGGGCCATCGCCGATGCCGGGGAGTTCGGCACCTGGTTCGGGATGAAGCTCGATCGGCCCTTCGCCCCCGGCGCCACCGTCCTGGGCCGCCTGACCATTCCGGGGTACGAGCACATCACCCTGGAGATCCTGGTCGAGAAGGTGGAGCCCGAGGGCTACTTCTCCTACCGCTGGCATCCCTACCCGATGGATCCCGCGATCGACTACGCCGCCGAGCCGACGACGCTGGTCGAGTTCCGCCTCGAGGAGACCGAGGGCGGCACCGCGGTCGCGATCACCGAGTCCGGGTTCGACCGCCTGCCCGCCTCGCGGCGTGCCGAGGCCTTCCGGATGAACGAGGCGGGGTGGACGGGCCAGTCCCGGAAGCTCGCGGCGTATGTCGGTTAGCCGGGGCAACACCGCGCTCCAGGCGGCGCCGGTCTTCGCCGCCCTGGGGGACACCACCAGGCTCGGGCTGGTCCGCCGCCTCTCGACCGAGGGGCCACTGTCGATCACCCGGCTGAGCGAAGGCAGTGGCATCACGCGCCAGGCCATCACCCGCCACCTCCACGCGCTCGGGAAGGTGGGCCTGGTCCGGGATGCGAGGGAGGGCAGGGAGCATGTGTTCTCGCTCGACCTCAAGCGGCTCGAGGTCGCGCGGCAGTACCTCGACCACGTCTCCGCGCAGTGGGACGCGGCCGCGGCGAGGCTGAAGGCGTTCGTCGAAGACGACGAAGGGTAGGAGACTCTCAACGCAAGTCGAGGAATCCGTGGTGGACATCATTCATCGCATTGGCATCAAGGCGCCTGCCGCACGGGTCTACGACGCGGTGGCGACCGCGGCGGGTGTGGCGGGCTGGTGGACCCGGGACACGACCGGCACCCGGCCGGTGGGCGGGAAGGTCAACGTCTGCTTCCGGCACACGGATGGGGCGGAGATCGGGCGGATGGACTTCGAGATGACGACCCTCGATCCGACGGAAGTCCGCTGGCGCTTCGTCGACGGGCCGCCCGAGTGGATGGGGACCGAGGTGACGTTCGAGCTGGCGCAGGACGGGGAGATGACGATCCTCAACTTCGGGCACCGGAACTGGAAGGAGCCGGTCGAGTTCATGGCCCACTGCAGCACCAAGTGGGCGGTCTTCCTGATGAGCCTCCGGGACCTGGTGGAGACCGGGAGGGGGAGGCCGTCGCCCGAGGACCTCAAGATCGACAACTGGAACTAGCTCGTCCTTGCACGATGGTGCGTCGAGGCCCGCGCGACCTACGACGCGAGACGAGGCGTGGTCATCATCTTCGGCGGATCCGGAGACCAGGGGTTCCTCAACGACACCTGGAGCTGGAATGGATCGAGCTGGACACTCCTCGCGACGACCGGTCCGGCTCCCCGCTCCATGGGCCACCTGGCCTACGACCGGAAGCGCGACCGGGTTGTGCTGTTCGGCGGTCGGAAGGGGTGGCCCGACGGGGACCTGGACGACACCTGACTTGGGACGGGACCCGGTGGAGTCCGTTGGCCGATTGAGGGTTCAGGGAACCAGGGCCAGGAACAGGAAGGCCGCGAACAGGACGAGGTGCACCGCACCCTGCATCATGTAGGTCCGCCCGGTGCCCAGCGTGACGGCACTCGTCAGGAAGGTGAGGGCGAGGAGCGCGATCGCCTTGGGCTCGAGGCCGAGGACGAGCGGCAGGTTGAAGGCGATCGACGCGAGGACCACCACCGGCACGGTGAGGCCGATACAGGCCAGAGCGGAGCCGATCGACAGATTCATGCTGCTCTGCAGACGATTGGCCCGGGCCGCCCGGACCGCGGCCCAGGTCTCCGGCAGGAGGACCAGCGCCGCGATGACGATCCCGACCACGACTCGCGGGGCGTTGGCGGCCTCCACCACCTGCTCGATCGTGGGCGAGAGGACCTTGGCGAGCCCCACCACGGTCACCAGCGAGATCAGCAGCAGGCCGAAGCTGGCCCAGGCCGCCGCCGCGCTCGGTGGCGCGGCGTGTTGCTCGGGGTCCGCCTCCGGCGTGGTCGGTATGAAATAGTCACGATGGCGGACGGTCTGCATGAAGAGGAAGACGCCGTAGAGCGTGGCCGAGCTCGCGGCCAGGAAGACGAGTTGGGGAATGCTGTAGGTCCCGGCCGGCGTGCTGGTGGTGTAGGCCGGCAGCACCAGCGCCAGGACGGACAGCACCATCAGAGCGGCGAGGCCCCCGCCCGCGCCTTCCACCTTGAAGGTCTGCTCCCGGTGCGCCAGCGCGCCGAAGAGAATGCAGAGCCCGATGAGCCCGGTGCAGATGATCATGACGGCGGCGTAGATGGCGTCCCGCGCCAGCGCGGCCATCTCGCTCCCTCCCGCCAGCATCATCGAGAGAATCAGCGCCGTCTCGATGGCGGTGACCGCCAGGGCGAGGATCAGGGTGCCGAGCGGTTCCCCCACGCGATGCGCGACCACCTCGGCGTGATGCACGGCCACGATGACCGAGGCGAGCAGCGCCGCGCCGGCAAGCAGGGCGAGGAACGGCCCGCCCCCGGCCAGGAGGGCGGTGCCCAGCACGGCAAGGGCGGCGAGTGGAAGCAGCCAGGTCCAGCGAGGCATGCGGCGTGTGGAGTTGGAGTGTCCGGCTAGCGCAGCCGCTTGTAGAAGATCACCGTGTCGTGGTAGCTCCCATCCGGGTTGAGGGCGAAGTCGGGAATCACCCCCGCCGTGGTCCACCCAAGTCTTGCATACAGCCGCTCCGCCGAATCGCCACGCCGGGTATCCAGGGTGAGGAGCGTGAGCCCTTGCGCGCGCGCCTTCGCCTCGAGCGCGATCATCAGTTGCGTCCCCAGTCCCTGACGCCTCGCGTCGCGATGGACGATCAGCTTGGACACCTCGGCGCGATGCGGCTGGTTCGGCGCAGCGGCCGGCTGGTAGTGCACCGTACCCATGATCCTGTCCCCCTCCCGGGCCACCAGGAAGGCGGAGCCGCCCGGCGCTCCGTCGAGCACCTTCTGCCACCACGACCTGGCCCGGTCCATCGCGAGGGGAGGCAGGAAGGTCACCGCCGCGCCGGACTCGACTGCATCGACCAGCAGCCGCCCGAGGCCGTCCAGGTCGCGCTCCGGAGCGGGCCGCGGCAGTTCTTCGATCATGACGGGGGAAGGTGCGGGAGTCGGGAGGCTGGCGCAAGCGCATCCGGATGCGCCAGTGGATCACTCCGTCAGCGGAGGAAGAACCGCACGATGGTGCTCAGCACCAGCAGGGGGATCGGAAGGAGCGTCAGGCCGATCGCGAAGGCGAGACCGTACCGGAACAAGGCCTGCGCGACCGGTCCCGCGTTCTCCTTCAGTTGCCGACGGAGCAGCAGATCGATGGGCGCGCCGAGGGAGTAGAACAGGTTCGCGCCCAGCGCGTAGACCAGGATGAACGGCAGCGGAGGGCCCTGGGGGCCGGGGACCAGGGCGGCGCTCAGGAACGCGAGCGCCGTCGTGACGAGGCCCGCGGTCCCGACGGCGATGTTGTAGAAGAGCCGGCGCCGTTCCCACCATCCGACCACGGCCCACGCGCTGGTGGGTGCGTAGAGCGGCGAGAAGAGGTAGCGCTCGACGAGGCTTCCGGTCCGGGGAGCCAGAGTCACGGGGCGGGTCGTTGGCAAAGGTCCCGGGGAAGCTAGGCGATTGTCCTTTGCGCGGCAAAGGAGCCGGTCACGCCGGGAACTCTTCAGACGGGGCGGGCGTTGTTCGTTTTAGACCGCTTGGTCTAGAACAATCACCATCATCGGAGAGAGTGATCCGTGCGCGTGATCCAGATGGCCAGGTTTGGAGGTCCCGAAGTCCTCGAAGCGGCGGAGCGAGAGATCCCCGTGCCCGGTCCCGGCGAGGTGCTGGTCAGAGTCCGGGCGGCGGGCGTGAATCTCTCCGACACCCTGATGCGGCAGGACCGCTACGCGATCTCGCCGGTCCTTCCCTCGGTCCTGGGAACCGAGGTCGCCGGGGATATCGTGGGCGTGGGGAGCGAGGTCGCCGGATGGACCGTGGGACAGCGCGTCGCCGCGCCACTCTTCGCCGCCGGACAGATGTTCGGCGGGTATGCCGAGTACGCCGTCCTCGATGAACGCTACGTGATCGCGCTTCCCACGGGCATCACCTATGCCGCCGCGACCGCGCTGATGGTGCAGGGACTGACCGCGCTGTACCTCACGCAGCAGGTCGACCCGGCCGGGAAATCGGTGGTCGTGAGCGCTGCCGCGGGCGGCGTCGGGTCGCTCCTCGTGCAGCTGGCCCGCCGGGGCGGTGCCCGGCAGGTGATCGCGGCGGCCAGCAGTCCGGAGAAGCTCGCCTTCGCCCGCACGCTCGGCGCCGATGCCGGGGTCGACTACCGGACCGACGGCTGGATCCAGGAGGTCCGCAACACGACCGGGGGCCAGGGGGCGGATGTCGTCTACGAGTCGGTCGGCGGGGCCGTCACCATGCAGGCGCTCCATGCGCTGGCCCCCGGTGGGAACCTGGTCATCTATGGCGCGCTCAACATCCAGCACTTCGAGCTCGGCGTTCCCGAACTGCTGGGGCTCATCTTCCGGAACCAGTCGATCACCGGCTTCGCGACGACGCCACTGCTCACCCCCGAGCGGGTGCGCGCGGGGCTCGGCCATCTGTTCGACCTCGTGGGCCGGGGGGAACTCCGTGTGACCGTCGGCGGCACCTACCCGCTGGCCCGCGCGGCGGACGCACACCGTGCCATCGAGGGGCGTCGGACGACGGGGAAGATCGTGCTGGTCGCGTGACCCGATTCTCGGTCGTCAGCCCGCCGGCGTCCCCGTCGCCTCGCGGACCGCTTCCACCCCGGGAGGTCATCACGGCTCCCGGGCCGGAAGACTCAGGCGCCGATCGCGGCGCCGGGGAGCCCGCCGCCGGCGGCTTCGGCGACGGCGACGGAACCGCGGCCTCGGGCGCCACGTACGGGCGACTTCCTCAACACAGGATGACTTGAATGCGCCGCTCGCTGTCTGTCGGGTGCCTGGTCGTGCTGCTCACCGCGTCGCGCGAGGTGCCGGGTCCGATCGCTGCCGATACACCGGAGCTGGCGGCCGTCCGTGCGAGGTTCGTCGCCCTGTACAACCGGGGAGATACGACGGGTCTGGGAGACCTGTACACCGCGGACGCCGTCCGCATGCCCTACGACGCACCGGCGGTGGCCGGACGAATGGGGATCGTCGCCGCCTTCGCGAAAGGATTCGCCGCGCGTCAGCTGGTCCCGACCCTGGCGCTCACGGCGGAGGAGGTTGCCGTGCTGGACTCCCAGGCGATGGAACGGGGAACGTACCACGAGATCCTGCGGTCACGCGCTGGCGTGGGCGTGGTGACCGAGGATGGGAAGTACGTGGCGCTGTTGCAGAGGGGACGGGACGGAGGGTGGCGCTACAAGTGGTCGATCTTCAACCGGGACCGGGCGCCGCAGCGGTGAGTCTGTGTTCCGGCGCCTGGCACCCACGGCCGCCGGGCGGATACCCCGCCCTCACCGGAGGCTGCGGAGCAGGGTCGTGATCGTCGCGAGATGGTGATCGTCGTGTTCCGCGACGAAGAACGCGAGGTCGAGGAGGCGCATCGGGGTCTGGAGTCGCGGGTGCAGGGCGGAGCGCAGCCAGTCGGCCTCATCGGCGCGTTCGAGCTGGCCCACGAGTTCCAGGCGCGCCCGCTCGAAGGTAGCGAGCACCTCCGTCAGGGGCCGCGCGTTGTGATGCGCCTCGTAGGTGCGTCGATTCTCGAGGTCGGCGGGCTGCAGGGTTCTCCGGCCGGCGGCCAGGTCTTCGATCCGCGCCATCCAGAGGGATTCGAGGTCGCCGAGGTGCCCGACGTTCTCCTGGATGGACCAGTGGTCCCCGAGGCGGGCGGTCAGGATCGCCGGTGGCAACCCCTCCAGCCGGGCGCGGAGCCGGACCGGCGTGTCTCGCAGGCGCTCGAGCAGCCCGGGGGCGGCCCCGATGGGGAGGTCGAAGGTGAACTGGCGCTCGAACCAGGGCTGGCGCCGGATCATCGCGGGAGCGGTTGCGGGCTCACGCCGGGCCCGGGCTGGTGGTCACGCCACGCCGCCGCCCAGGCGCCGCGTCGGATCCAGAAGTAGCCCGCCACGACCCAGTCGAAGACCGCGCAGAAGACGCCGTAGGCCAGCGGAATGGCCGTCAGGTCCTCGAGGCGCCCCTGGAGCATGCGGACCTCATGGATGAGGTCCCACGCCCCATGACCCACGTAACTCAGCAGAAGCAGGGGCATGTAGCGGGCCCCGGCGAGCCCGAGGACGGCGAACCCGACCGCGGGCAGCAGCTCCGCGTGCCAGGATGCCTCCGGGCTCAGGCGCGCGAGGAAGGCGAGGTAGATGAGGGCGATCGGGCTGAGCAGGATGCCATAGGCAGCCTGCTCGAGCCTCGGCGCCAGGTGCCGGGAGGTGATGGCAATGGCCCCGCAGGCCGCGAGCAGGCCGACGATGGCGTAGAGCAGGAAGATGAGCAGCAGGGCCACGCACTGACCTCCGGGTTCACGGCGCTCCCCAATGTGGAGCGGCGGCGTCCTGGACGGAAGCTGACGCACCCCGGCGGGGGGCCGTCACCTCCAGCGGCGGTCAGGCCGCGGTCGCGCGCGGCCTCGGCCGGCTCGAGCGCCCGCCCCCCGGCTCGCGCAGCATCGGGGTGAGGGGAGGCGAGCTCCCGACCTGGATGCGTCCCGCGACCTGGAACCCGTGGCGCTGGTAGAGCGGGATGTTGCGGTCACTGGTCGCCTCCAGGTAGGCGACGGTGCCCTCGCGGTCGCAGCGCTCGAGGGCCAGCCGCAGCAGGCGGGCGCCATATCCCTGGCCCTGGGCGGCCGGGTCCACGCCGATCAACGGCAGGTACCAGTGGGACTCGGTCGGATGGTAGCGGGCCATCTCCTCGAACAGCTGGTAGAGCTCGGCGCGGCGATCGGCCTCGATCGACGCCTGCAGCACGGCCTCCACCGCCCCCTCGTCGATGCCGGTCTCCGGAGGGAGCCAGAGGGCGACGGCACGGTAGTCTGCGGTGCAGAACGCGGTCTGGGACTGAAAGGCCCGGCCGCCGAACGCTTCGGTGAAGGCGGGCATGGCCGCGAGGTACTGCCCGAGATCGGGCCAGCACCAGCGGCAGACCGGGTCGGCCACGAAGGCCTGGGTGATGGTCTGAATGGCGCGAGATGGGTGCGGACGCATCTCGAGCGCCGGCGGTTCAACAGCGATCATGGGCTCCTCTCGGCACTGGTCCAGGATGTTGCCGAGAGGTGATGCGGAGAGCCGGTGATGCGACCGCCATGCCAGAGGGAGTTACGGAACGCCCTTGTGGATGGTCAGGAGCATCTCGCTCGCCGTGAGCGCCAGGACCGTGTGAGGAATATTCGGCGCAAGCGCCATGAGGCGTCCCGCGGTGAGGTCGTAAGCATCCTCGTCCGCAACGACGCGGAGATGCCCGGTAAGCGCGTGAATGGTCACCACGCCGTCGGTCTGGTGCTCCTTGAGGATCCCCTGGGGCTCGAACGCGAAGGTGACGAGGGTGACGGGGCCGTGGCGAAAGACGGCAATCTGCCGGTGCCCGGCCACGGCGGGATGTGCCTCGCCCCTGAGGGCGGCCGCGGCCGCGGGGAGGTCGACGAGCTGAACCGGGGCCGCGAGGCGGTCCTCGGGGTGCGGACGAAGGCGGGCGGAGTCGGGCACGATCCCTCCAGAGAGAGAGGGGCAAGTGGGCAGCGACGATGTCACAACCTAGACCGGGGCAAAGCGATCGGCCAGCGGCGCGGACGATGATAGCACAGTTGTGACCACATTCAGTCTCCCTTCAGCGCGGCCTCGCGATATTCGGCACACGGCGACGCTAGGCAGAAAAAGGGAGGCCGTATGAGAGCGCGCGACTTGGCCGCATTGGCCTGTGGGCTCGGGTTGGGCGTGGCCTGCGGGGGTGACGGCGGGAGTGGACCGTCACAAACTGAACTCGCTGGCACGTGGCAGGTTACCAAGTGCGAATACGTCAGCACCCAGGGGCTGGGCACCATCGACCTGATCATGGGCGGCGGTACCGGCACCGTCACCATCACCACGACTGATACCATCCGGATTCAGGTGACGCCAACCACGGGCGATCCCGTCAGCTTCGTCGGGACGTACGAGGTCGACGGCATCGACCTGATGCGGGTCACTCCGGCGGGGGTCAGCTGGTACTGGGCCTTCGACATGAACTTCTCGGCCCACCGCCTGACATTGCGGGGCGGATCCGGGCAGTACGACATCGATCAGGACGGAACACCCGACCAGGCGACCTGGAATCTCGAGATGTCGCGCTGACATGGCGGTCGCCGTCGCCCGGGAGTCGCGGTGGCCTCAGGCCGCGACCGCCGGGGTAGCGAGGGCAACCGTGATGCTGGCGGGGCCCGGTGAGGGTCATCGCCTGGGCGGGAGGCGGAACTGCCCGGTCACCTGGTAGGAGGGGCCGGCGGTGGGCGCATACTGCGTGACCCAGGCGTCGACGGATCCGGTGATGACCGAGTCGGCCGAGAGAGACTGGAATGTGATCGTCCCGCTATCCGACACGGCGGCGTAGGCAGGGCCGCTGGGGTTGGGGTAACTCAGGGAGAACGCCGGGGTGGTCGCGCCGAGTGGTACCAGGCTGTAGGTGCCGAGGCCGACGGCACTGTCTGGCAGAAGTTGCACAAGGTAGAAATTGGTCGGTGGAGCGTGGCCCCCGACCGAGTCGGGGCTGGTCATGAAAGCGCTCAGGGCAGGGCCGGCACGGAGGGAAGAGACGTCCCAGTAGGCGGAGTCTCCACGAAGCGTGAACGCGGAATCCCCGGGGAAGCGGAGGTGGAAGGCGAAACCCGGCGCGGAAGCCGGGGACTCGGAGTTCGACCCGCAGGCGGCCAGTGCTGCCAGGAGACAGGTGGCGACGAGGGTTCGGGAACGGACGGACGAATGCGGGAATCGGAATGGAAGAAGGTGCACGTGGAGGGCTGGTGAGGGGACGCCGGGCGCGGCCGGCATGATGGTGTCGCTCTGGAACGTGACAGCCTAACGACTGCACAGAAGCTGCCGACCGAGCCACGCCCGCGCAAGTGAGGCCTTCACCTCCCGCGGTAGTCAGACCGCGGCGGACGGGGGTTCCCGACGGCCTCGCGTGACCGGGTGTTCAGCCGAATCGGGGGGCACGTTGACCACCGGCAGCGTGAGCTCATAGCGAATCGCGAGAAGCCGCAGGGCCGCGATCATGACCATGCCCAGTGGAGGGGCCACGGCAGGCGCCACACCGCGGAGCGCGAGGAACACCGCTACCCCCGCGATCGCGGCCGTGGCGTAGAGGCGGCCGGGTCGCAGGATGAGGGGGACCTCACCCGTCAGAAGGTCACGAATAACACCGCCCGCCACCCCGGTAATGGTACCCATGAGCAGGGCGATGAGGGCCGATTTCCCGGCCTGCAGCGCGATCTGGGCGCCACCGATCGCGAAGAAGGCGAGGCCGAGCGCATCGGCAATGAGGAGCGCCTTCCGGGTGGCGACCCAGAGGCGCGCATAGGCCACACTGACGGCCGTCCCGGCGAACACGGCCCAGAGATAGCCGGGATCGGCGATCCAGAAGATCGGGTGACGATCGAGCAGGAGATCACGGAGGGTTCCCCCGCCGATCGAGGTGACCATGGCGATGACCGTGACGCCGAGGAGGTCGAGGCCGCGCCGGCCACCGGCGAGGGCGCCACTGATGGCGAAGACGGCGACCCCGAGGAGGTCGATGAATCTCACGGGACTCCGGCGTTGCTCAGCCGCGCCGGTCGGGGGACCGGGCGGAGCGCCGCGCCTCGGCCAGGTACCCGGGCTGGAGGTCCAGCAGGTTGGCGAGCTTGCGGATGAGATAGGTCTCGTGCTCCGAGAGCTGCCCATCGGCGAGGATGACGCCCCACATCACCTCCGCCAGCACCATCTTCTGCCCGAGGTCGTAGTTCTCCGTGATGACGCGGGTGAACTGGAACGTGTCGACCGCCTCGGTCCTGGCCCGCTCGGCCAGCGCGATGAGCTCGGTGGTGGTGGGCTCATCCAGGCCGAAATGCCGGCTGAGGGCGCCTTCGATATGCTCGCGCTCGGCGGCGGTGAACTCCCCATCCGCGTGCGCGAGCTCCAGCAGCAGGGCGCAGGCGGCGAGTCTGATGGGATCGGCGCCCCGGGGCTCGGGCGACGAGGAGGGTGTGCCGGTAGCGCGGGACAGAAAGGCGCGGAACGCGTCGAGCATGGCGATGGGTCGTGAGGACGCTGGGCTGGGCCCGAAGTGATCGCGCAACTGCGCGGCGGAGCGACCAACTCCGCGTAAGCTGACCACCGGGGCGCGCTCTCGCAAGCGATGGGGCACGCGGAGACCGGCTTGGCGGGCCCCGGGGGAGGTCCCGTCTCATGACCCCGCATGGAGTGCGGGCCGGGGAGCGTCAGGGTGGAGTGGGCCTTGGGCAGCCCGATCCTGCCTACTGGCCCGCGAGTACCGTCCGGGGGTCGTCACTGGGGTTGACGTAGGTGATCTGGAACGGGCCCTCGCCATGCACCTGGACAACGGCGGCATCCGCCGCGATCGCGTAGTGGTGAGAGCGTGCGGGTGCCGTCGCGAAATCGCCCGGGCTCAGGCGGCGGGCCTTGAACCGGTCCACGGTGTCTCCCATGCCGATGAGGAAATGGCCGGAGATCACGGTCACCTGCTCGTCCGTCGGGTGGAAGTGCGGGGCGATAACGTACCCCTCAGGGAGCCGGAGACGGATGGTGTAGACCCCGGCGGCACCAGGATCCCCCTGCATGACCGCGATCTGCGCGCCCTTGGCGAGGAACGCCGGGGCCGGACTCCAGGCCGCCGGGGCCTGCGCGGCCAGGGGAGAAGTGAGAAGGAGGAGGGCAGGGACAAAGTGGCGCCGCATGGTAGCTCCCGGAAGTGAGGGGTTTGAGCAACTCACACCGGTGGATGCGGATGGCGGGGCTCGGGTCCGACACGCGAGCCCGCCGAGACTCAGAAGTCGAAGTGACGTCCCTTGCGGTCCCGTGCCTTGCGGCGGCGGGCGGCCGCCTTCTTGAGCTTGCGGGCGAGACTCGGCTTGAGGTAGTGGCGCCGCTCCCGCAGTTCCCGGAGGATCCCTGCGCGCTGCACCTTGCGCCGGAAGGCCTTGAGCGCCAGGTCCAGGCGTCCGTCTTCACCGATCGTGATCTCGAGCATCCAGACTCCAGGAAGTGGGGAACCGGAGAGCGAAGGCCGGACTACCGCAGGGGCAGCCCGGCCTTGGGTCGCCAGGAATGGCGGGGCCTAGAGCTTGACGACCTTCTCGGCCGCCGGGCCCTTCTGGCCGTTCACCATGTCGAACTCGACCCGATCACCCTCGGCCAGGCTCTTGAAGCCGCTCGCCTGGATCGCGGAGTGATGAACGAAGCAATCCTTCGCCCCACCCTCGGGAGTGATGAAGCCAAAGCCCTTCGCATCATTGAACCACTTGACCGTTCCGGTCGTACGCATACCTGCTCCTGATAAAGGCCTGGCGCGGCAGGTCGCCGATCACCAGGTAGTGTAGTCGTGATCTCTGGCCCTCACGATAGGCCCACCTGTGGTTCATTCGGGAAATGGCAAAGGGCTGGCGCCCAGGCCAGCCCTCTCGAGAACCGCTGGAAATGGACCAGGGCATTGCCCTGAACAGCCGGAACGCTAACGGCGCGGGGGCGAAAACGCAACTCGGCCTATCAGGCGGGCTTCCCGAGGACGTTCTGCTGCAACCAGCGGGTCAGCATTCGGTCGAGCTGGTCCTCGGACTGCTCCCCCTGAAACGCCGTGACGGGGCACCGGCGACCCTCCAGCATCAGGTACCACATCGGGGGCTGGGCCGGTTGGTTCTGTGCGAGGTTCTCGGCCCGTCCCTCGTACGCGACGAAGTGAAACGCCCGCCCCGCGAAGGTGAGGTAGCGTTGTTGTGGTTTGAAGGCGCTCATCGCGGGCTCCTGATCGGGAAGAGGGACGACGCGGCCTCGCTCGAGACCCCGTGGACCCGGAGGGATCTACTCGGTGCGAGGCTGGTCGGAAGGAGGGAGGGGGGTATCCGGTGGCAAGTCGGCAGGCCGGTTGCGCTCCTGCCGCCGCTGCTGCTTCGCCGCGCGCTTTTCCTGCTTCGCAATCTCTTTCTGGCGCTTCTCGAATCCGTAGTTGCGCTTGGGCACAAGAGTCCTTGTTCGGGGGGCTTTGCGGGAAACATAGCCCCTCGTCGCGGCTCATGCTTGGTGGGAGGCGCCTCGGCCCGGGGTGCTGATCGCCCCCAGGCTGGTCAGCTACGCGGGGCGGGGCGCCGGGCGGACCGGCCGCGCCAGGAGAGCGAGCACGACGGCCACGAGCACGAGAGCCGCATCGTCACCCCAGAGGTGCGGGCGCATCCCGGGGTCGGTGAAAGAATGCCAGATCATGATGGCGGCGTGCACCAGGCTGGACCAGACCGTGAACCAGATGAGACTGAGGTGCTCGCTGGGTGCCCGTGCCGCGCGAAGCAGGAAGACACCGAGCGTGGCGTAGATGCCGATGATCATCTGCAGATAGGCCGGTTGATCAGGCTGCCAGCTCCAACCGCTGGGCCAGAGGAGAGTCAGAGGGAAGATGCCGACGACGAAGATGATGCCGACGACGGTCAAGGCGATACTCAGGAGGCGAGATTGCTGGGTGGCGGGCATGGGAACTCCTGGGTGGGCGGGCCATGAGGGAGCGGTGGTCTGGAGGTGACCTGCTGAGGAAACAGTGTGGTCGCCGGTACCTGGAGAGGCAAGGGGGCTCAGGCAGGCGGCTACCGGGGCCGACACGTGTAGGCGTAGCCATCAGACTGCAAGGCGTCGTCCGCGGTGCCGAAGACGGCGATCAGCCAAACGCAGGGCGCGAGCTGAACCTGCATTTCGTACCACCCCGGCTGTCTCTGCGTTTCGCGGGCGGCGGGATAGCGGGTCTTGAAGGCCTCCACTGTTCCCGCGGTCTCACGCGGGCTCCCTTCGACCAGCAAGACCAGGACATTGCGATCGAAATAGAGCTGATTGGAGGTTGCTGGCGGTGTATAGAGCAACCGGGGGCGCATTGTCCTGCCCCCGACGGTGAACGTCACGGCGTTGTCGCGCTTCGGTCCAAGCCCGCCCAGTGTGTCCAGGGCCTGACGGGCCTCCTCGGGAGTGGAGATGCCGAGCGTGAGATGGCCGAGGGTGGCGCCGGTGAATGTGGACAAGGATACCTGCTGGGGAGTGCTGGAATCGACCTGGGACCGTGCCGGGGTGGGCCAGGCCAGGAGCAGGAGGAGACAGGCGAGCGGCTTCATGGTGCATCCCTGGGGCAGGTCTGTAACGCTGCCTAACGACCTCGCAGAAGCTGCGGACGTGGGCGCGTTCGCGCAAGCGAACGGGTTCCTGCCGCGGGCGCGGCCGTGAACGCCGCCTCATCGACCCTTCATCAGTGGCTCAGGGCCAGGGAAATACGGTCTGCCGGGTGCCACCAGGAGGAACGATGACGATGAAGCGAGCCTTGCAGGCCGTGCTGATCATCAGCGCAGTCGGAGTTCTCTTCTCCGGGGTACTCCTCTACCAGGAGACCTGCCGTCAGTTGATCGGGGCCTGTGTGGTGGGGGAGTCAGCCAGCCAGGGAGAGGGCCTGGTCCTTGGCTACCCCCCGTGCCTGTATGGGCTGGTCATGTACCTGCTCATCGCCGCCCTTGCGGCACTCGGGCTGCGATCCGGGCGCTAGTCCGCGACCTCGAGGCGGGGAGGGGCACACCCGGCGCGGACCTTTCGATCGAGGACCCGTCGATGGGCCTGCAGTCGGCGGATCATGGCGTCGACATGTGCCCGGTGGGCCTTCAGCATCGCCTGGCGCTGGGGCCAGGTGCCGTCACCCCTGGCCACCAGGCGGGCGTAGGCACGCATCTCGCGCACGGGCATGCCCGCCGTCCGAAGGTTCCGCAGGAACTCAATCCACCCGACGTGCCCCCGGCTGTACCGGCGATGTCCACTGCTCGGGTCCCGCTCGACCAGCGGGACGAGCCCGGCCCGCTCATAGTAGCGGAGGGTGTGCGCGGAGACGCCGGTTACCGTTGCCAGTTCCGCGATGGTCATGTCGGACGATTCCTCCGGGTTGTGGAGCCTACAGCATCGCGAGCGCTTCGATCTCGATCAGGAACTCCGGCCGAAACAGGCGTTGGACCTGGACCAGGGTACTGGTGGGAGGGTGCGCCGGGTCGAGGAAGCGGTCTCGTGCGGCACGAAAGGCGGAAAGAGCGGCCATGTCGGTGACGAAGGTCGTGAGCTTGATCAGGTGACGCGGCTCGGCCCCCGCGGCGGCGAGGGCTGCAAGGAGGTTGCGAAACACCTGGATAGCCTGGGCTTCCGCATCGCCTGGGCCGACGAGAGCGCCATGATCGTCGAGAGCCACCTGGCCGGCAATGGCCACGAGAGTGCCGCAGGGGACGATGGCGACCTGGCTGTAGCCTGGTGGAGCGGGAAGGGCGGGCGGATTGAAGAGGGCGCGCTGCGGGCTGGTCATGAGAACCTGGAGGTTGAGGATCGCTCAACCTGCACGTTTGAGCGCGCTCTAAGTCAAGCGGTGCGGCTTCGTACCAGGTGACGACCCCGCAGAACCTGCGGACCCGGGTGGAGGAGATCGGCTTCCTGCGGTGGTTGCCGATGCCAGTACGGGCCCAACGACCGCCCAAGACGCCGGCCGAGGCCGGCAAGGTCAGCGGTCGTCAGGCCGCGCCGCGAGTCAGGCCGGCTTCTTCTTCAGCAGGCCGACGACGAGGGGGAGCAGGAGTCCCACGATCGCCGAGGCTGACGCGTTCCCCGCGGTCGCGTTGCCAAGCATGTTCGTCAAGGTCCCGCCGAGCACCTGTCCGCCACCCACGCCGCCAACGGCACCCAACACCGTGTTGAGCAGGGGGCCAAGATTCTTCGCCTTGTTGAGCAGGCCGCCAACATTGCCTCCGACGGCACCGCTGACGGCCTGAATAAGGAGGCTGGTGAGATCCATGATGAGCTCCTGGCTGGTGGGAGGGGTCCAACGTATCCCGCCGTGTAAGGCTGCGCTAGGGCGCGGGCCCGTCAGGCGGTCGGACTCGCGACCACGGCAGGCGTGCAGCAACATCGACGGTGGCCTGCCGACTCGGCACGAGCCGCGGCTCGATGGCCGAGCGGCCAGCTGCATGCGGTGCTCATGCCTGCAACCGGGTCAATCGAGAATGAACAGCTTTGCTCCGGCCACCGTGGACGACCGGTGGGGCTCCATGCCATCGGCCACCTCATAGCTCATGCCGGGCCGGAGGTAGAAGACCCGCCCGTCAGCGAGCTCGGTCCGGAGCTCGCCCTCGAGGCAGTAGAGGATGTGCCCCTTCTGACACCAGTGGTCCGCCGCATATCCGGGCGAATACTCGACGAGGCGGAGGCGGAGCCGTCCGTGTGTCTTGGTCCGCCAGAGGGCCTGCCCGGCATGACCCGGGTGCACCGACGCCGGCAGGGCGGCCCAGTCAGTGGTCTGGAATGGGATCTCGTGCAGTTCCATGGGAATCCGTGTGTCGGTGCTAGGGTCCACGCACGATGTCGACCGAGATCTCCACTGCCGGGATCGCTCCTCGGTTCTCGAGCCAGTGCAGGGTGTTCCGGTCCTCGGGCCATCCGAGCCCTGGCCCGTAGTCGGTCGCGACCCCGTTCCGATGATCGGTAATGGTTCCCTGCAGCACGTACACCATGCCAGGCCGATCCTTGTGGTCGTGAATCGGGCCGAATACCCCACCGGGTTGGATGGTAACGATGCGCATGCGAAGCTGTCTCCCCGCCATGCCTTCGATCTCCGGGCCAAGGTCGAGAGCGGCGAGGAACTCGACCGCTACGCCGCTGGTTTGGGGTGCCGGCATGCTATCTGTCATCGTGGCCCTCCTTCTAGCGCATTCTTGCCGCCAGCTATCGCGCCGACAGCTGAACTGGATCGCCGCCCTTTACCGTTCCCGGGGTCACCACGGTCGCATAGACGCCGGCACACGGCTGCGGAGAAGATGCGCCAACCGGACGGCTCGCCGCCTCGGCAATTGTGCGCAGGATTCCCGGGTCTTTGGGCAGGTCCCCCTGGGGGAGCGTCGTCATGCTGCACCGGGGATCCGGCATGGCGACGTGCAGGCGGACCTGGTTGCCGATGATCAGGGAGGCACCGACCCAGTCGTTGTCCGGAAAGCCGGGGGCGGCCCCGCTCACAAGGATATTCATCCGAAACCGGCGGGGATCGAACCGGCTCTCGGGCGCCAGACGGCCCAATTCGGCAAGGGTCGAGGTGCTGATGACGGAGACGGGGCAGAGGTCCACCAGCGTCCTGGCAGGCGCAACGTTCTCGAGACCGATATCGGCGAAAAAGGCTGCTTGCTTCGCTGCGTATGCCGGAGTGCGCGCCCGGACGAGGGCCACTCGGCGGCCGAAGTGGGCGGAGATCCGGTCTTCGATTGCGGGGTCCTCGGTCGTCCAGGTGTCCCCAGCGGGGTTGGAGACGTGGACCGCGGGGAGGTCCGCTCCCGGGCGAGGTGGTTGCGCATACCTCGCGCGCCAGTTCATGAGGCCGGGGAAGTGCTTGCTCGAGGCGCTGACTACCGCGCCGCTCTCGACGTCCAGGAGCGCGAGGGCCCGGTCTCCAAGGAGGCCTTCGCTGGTCAGGGGAGCGACCTCGACGCGCTCGCCGGCCATGGATTTGACGGGGAAGCGCCAGAGGTCAGCGACAAGGCCCGCGTGCGGTCGGGAACTCATGGAGGATGAGGTCGTCAGGCCGCGGCGCCGCGTCGCTCCCTGGCATCCATCCAATTCAGCGCCAGGGCGGACAGGCCGGCGATGAGAAGGCCCCAGTCTTCGCGCATGCCCAGGCGGATCGCCGCCGATGAACCGATGCCGGCCCAGAGGACCGGGATGGTCCAGACCTGCCAGGGCGGGCTCGGCGTGGCCCAGAGCAGGAGGCCCAGGGTCGCGATCGTGGTTGGGCACGGGAGGCCAAAGGTCGGCTGGGCCGGGTAGAAGTGGCCGAAGGCAACGGCGAGCTTGGGATAGATCACGAGGGCGAAGACGAGGAGCCCTCCCCCTGCCCAGGCACGCGGTGTGTGTCGTGGCCGGAAGGACAATCCGCGGGTCTGGAGCGCCCACGTGGTCAGGAGGACCGCCTCGAGGAGGAAGACGAGTCCGAAGGCGGTGGCCGCCGGGTTGATCTTGCGGAAAAAGATCAGGTGGTAGACGGCGCCCATCCACGTCCAGAGCAGGGCAAGCCCGAACGGGATGATCGCGGGGCGAATCCGCGAGGGCAGGAAGGCCGCCACAATCATGGCCAGCGCGAGGGCGATCCAGGCATTCTGGATGGGCCAGATTGCGTCGTTGTACTCTGCAAAGACCTGGAGAAACTCGTGCAAGGTGAACGGCATGGTGGGCGAGAGACTCCAGGCGGTCAGCTGGTGCGGTCGTTGGGCGACATCAGCTGTGACGGGTGCCTGCACCCCGCATTGCGGCGGAGGTGACAGTGTCCCCGCGGGCGCCGAGTGCATCGGCCGCAGCCAGGCGGTCGCGCTCTTCGCGATTCTGGCCCAGTTTCCACTTGCCGACCAGCCGCGAGATGCGGATCTCGAGGCCGACGATAGCCTCCAGCTGCTGGGCGATGTACTCCCTGGGCGCGTCGGTCATCTTCCACGGCTTCGCCTGGCCGCTCTGGAACTCATGGTCGCGTGTCAGCCGGGCTACCACTCCCCGTAGGTACGCCTCATCCTCTCGGATCCAGATTGTCCCATGGGCGTGGACAACCTGATAGTTCCACGTCGGGACGGTCCGGTGGTGCTCCTGTTTGGTAGGATACCAGTTCGGCGAGATATAGGCATTCGCGGCCCGGAAGATGACGAGCGCCTCATCTCCGTCGTTGACCTCGCGCCACAACGGATTGGCCTTCGCGACATGGGCGAGGAGGTGCCCGTGCGCGCCTTGGTGGGGGTCCAGGATGAAGGGAAGATGGTTGGCATCGAGTCCGCCTGGGCCTTGGAGCACGAGAGCGCCAAGGGGGAACTCCGTCATCAATCGGTGGAGCTCCTCTGGCCGGGTCTCAACGTAGTGGTCGGGGAGGTACATGGAGGTGTCTGCAATCGGGGGATGCGGAACACGGAAGGCCGATGCCGCTCGACGGCCATGCAAAAGCTGCGCTGCGAGGCTCGTTCACGCAAGCGAGCCTGCGGACCGGGCCTGATCCGTGCCCCGGACACACCGGCGCCCGAGGACGGCAGCCCTCGTGCGGTGGTTAGGCGGTGATCCCGAGCGCGAGGAGCATGGGCGTCACGAGTCAGGCCGATGTCCCCCGCCGGCGCCGCCACTCTTCGATCCGTGGGCGTACCGGCCGAGCCGCCGCGGCGGCGACAGGTACCCGATGGAGATGGGTGCCTCGTGGGATCCCAGCGAGCGTCAGGTCGAGCCGGCCGTCGATCATGGCCGTGAAGCAGAGTGGGCCCAGATCCCCCGTGGGGTGGCGGGTCCCAAGCGACCGGCCGACCGCCTGGTTGTAGGTATCCTGCTGGATGCTGTCGTGGCCGAGTAGCCCGATCGTGAGCCAGGACAACCCCTCGTGAAGCACTTCGCTGCCGCCGCCAAGGAACCAGGCCCCGGGCTCGCCGAGATCGCGCGTGGCGGCAGCTCCCATGAAGCAATGGCCCCAGGCATCGAACAACCGCATTTCCCAGGAATCGCGAGACCGGAAATCGTTGCGGCGCTGGTTCTCGGCGGTGTATTCCAGCTGGCTGACGTCGCGAAAGAACTGGGCGGCGACCTCGTCTGACATCCACAGGAAGCTCATGGGACCTCACGGGCCGGGGCGGCGCGGGATCCCAGGATGCTAGCCGCGAACGCCGGGTGGGGCCAGCGCCTGGCCGCCACCGACCTGGCGTCAAGGCTGGACCGTCTCATACTCGCTTTGAACGAGCCCGCTCGGAAAGGCGCGCGTGGCGACGTGCCGAAGGCGGATATCGGTGTCCGTCGCGCCGAAGAGGGGGATGCCCGAACCGATGAGGACCGGAATGCGGGTGAGAATGAGCCGATGGATCAGGCCAGCCCGAAGGAAGCGCTGGACCGTGACGCCGCCGTCCACATAGGCGTGCTGGACCCCGGCGGCCTCGAGCTGCCCAACAACGTCTTTGGGATCACCGGCGACATGGCGAACGATGGCGCCGGCCGGGGCCGGTCGGAGCGGGCGGGAACTCAGGACATGGCACGGCTTCGTCCCGTAGGGCCAGGTGCCAAAGCCGAGGACGGTCTCATAGGTATGGCGCCCGAGCAGCAGGGCATCGGTGGACGCGAAGAAGGCTTCGTAGCCGTGGTCCTCTGCGTCATGTGGGAGCCAATCGATCGCGCCGTTGCTCCTCGCAATGAACCCATCGACGCTGATGCCAACAAAGACCGAGGCTTTCATGCGCGGGCCCTTTGTCGTCTGACGACCCGCGTAAGCTGCGCCCCGAGGTTCGTTCACGCAAGCGAGCGGGCCGCCACCAAGCGAATGGCCGGGCGGCCGGCTTCATGCGGTGGTCAGGCTGCGCGTGGCACACGCCCGGACCGGGGAAATGAACGTCAGCCCGGTTCTCGTCGTCTATACAGTCGTACTCACTGTGGAGAACGAAGGGGCAGCGGAACTCGGCGGCGAGTTGGAGTGAGGCCGCGAAGGGACCCGTCCGGAGAGCCGATGACAGAGGACGTGTGCGGCAATCACGCCGAATGCCACTCGCCAAACCGTGCGATCCCCGTTTCGGGACCCGCGGGCTGGTCGAGCAGCTTGAGGAGGGTACGCTCACAACGGGGACATATCCCGTGGGAGAGGGCCGGGACCGGAACCCTGTCCAGGGAATCAAGGTGGGCGAGAGCTTCCTCGATCTCCACCCAGCGGTCGCCAGCCAGGGGGACGCGCTTGCACCAGCCGCAAATCCGGAGGAATTCCGCCGAACGGGGCGTGGCGGAATCGAGGAGTGAGACCGGTGGGCGCGGTTGGACCGCGAGGATGGCCGACTCAAAGTCGAGCGCTGCTTCGGGCGCGGGAGTGATGCGCAGGCGATGGAGGCGTCGCTGGGCTGGGGTGTCGCAGCGAAAGATGTAGGCCGCTTCGGGAACCTCTCCGGCCCGCAGCCGCTGAAAGAGGGCGGTGAAGAGATGCCGGACTGGGAAATCGTGGATCAGCTGCCAGAGGTTGCGCCCGAGGACGCTTGGGGCGGCCAGGGTGGGCTCGGGTGCGGCATGAGCTTCGGCGACCCAGGCCTCGTTGACTGCGGTGAGACAATCCCGGGCATCAAGGCGGTAATGGATCGGTCTGGCGTCTCGCACGCAGGAATATAACCGCGGGGGGTCACCCACCGTCCACGCGATCGTGGACTCGTGGAGCATGCCCGGCTGCGGGTGAATCTGCTCTCCCTCCGGCACTCCACACGCCATGAAGACGTGGACGACCTGAGGGCCGTGCCGGGACGGCTGGCTAAACGGATAGCGGAAGTCATGCAGGTCGAACTCGACATCCGCGCGCGGCGGGACACCAACGGGTGGCGGAGGGCGGCCGGCGTCGTGCCGCGGGGGGATGGCGCGACGAGACGATCTGCGGATCGCGCGGACACCCTACGGAGATGGCGGGCCGACGGGCAGTCCCTGAAGCGGGGCGAGTACCCGCTCGACATCGGCCCCCTGGAGGCGGATCGATGCCACGCTGACGAAGCGACGGCCGTCGTGGACCCAAACATCCAGTATGCCCTCGTTGGCCGAAAGGTGGGCGTAACTGTGAAGAATCGGCCACGAGTTGAGTCGAGCGGCTCGAATCACCAGTATGGAGCCCTCGATCTCGGCGAGCTGTTGAAGGGGACGGCCGCCCTGGATCGTGAACCCGCAGTTGGTGACGCCGCATGGGCCGCGCGTGATCTCCTCAGCGGTGCCATCGCCGTTGAGATCCACCTTGGCGCCGGACACAGCGCCGGCCGCCGTCAGGAGCCAGTCGCTGTTCGAACCGGATGTCTGGGCCAGCACGGGTGCTGGCCACGCACACCACAGGATGCAGGCTCCAACTGCGCTGGTCAGGATCCTGGCCATTGGGGAGGCATGAGGAAAGGATGGCACCATCGAACGACCCGCGGACAAGCTGCGGACCGAGGCGCATTCGCGCAAGCGGCCGGGCCGACGCCAGGCAGTGCGGTATTAGAACTCCGGGTACGCGCGCCGTAGCGTGATGGGTGGCCACCCAGCGGGCGTCCTGGCCACCATGCCGGTTACGTAAATGGTTGTGGCGCCGTTGACCGGAAGGGCACACCGTGGGACAACGGTCGTCCCGCACGGGCGAGCCTGGAAGACCTGAAACAGGGCCACACTCACACTATCGCCGCTACCGGTGCGGCGCCTGGTAATGGATCCCTGGACATAAAGGGTGGGATACGTGGTATCGGAGGGTCCTGACCAACAGTCGGCGGCGTCCACCACATACTGCCCCAGGCCCTCGAGGAATGGAACGGTGATCGTGTCCGGGTCGGCCAAGGTGGTGAGATCACGTGGGTCCGACTCCCCAATCGCAAGGCCGTGTGAGTCAATGCAGATCCTGGGAGCACCACTGAGGGAGCCATCCGGATCGAGGGAGAACAGCGAATACCACGTCGCCTTCAAGTATTCGCCCGTATTTGCGGCAGGAACATTCTGGGCCTGGAGCGGGAGGCAGGGGACACAGCCAAGGCATGCGGCGAGAAGGCTGTAGGAGAGGAGCCGCAAGTGATCCACGGCCTGGGGCACGTCTGCCATCGAACGACCCTCGATTGGATGCGGGCCAGGCGCGCCTAGTTCGCGCTGGCGCCCGGAGGTGGCCCGTCAGGGTGAGGGGTGCAAGCCGGTGGTTGCTCGACACTCCAGGCGAGGGTGGCGATGCGCCAGTGACCATCCGCCTTCATGAGTGTGAACAGGTCAACGCCGCAGTGCGACCACTTCCCCTCCCGGTAGAAATCGTAGGGCAGCCAGACCATCGCGAGGGGGCCGGCAACGCGGATCTCTGGCCGGAAACCGCGCTCGGTGAAGCGAGCGCTGGTCGAGAGGGCCCTCTGTTGCGCCCGGGTGTTGAACTGCAGGCGATACTGGCCGTTGCGCATGCCCGCAGAGAAGGTGACCGCGGAATCCAGCATCAGGTCCGTGAACGCGACGAAATCGCTTCGGCTGACGGCGGCCAAGGCAGACTCGGCCACCGCGAGTGCCGCGGCTTCATCCCCGGAGAGCGTCTGAGCCTGCACGGCGGAGGGAAGCGTAGCGAGAGCGGCGAGGACCAGGGGAAGGAGCGGGGTACGGCGGCGCATGGGCGGCTGCCAGGGCAGTGGAAGGCGTGGGGGGCGCGTGAGATGACTTCGCGCCGGTCTAACGACTCCGCAAACCTGCGGACCGAGGCGCGTTCGCGCAAGCGAACCGGCCGAATTCGGGTCGCCCGCAGGGCGACACGGCGTACTGGCGGTGATGGTGGGCCTCACGCGGTGGGTGGCGCGCTACGGCGACGTCCTGGCCCCGATCAGGCGCCGATCAGCGGCGCGAGCGTTGCGAATCGCCCCCTCCAGGGCCGCCAGAAGTTCGCGGAGGGGGCCCGCCAGGCTCTGGTCCTGAAGGATGTCAGGCACCGTTGGCCGGCGCCCCGCAAGTGGGACGGTCCAGATGCTTGGCGACAACAGGTCGGCCGACATGGTCCGGATCGTCTCCGCCAGGGCGGCTTGCGCGTGGGTGGACCGGGGAGATGTGTTGATCAGGGCAACGATCAGGGCGGGAAACTCGGGACCACTGACCAGCCAGTCCAGGGCATTCTTCAGGCTGCCTGGCACCCCGTGGGCATACTCCGGCGAACAGAGGACGAGGGCGTCGGTCGCGGCAATGGCGGCGCGCCAGGCGCGGACAGCTGCCGGGCGGGCCTCGTCCGTATCGAGGTCGGGATTGAAATGAGGGAGCTCACCCAGTCCGAGGTAGGCCGAGACCTCCAGGGGAGGCCCGGCGAGCGCGGCGAGGGCGCTGAGGACCGCTGTGTTCGAACTGCTGGCTCGCAGGCTGCCGGAGAGGGTGATGACCGTAAACGGACCGGTGCGCGGGGTCGGCTGGCTTCGCATCCATGGATGCTAATGGCGAAGAGCGCAAGGTGCAGATCGTCAAGCCCGCTCACGCCCCCGGGCGGCGGCGCGCGGAATCGTTCCGTGGATCGTTGTTGGCGTACCCGGTGCAGGCAGCACGGGTCGAGTGTGCTCCGTGGGCGGTCGCGGGTGTTGGTGCCAGGATTGCGGGGGCCAGGTGCAGTCCTGGCAGCGCGGGGAGCGGCAGGCTGGCCAGGCCGCTAGCGAAGGAGGATCCAGGCAAGGAGGAGCCCGGCCAGAGAGGCTGAGGAGCCGCAGGAAGAGGCCGAAACGCGCAACGACAAAGCCGAAGCCCATGATGGTCAGGCCAGTGCGGAGCCATGCCAGCAGCGTCCGCTCAGCCGCGAAATAGGCGCGAGGGTCCTCGGCGTCTGTCATGTGCGGGAGCAGGGGCAGGGTGACGGATGCCGGCACCTGGCGGGTGCTGGCATCTGGCTACAAGCACATGTCCGCGACCGGCGGGCCGCCGCGAACCACCTCGAACGGCCCGAGGACCTGGTCGAGGTCGGTGAGCGTGACGGTGAAAACGAGTCTAGCCCCGGTCAGGTGGCCAGCGTAGCGGGCGGGATGGGCACCGTGGCCCGCGGGCGGCAAGGGACCACCGCCGAAGAAATGCTCGCCCGTGGCGGTGAAGGTGCCGCGGTTAGTGAGGATCCAGCCGGGGTTGATGGTGCCGGCTCCGCACTGGTACTGCAGGCTTCCGCCGCTGCTCGAGAGCTGGAGGCTGGCCACCTGGCCGCCCCACTGGCCTTCGAGGGTGGGGCCGGTGCCTTGCTCGCCACAGGCTGCTGCGCCAAGGAGCAGGAAGACGGGGAGGAGGGCTCTGCGAGGCATACGTGCCTCCGACGCGGGAGTTGCGGTCAATGTACTCGGCATCCGGAAGTCGGGCCATTGGCAGGGGCTTGACGGATGCAGTGTGGGACGCCCCTGGGCAGCTGGGGCGACCGAGGGGCGGGGGTTCAGAGGTACTCCAGAGCCGGTAGTCAGCCGAACGCTTACTGGCGCGTCGGCGCACCTCGGGCGATCAAAGAGCGGGTCTGGGCCAACTGCGTCTGGAGGGTCTGAATGGGAGCCGTCGTGGCCAGGCTGGGCGGCAGGCCCTTGAGCGATACCTGCATGGCGTCGAGGGCCAGATTCACCCCCAGGCGCGTCGAGGCCCGCCGCAGCGCGGCCTGAAAGCCGGGGTCGGCATCAAGTTCCGTTTGACCCAGCGCCTGGGCTTTCGTGAGCACGTCCGACAGGTTGGCCACTGCCCTCTGGATGTCGGCGGGGGAATGCAGCGCCTTTGGGGAGGCAAAGGCCGCTAGCTCCGGAAGGCTTGCCGCGAAGCGCTGTATGGCCTGGAGTTGCTGCGGATTCCGGGGATGGTCCTGATGCATCAGGGCCTGGGCGGCACCCATGATCGCGAAGGGCGCCATGGCACTGCGGGTGAGCAGCGGGACCCCGGAAATCGCGCCCGAGAGTGGAACGAGGGCGAGGGCGAGACCCCCGAGCACGTGAACGAGGTGGAGCAGCGGGCCTTCCACACGGAAGAAGAGGCGGACCAGGTCACGCAGGGGGACAAAGCCGAACAGGGCGCTGGCGATCAGGGCTCCGGTGGCGGCGGCGGCGGGGCCCTCGGCCCGAAAGTGGAGGTAGGCGGTGAGGGACAGAATCGCCAGGACCAGCGCCAGGAGGTGCCAGGCAAGTCGGCGAAGTAAGGCGCGATGAGGAGAGGAGGTCAGCGCGTCCGACGGGAGAGTCTCTTGATCCATGGAAACCTCGGCCTTCGAGGATGCCTCGGACACAGATCGGCCGACGACCCCGCATAAGCTGCGGACCGAGGCGCGTCGGCGCAAGCCGACGGGCCAGCGTCCGGTCGCCCGCGGGGCACACGAACCGACGGCCGAGGGCAGTGCGGTCCCAAGCGACAGCTAGAGTATGGGAGCCAGCGCATGCCGCCCGTAGGCCACGAACGCCATTGTCAGGCCCAGCCCACCGCTCATGAGGATGGACCCGGTCTCCCGGTACGTTACGTGTACCCAGATGAACACCAGGCTTTCGATCGCGAGGATCGCTGCCGCAACCACGGTAAGAGTCGGGTGCCAGCGCAAGGCTGCCGGCACCACCAGGCCGACGGCACAGACAAGCTCGAGCAGGCCGAGGCCCATCCATGCCTGTCGCGGCAGTGCCCCGAAGGAGGGAACCTGATCCTTCACCCTATCGAAGGTGAAGGATTTCATGACGCCAGACGCCAGGTAGAGGAGGGCGGCAAGGCCCTGAAGGACCCACAGCAGGGTGTGCATCGAGCGTCCTTGGGCCGGTATCTACCGTGGAGACAGGGACCGAGGTAGCCGACCGGTGAAGGGCCATGAGCTGGTGCCGCGTTCGTTAGGCGCTTTCCCGCCGCGCGCAGTGCCGGGGCAGAGCCCCGCATAAGCTGCCGACCGAGACGCGTTCACGCAAGCTGGCCCGCCCGTGGCCCCGCACCTGATCCGTTCTGGGTGATCTTCTCGCCCCACGATTGGGGCAACTGCGAGCTCATCAGCGCCCCCTTGAGATCTGACAGGATGCCTAGGCGGCATGAGCGCGCCCATATTACGGCATGGCTAAGCCCTCCGGGGTCCCTTCCGTACCGCGGCTGGTGAGCGTCGCGCTGATCGTCGTGGCATTCGCCCTCCTTCTTGTCGTGGGCGCCCCGATCGGGGTCAGGCTCGCGCAGTGGCTGCGGGACCTCGCGGGTGGCCCCCAC
>DASZPT010000344.1:0-14077 GCA_035549935.1 Gemmatimonadales bacterium
ATCTTCCACGACATCGCGGGCCATGTGCCGATGCGCACCGCGCCCTCCGCCTGACACCAGCCGGTCATCACCACCTCGTCCCCGTCCGCCAGGAACGTCCGCGTCTCCCCGTTCGGCAGGATCAGCGGCTCGGTGCCTCGCCAGCTCAACTCGAGGAGGCACCCCCGCTCCTCCCGTCCCGGTCCCGAGATGGTCCCGCTGCCGAGCAGGTCGCCCGGCCGGAGATTGCAGCCGTTGCTCGTGTGATGCGTGATCATCTGCCCCAGGGTCCAGTACATCTGGCGGAAGTTCGTGTGGCTGAGGCGGCAGGGGGGCTGCTTCGCCTCGCGCATCCGCGCCGTCAGCAGCGCGACTTCCAGCTCGATGCTGATGCCGCCCAGCCTCCGGTCGTCCGCGCCCGCGAGGTAGGGGAGCGGCATCGGGTCCTCCGCCGCCCGCTCGAAGGCGGGAACACGGAAGGGCGCGAGCGCTTCCGCGGTGACGACCCAGGGGGACACGGTGGTCGCGAAGCTCTTCCCGAGGAACGGGCCGAGCGGCTGGTATTCCCAGGACTGGATATCGCGGGCCGACCAGTCGTTGAGCAGCGTGAGGCCGAAGAAGCGGCGCTCCGCCTCCGCGAGCGGCACCGACTCGCCCAGCGCATTCTCCCCGGCAATCCAGGCGCCGATCTCGAGCTCGTAGTCCAGCTGCCTGCTCGGGCCGAAGGCCGGCCCCTCCGCGCCGGGCGGGCGGGCCTGGCCCGCCGGACGACGGACGGGCGAACCGCTCACCACCACCGACGAGGCCCGTCCGTGGTACCCGATCGGCACCCACTTGTAGTTGGGGAGCAGCGGATTCTCGGGGCGGAACATCGAGCCGACGTTGGTCGCGTGGAACAGCGAGGCGTAGAAATCGGTGTAGTCCCCGACCGTGGCCGGGAGCAGCAGCCGCGCCTCGCTCATCGGCACCAGCACCGTCGTCGCCGACCGGCGGGCGCCGGCACTGAGCGCCCGGCTCAGGAGCCGGCGGAGACCGGCGCGCAGCTCGGGCGCCAGGGTCATCAGGAGATTGAGCGACGAGCCGCGGCAGGCCTCGGCCGCCACCGGCAGCGCATCGAGCAGACCCGCGTCGGCGGAGGCGCGCAGGTCGAGGATCTGGTCCCCGATGGCGACCCCGATCCTCGGCGCGCCCCGGCCGCTCTCGAACACCCCGAACGGAAGGTTCTGGATCGGGAAGTCGGCGCCGGGACGGTTGGCCGACTCGACCCAGCTCCGCAGGGCGGGATCGTGCGTCTCGTCGCGCGCGGCGATCACGCGGTGCTCCGGGCGAACGGGGCGGGCTCGACGGCCTGGGGATCGAGGCCCAGCGCCACGATCTCGCCCAGCGGCTCGGTGAACGAGCAGGATCCGATCGAGCACACGAACTCCTGCCGCGCCCGGGCGATCTCAGCGGCGGACAGGCTGAGGCCGCCCCAGTGGGCCGTCTCGGGGTCGAGGCAGAGCCCGCTTCCCGCGTCGGCGGTGAGGAGGGTGAGCGCCTCGCGCTCCGAGCCGCCGCTCCACAGGCGCGCCGCCGCGAGCACCAGGTTGAGGTAGCCGAACATCGTCGCGCAGGCGCTGCCGGCCTCGTAGGTGAGCCGGGCGGGCCCTCGCACCGGGTGATGCAGGCCGGCGGTGGCCTTGAAGGGCAGCCGGGCCGAGGCGCACGCCACGAGGAACGCGAGGACGGCCTCGGGTGGGGGAATGTCGGGCGCCTTGATCCCGCCGGTGCGGACCTTGGCGCGGGCCCCGACCCGCCCGACCGCCGCCACCAGGCCCGGAAGGTCGGCCGAGAGGGGCAGTTCGCAGTAGACCTCGACACCCGGCTCGAGGAGCGGCTCGAGCCGCGCGGCATCGGCGGCGGCGGTGAGCCTGGCCTCGACCGCCTCGACCCGCGGTCCCCCGCCCCCATGGCGCTGGTTGAACGCGACGATCGCGGCGCGATCGCCGGCGGGGTCGTTCCCCGCGAGCGCGGCGATGGGCCACCGGGTGGTACGCCGGAGTCCGGCATCGAGCCCGGCCCAGGCCTCCTCGAACTCGCCCAGCCGGGCGACGGGGACGACGAGGCGGGCCAGGGCCCAGCGATCGGGCCGCGACTGATAGGCGGCGAAGCTGGCGACCGTCTCCCGCATGCCGAGGCCCGCCGGCGGGAAGAGGCCGGCATAGTCGACGAGGCCGGTGAGCAGGGCACGCGCCAGCGCGGTCATACGGCGAGCTCCGGCAGGTTGTGGAACAGCTCCAGCACCTGCGGGTTGGCGAGCGCATCCCGGTTCCCGATCGACCGGCCATGCACCGCGGCGCGGACCGCGAGTTCGCTCAGCTTGCCGTTGATCGTGCGGGGGAGGTCCGGGACCTGGAGGATCTTCTTCGGCACGTGATGGGGGCTCGCGTGCAGCCGGATCTCGCGGCGGATCCGCTCCTGGAGCGCCTCGTCCAGCACGATCCCCTCCCGGAGCTTCACGAAGAGGACGACGCGCACGTCGTTCTCCCATTCCTGCGCGATCACCAGGCTCTCGACGATCTCGGGGAGGCGCTCGACCTGCCGGTAGATTTCGGCGGTTCCGATCCGGACGCCACCGGGATTGAGGGTCGCGTCACTCCGCCCGTAGATGATGAGCCCGTCATGCGCGGTGCGCTCGGCCCAGTCCCCGTGGCGCCACACCCCCGGGAAGTGCTCGAAGTAGGCCGCGCGGTACTTGCGGCCATCGGGGTCATTCCAGAACGCGACCGGCATGCTGGGGAACGGCCGGGTGCAGACCAGCTCGCCGGGAGCCTCGGTGATCGAGGTGCCGTCGGCGTCGAACACGTCGACCGCCATGCCGAGGCCGCGGCACTGGAGCTCCCCGCGCCAGACCGGCGCCGTGGGGTTGCCGAGCGCGAAGCAGGAGACGATGTCGGTGCCGCCGCTGATGCTCGCGAGATGGACATCGCGCTTGATGCGGCCGTAGACGTAATCGTAGCTGTGCTGCGCCAGCGGGCTCCCGGTCGAGAGGATCGCCCGGAGCCGGGCGAGATCGTGGGTCCGGGCCGGCTCGAGCGCCGACTTCTCCGAGAGCGCCAGGTACTTGGCGCTGGTGCCAAAGATGGTGACGCCTTCCGCCTGGGCCATGTCCCAGAGGATCTCGGGGCGGGGCGCGAATGGCGCCCCGTCGTAGAGCACCACCGTCGCGCCGACGGCGAGACCCGTCACCACCCAGTTCCACATCATCCACCCGCAGGTGGTGTAATAGAAAATCCGGTCGTCGCGGGTGAGACCGGTGTGGAGCATCAGCTCCTTGAGGTGCTGCAGCAGCGTGCCGCCGGCCCCGTGGACGATCGCCTTGGGGAGGCCCGTGGTGCCGCTCGAGTAGAGGATGTAGACCGGGTGATCGAAGGGGAGCCGGTGGAACACCGGGATGGTCGGGGCAGCGGACGGCGCGGGGAGCCAGCGATCGAGCCGGACACCGCGGGCGTCCCCGGGAAGCAGGTCTCCGCTGGCTTCGCCCACGAGGACGATCCGGCGCGTGTCCGGGAGCCGGGCCGCGACGGCCCGCAGCCGGGGGAGCAGGTCGATACGCTTGCCATTGTAGTGGGTCTGCCCGGCGGCGATGAAGACCGTGGGCGCGATCTGCCCGAAGCGGTCGAGGACGGCCCCCTCGCCGAAGTCGGGCGAGCAGGAGGACCAGACCGCGCCGAGGCTGGTGGTCGCGAGCATCGCGATCACGGCTTCGGGGCAATTGGGCAGCAGGCCGGCGACCCGGTCGCCCGGGCGGACCCCCTCCGCCTCGAGGGCGGCCTGCCACCGGGCCACCTCGCGGCGGAGGCCGGCGAAGGTCAGGCTGCCCTGGCGGCCGAACTCGTTCCACCAGACCAGCGCGGTCCGGTCATCGGCGTGGCGCAGCAGGTTCTCGGCGAAGTTGAGGCGGGCGCCGCGGAACCAGCGGGGACCGGTCACCGGATCGGGCGGACCCATCCGGTCTCCCCCTTCGAGGACCGCCTCCCACGGCCGGCCATCCGCGCGGCGCTCGGCGACCACCTCGCCGAACTCCCACACCGCGGCCCAGAACTCCTCCGGCCGCTCGACCGACCAGCGCCAGAGCGCGGCGTAGTCGGCGCCCGGACGGAACCGCGCGGTGAACCGGGTGAGATTCGCCCGGTCCACCGCGTCGGGGGTCGGCGTCCAGAGCGGGGCGTGGCTCAACTGGTCGGCGGATTGAACTGGGCGTGCTGCGCGTCGAGCCAGGACTTGTGGTACGCCGGGTCCTCGAACGCCATCGCCGCCTTGGCCACCTTGAGCGGGCGGAACGAATCCATCATCACCGCCAGCTCGTTGGTCGCCTTGGCGCCGATCGAGGCCTCGGCGCGGCCCGGGTGCGGCCCGTGGGGCAGCCCGTCGGGGTGATGGGTGATCGACCCGTACTCGATCCCCTTGCGGCTCATGAACTCGCTCGAGGCGTAGAACAGCACCTCGTCCGAATCCACGTTGCTGTGGTTGTAGGGCGCGGGCACCGCGTTCGGATCGAAGTCGTACGGCCGCGGGCAGAAGGAGCAGATCACGAAGCCGTCGCCCTGGAAGGTCTGGTGGACCGGCGGCGGCTGGTGGATCCGCCCGACGATCGGCTCGAAATCGTGGATGTTGAAGATCCACGGATAGAAGTAGCCGTCCCAGCCGACCACGTCGAAGGGGTGGTGGTCCAGCACCAGTTCGTTGATCGCATCGTACTGCTTCACCAGGATCGGGAAGTCGCCCTTCTCGTCATGGGTGCGGAGCTCCATCGGGCGGCGGATATCCCGTTCGCAGAAGGGCGCGCCCTCCAGCAGCTGGCCGAAGTCGTTCTTGTACCGCTTGGGAAAGCGGATGTGGCCCCGGCTCTCGAAGACCACGAGGCGGGCAGGCCCGGAGCCGAGATCGATCCGCCAGCGGTGGAGGATGTTCCGGTGGATGACGACGTAGTCGCCCGGCTGGAACGGAAGGTCCCCGAAGACGGTCTCCAGGGTCCCCTTCCCTTCCACCACGTAGACACACTCGTCCGCCTGGGAATTGCGGTAGAAGTGGGCGTCGTTCTCGTCGGCCCAGACGTAGAGCATCCCGATTTCGTTGTTGAAGAGAAGCGGGATGCGGTCGAGGGTCGGGCTCCCGCCCTTGCGGGCGCGGCTGGTCAGGAAATGCCGGTGCCGGAGCGAGGTGTCGTCATCGGCCTCCCACTTCACCTCGCGGAGCCGCCGCGCCGACTTCACCGTGGTGGGCGGATGGGTGTGATAGAGCAGCGACGAGGTGCCCACGAAGCCCTCGTGCCCCATCAGCTCCTCGGCGTAGAGCCCGCCATCGGGACGGCGGAAGACGGTGTGCCGCTTCCGCGGGACCTGGCCCAGCTGGTGATAGAACGGCATCAGAGGTTCCCCCGCGCGGCCTGTTCCCGCTCGATGGCTTCGAACAGCGCCTTGAAATTCCCCTTGCCGAAGCTCTTGGCGCCCTTCCGCTGGATGATCTCGTAGAAGACGGTGGGCCGGTCCTGCACCGGCTTGGTGAAGATCTGGAGCAGGTAGCCCTCGTCATCCCGGTCGATCAGGATCCCCAGCTCGCGGAGCGGCTCCAGGTTCTCGTCGATCTCGCCCACCCGGTCGAGGACGGTCTCGTAGTAGGTCGCCGGCACAGTGAGGAACTCGACCCCGCGCTCGCGGAGCGCGCTCACGGTGGCGATGATGTTGTCGGTGGCGATGGCCACGTGCTGCACGCCGGGACCGCGGTAAAACTCCAGGTACTCGTCGATCTGGCTCTTCTTCTTCCCCTCGGCGGGCTCGTTGATGGGGAACTTGATCCGCTCGTTGCCGCTCGACATGACCTTCGACATCAGGGCCGAGTATTCGGTCGAGATGTCCTTGTCGTCGAAGGAGATCAGGTTCTTGAAGCCCATCACCCGCTCGTAGAAGCCCACCCACTCGTTCATCTTGCCGAGCTCGACATTGCCGACGCAGTGGTCGACGTACTTGAGCCCCACCCCGGCGGGCTGGAACCGGCTCTGCACCGGCCGGAAGCCGGGCAGGAAGAGGCCCGCGTAGTTCCGCCGCTCGACCAGGCTGTGGATGGTGTCGCCATAGGTCCGGATCGCGGCGATCACCACCTCGCCGTGCTCATCCTTGAGGACCGTCGGTTCCTGCACCGCCACGGCGCCGTGGGCGGTGGCGTAGGCGAACGACGCGCGGCAGTCGTCGACCCAGAGGGCCAGGTCCTTCACCCCGTCGCCGTGGCGCTTGTGATGCTCGGCGATCGGGGAATCGGGGCCGAGGGCGGAGGTGAGGACGAAGCGGACCTTGTCCTGGACCAGGAGATAGCTCGCCCGGTCCCGGACGCCGGTCTCGGGCCCGCGATACCCGACGAGCTGGAAGCCGAAGGCGGCGCGATAGTAGTGGCTCGCCTGCTTGGCGTTGCCGACATAGAACTCGACGAAGTCGGTTCCGTTGATCGGGAACGGATCGGCGGTGTGGGGTTCGGTGGAGGAGAGGACCTGAGTTGCCATGGGGTGCTCCAGGCGATGTAAGGGCTCACGGCACAACAGGTTGCCAAATTAGCCCCGGGGCACCAATATGTCCAATATCACTAATCGCCGATATTGATACCCCATGGCTATTGATCAGATCGAGCTCCGCCACCTGCGCTACTTCGCTATCCTCGCGCGGGAACTGCACTTCGGACGGGCCGCCGCCCGCCTCGGCATCGCCCAGCCCCCGCTCTCCCAGCAGATCCGCCGCCTCGAGACCGCCCTCGGCACCCGGCTCCTCGACCGCACCAGCCGCCGAGTCCAGCTCACCGACGCGGGCGTCGCCTTCCTGGCAGAGGCCGAGCGGGTCCTCGCCGCGGTGGACACGGCGGTGGAGGCGGCCCGGCGCACAGGCCGGGGGGAATCGGGGGAACTCCGGGTGGCCTTTGCCGCCACCGTGATGTTCCTCGCACTCCCCCGGATCATCCGCGAGTTCCGGGCGCGCTATCCGCGGGTCCATCTCGACCTCCGGGAGATGCCGACGGGACCGCAGCTCGACGGCCTCCGCCAGGGCGACATCGAGATCGGCTTCGTCCGCGAGCCCCGTCCCGATCCGGCGCTCGAGATGGTCACGGTGATGCGTGAGCCGCTCCGCATCGCGGTCAACCGGAGTCACCCGCTCGCCGCCCGCCCGACGCTGACCGTGAAGGACCTGGCCACCGAGCCCTTCGTCCTGTTCCCCGCCGAACTCGCTCCCGGCCTGCACGCCCAGGTGGTGAACCTCTGCCGGGCCGCCGGCTTCACTCCCCGCATCGTCGAGGAAAGCCGCGAGCTTTACACCAGCGTGAGTCTGGTCGAGGCCGGCGTGGGCGTATCCATCCTGCCGGCCTCGGTGGAGAAGCTCGGCTGGCGCGGAGTCCGCTATCGGCCGATTCCCTCGGCCGGGGCCGAGACCCGCATTGCCGCCGCCTGGCGGAAGGACCGGGTACGTCCCGTCATCGAGGCCTTCATGGGTGTCGTGCGGGAAGTCGTCACCCCCTGAAACGCCCCTGAGGCGGCCGCCCCTCCTCCGCCCCTCCCGCCGTCGGCACGCCTGATGCCTGACAACTGTCGGTAGCTCGTGCATCGCGGTGCGATCTGAAATCTCCGTCCCGCGCATACCACAGGTCCCGAGGCAGCAGGCCACCGTCACCGTGAGGACCCGCGTCCATGCGACACTGTCCGCGCAATCCGGAAACGTGTCAGCCGTACATGCCGCTCACTCCCCTGGTCCTGGCGCTGCTGGTCGCGCCTCTCGGGCCGCTCGCGGCGCAGGTCGCGGTGAGCGGCGGGTACACCGCACAGCATCTCTCGTCCGCCGGGCCCCACAGCGGCGGGGTGAGCGGGTACACGATGGACGTCGCGATCCGGGTGGGGAGGAAGGCGGACCTGCTCCTCGGGCTGGGTCAGGTGGACCACGACGAGGACGCGTTCAGCGGGCCGCGCCATGTGAGCAGCACGATGGTGGGCGTCCATGTCCTGGCGGCGCGGAGCCGGTACGTGAGCCTGGGCCTGGCGGCGGGGGTGGGGACCTTCGGACTGGATGTCGACAGCGAAGATCACAACAGCGCGGGCTTCGCCGGGTTCGTGCAGGCCCGGCTCTATGTCACGCCGGTATCGATGGCGGGGGTCTATGTCGGCGGGATCATGCAGCCGCTGGGCGCGGTCGGGAGGGGCTCGGGCGGGGCGGCGTACGGTCTCACCCTCGGCGTCCAGATCCGGAGCGAGGGGTGGTGAGATCCGGACCGGTCAGGAGCAGTACTCGTCGATCTGCTCGATGCCGATCAGCACTTCGCGCGGCTTGCTGGATCCCGGCGGCTGGGGGCCGAGGATTCCGGCCATGTGGAGCTGGTCGATGATGCGCGCGGCGCGGCCGTAGCCGATCGACAGGCGCCGCTGGAGGAGCGAGGTCGAGCCCCCCTGGTTCTGGACACATACCTCGGCCGCCTCACGGAAGAGCGGGTCGCGCTCGCCGTCGAAGCTGCTCCCGCCCCCGCCCTCCTCGGCGGCCTCGTGGGCCCGCATGAAGGCGAGGATGTCTTCCTCGCTCGGCGCGGCCGGCGCCTGCTGCTGGGCCACCCGGGCCTCGCGCCGCTTCTCGAACCAGTCCATGACCCGCTCGGTCTCCTCGGTGGCGATGTAGGCGCCCTGCAGCCGCATCGGCTCGCTCTTGCCGGGTGGCAGGAAGAGCATGTCGCCGTTGCCGAGCAGCGCCTCCGCCCCGTTCTGGTCGAGGATGGTGCGGCTGTCCACCTTGCTCGCGACCCGGAACGCGATCCGGCTCGGGAAGTTCGCCTTGATGAGGCCGGTGAGGACATTCACCGAGGGGCGCTGGGTGGCGAGGATGAGGTGGATACCGATCGCGCGGGCCTTCTGCGCCAGGATCGCGAGGGGGGTCTCGACCTCGCCCTGCACCGTCATCATGAGATCCGCCAGCTCGTCGACGATCATCACGATGAGCGGCAGCGGCCCCTCGCGGTAGACGCCATCGTCCTCCGGCTCCGGCGCGGTGGTCTCGCCCTCGGCGCTGATCGAGGCGATCGTCGGCCTGGGCTTCGGCGGCTTGCGGAGCGGCTTCCCTTCGTCCGCCTTGCGGTTGAAGTCCGCGAGGTTCCGGGCCCCGTTGGCGTGGAGCAGCTCGTAGCGCCGGTTCATCTCGATGACGCCCCATTTGAGCACGGTGGCGGCATCGTTGTTGTTGGTCACCACCTTGTGCCGCATGTGGGGGAGCGCATTGTACATCGACAGCTCCACCATCTTCGGATCCACCATCAGGAAGCGGAGCTGCTTCGGGGTGTAGCGGTAGACCAGGCTGGTGATGATCGTGTTGATGGCGACCGACTTGCCGGAGCCGGTCGCGCCGGCGATCAGGAGGTGCGGCATCTTGGCGAGGTCGGCGATGACCGGCTTCCCCTCGAGGTCCCGCCCGAGCGCGATGGGCAGCACGGCACGGGACGCATCCCACTCGGGCGCCTCCACCAGCTCCCGGAGCGTCACCATCCGCGCATTGGGATTGGGGATCTCGACGCCGACGGCACCTTTCCCCGGGATCGGCGCCACCCGGATCGACTGGGCCCGCATGGTGATCGCCATGTCGTCGGCCAGCGAGGCGATCCGCCCCACCTTCACCCCGGGGGCGGGGACCACCTCGAACTGGGTCACCACCGGTCCGGTGGTTCGGCCCGCGATCGTGCCCTCGACCTTGAAGGTCTTGAGCGTCTCGAGCAGGACCTGCCCCAGGCGATCCAGCTCGGCCTGGCCGGCATCGCGGTCCTGGGCCGGCGGCGGCGCGAGCAGCTCGATCGGCGGAAGCTGGGTCTCGTCGGCGGGGTCGCCGATCGGCAGGTCACCCGCGGCCTTTGCCGGCTTCTTCGGCTTCTTCTCCCGCCGGGGTGGTGCTGGGAAGACGGGGTGGTCCTCCTCGTCCTCGGCCGGTGCCGTCGGCGATGTGGCCAGGGCGGTCGCGGCCGAGGACTGGGCCGCGCGCCGGGGCGCGGGGGCCGGGGCTGCCACCGTGGCCTCGCCGCTCGGCCGGGCGAGCCGGGTGAGCGGATGCCAGGCGATGGTCATGATCGTGAGCGCGGACAGCAGGGCGAAGCCGAGCAGGACGCCGCCGGCCACGCCGATCGCCTTCACGAGGTAGAACGCGAAGAAGCCCGGGAGCCACCCGGTGAGCCGGGCCGCCAGGTCCTCCGGGCCGCTCGGCGTGTAGCCGGTCACCACGCCGATGAGGAACGGGACCAGGACCGCGAGGCCGATCATCAGGATCGCGGTCCGCTTCATGTCGAGCCGTGGCAGCCGGTCGAAGCCTGCCAGGCCGAGGCCGAGCCCGAGGAGGGGGAAGCCGAGGGCGCCCAGCCCGAGCGAGCGCCAGAGCGCGCCACCGAGGAGGTCGCCCAGGCCGCCGGTCAGGTGCACCGGCAGCAGGGTGAGTCCCACGAAGCTGCCGAGGACCAGCGCGACGATCGCACTGAGGTGGCGGCGGCCTTCGTCGCTCATACCGGGGTGCCCGCCGGCGCCGCCGGGATGCTCACCCGGCGATTGTGGAACTGGGCCAGCACGGGATAGGCATCGACGCGGGCGGCATCGGCCAGGTCCTCCTTGAAGCCGAGCTCGACGAGTTCGCGGCCGGCGCGGCTCGCGGCGAGCGGGCGCTCCCACGTCCGGCCGTAGCGGCGGACCAGGTCGAGCGTGGCGATGGCCGCGTCGTTGAGGCCCTTGCGGCCCCGACCCCCACCGGTGGCCGCCTCCACCAGCCGGCCGGCGCAGTAGGCATCATCCAGCGCGAAGCGCTGCTCGCGCCCGGCGCAGACGATGAGCAGGTCCTCGCCCCGGGTCCAGGTCTCGTGCGCGCGGGCGCTCACCACCGAGAAGTTGGCGGCGCAGGCGACGTAGACCTGGGGGCTGCTGGCGACGGCGAGGAGCGCGCCGGTCCCGTTGCTGGTGGTCATGATCACCGTCTTCCCGCGGACCACCTCGGGGGTCATCTCCCGGGGCGAGTTGCCCACCGCGAATCCCGGGATCGGCAGGGCATTCCGCTCCCCCGCGAGGACGGTCTCGCTGGCGCCGAGGGTGGTGGCGAGGCGAAGCGCCTCCTCGGTGCTCGCGACCGGTACCACCGCGCGGGCCCCGTGGGCGAGGGCCGCGCACATCGAGGTGGCGGCCCGCAGGATGTCGATGACAAAGACGGTCCGGCCCTGGACCTCACCGGGGGTGAGGCCGGCGGCAGCGAAGACGACGTCCAGCTTCATGCTTCGGGGCGGAGCAGCTCCGGATGACGTTCGAGGAACTTCGTATCCACCTTGCCGGCGGCGAACTCGGGGTGGCGGATGATGCGGGCCAGGAAGGGAATCGTGGTCGTCACGCCCTCGATGATGAAGCTGTCGAGCGCCTGGCCCATGCGGGCGAGCGCCTCCTCGCGGGTGTTGCCGTGCACGATCACCTTGGCGAGGAGCGAGTCGTAGTACGGCGGCACGGTGTAGCCGGCGTAGACATGGGTATCGAGGCGCACGCCGGGGCCGCCCGGGGGATGATACGCGGTGATGAGCCCCGGGGACGGCTGGAAGTTGCGGTAGGGATCCTCGGCGTTGATCCGGCATTCGATGGCGTGGCCGCGGAGCCGCCCTCCTTCGCCCCGGAAACTGATCTGCTCGCCGGCGGCGACCCGGATCTGCTCCTTCACGAGGTCGAAGCTGGTGACCATCTCGGTCACCGGGTGCTCCACCTGGATCCGGGTGTTCATTTCCATGAAATAGAAACTGCCATCCTCGTCGAGCAGGAACTCGAGCGTCCCGGCGCCGACGTAGTCGATCGCCGCAGCGAGCCGGACCGCCGCGTCGCCCATCCGGGCCCGGAGCTCGGGGGTGAGGGCCGGGCTGGGGCTCTCCTCGATCAGCTTCTGGTGCCGCCGCTGGACCGAGCAGTCGCGCTCGCCGAAGTGCACCACCCGGCCGTGCGTGTCGCCCACGACCTGGATCTCGACGTGCCTGGGCCGCGCGAGGTACCTCTCAACATACACCTCGCCGTTACCGAAGGCGGCCAGCGCCTCGTTCTGCGCCAGCGAGAAGACCTGGGCGAACTGCTCGGGGTCGTTGGCGACCCGCATCCCCTTCCCGCCGCCGCCCGCGGTGGCCTTGATGATCACCGGGAAGCCGATCGACTCGACCTGGGCCAGCGCCTCGTCGACGTCCTGGATCGTCCCGGCGGTGCCCGGGACGGTGGGGACGCCGGCCTGCTGGGCCAGCTTCTTGGCCGTCGCCTTGTCGCCCATCTGGCGGATCTGCTCGCCGGTGGGGCCGATGAAGGCGATGTTCGACGCCTTGCAGGTGTCGGCGAACTCGGCATTTTCGGCCAGGAAGCCGTAGCCGGGATGGATCGCGTCGGCACCGGTGATCTCGGCGGCGGCGATCAGGTTGGGAATGCGGAGGTACGACTGGCGGCCCGGCGGCGGCCCGATGCACACGTCGTCGTCGGCGAAACGGACGTGGAGCGACTCGCGGTCGGCCTCGCTGTAGACGGCCACGGTGCCGATGCCGAGCTCCCGGCAGGCGCGGATCACGCGCAGCGCGATCTCGCCCCGGTTGGCGATCAGGACTTTCTTGAACACGTCAGGGCGTCAGGTCGTTGGAGAGGTCGCCACCCTTGGCGCCACCGGTCACCGCCCCGCTGAAGGTGCGGTCGGACGCGGAGCTGATGCCCGAGGCGCGGAGGGCGAACTCGCTCGGGTTGGTCGAGTAGAAGAGCGCGCTCTCGTAGGAGATGACCTCGTCCTTGTACCACTTCATGAGGGACTGGTCGAAGCTCTGCATCCCGTAGGCCTCGGTGCCTTCGGCGATGAGGTCCGGAATGTTGAGCGCCTTCTCGATGTCCCGGATGTTGTCCGCCACCGCGGCGGTGTTGATGAGCACCTCGGCGGCGGCCACCCGCCCCTTGCCGTCCTTGCGGGGCACGAGGCGCAGACAGATCACCGCCGCGAGGGCGGTGGAGAGGAGCGAGCGGATCTCCTGGTGCTGGTGCGGCGGGTAGAAGGAGATCACCCGGTTGATGGTCTGGGTCGCGTCGGTGGTGTGGAGCGTGGAGAACACCAGGTGCCCGGTGTCGGCCGCCTTCAGGGCGACGTCCAGCGTCTCCATGTCGCGGATCTCGCCGATCAGGATCACGTCGGGGTCCTGCCGCAGCACGTGCCGGAGCGCGGTCCCGAAGGCCAGGGTATCGCTCCCTACCTCGCGCTGCGAGATGTTCGCCTGCACGTCACGGTGAAGGAACTCGATCGGGTCCTCGATCGTGATGATGTTCACCCGCCGGTTCTGGTTCACGTGGTTGATCATCGCCGCCAGCGAGGTCGACTTGCCCGAGCCGGTCACGCCGGTCACGAGGACCAGGCCCCGGGGCCGGATCGCGATCTCCTCCAGCACCTCGGGGAGGTGCAGCTCGCGGATGGTCTTCACCTCGTACGGGATGGCCCGGAAGGCGAACGCGAGCGTGCCGCGCTGCTGGTAGATGTTGGTCCGGAAGCGCCCCACCCCCGGCACACCGATGGCGAAGTCCGCTTCCTTCTTCTCGGCGAACTCCTTCACCTGCCGCGGCGTCATGATCTGCTCGGCCAGGAGCTTGAGATCCTCCGGCTTGAGCGGCTGCATCTCCAGGCCGGCCAGCTCGCCGTTCACCCGGATGGTGGGCGGCCGCCCCACCTTGAGGTGCAGGTCCGAGCCATTCCGCTGCACCATGAGCGAGATGGCCTGCTTGAAATTGAACGGCGGAAGAACGTTCGACGGAGCCGTCGTCTCAGCCATTGGGATCCACCCGGAAGAGGACGGTACCGAATTCCACCGGCTGCGTGTCTTCGACCAGGATTTCCCTGACGACACCGGTGACTTCGGCCTCGATCTCGTTCATGATCTTCATCGCCTCGATGATGCAGACCGTCTGTCCCTGCGTGACGCGGCCGCCCACTTTCACGTAGGCCTCCGCCCCAGGTTCGGGCGACTTGTAGAATGTCCCCACCATCGGCGACTTGATGTCCTTGAGGGCGCCGGCGGCCGGGGCGGCCGGCGCCGTGCCGCC
>DASZPT010000345.1:0-12929 GCA_035549935.1 Gemmatimonadales bacterium
CGACGCTGCTCGCCTCGAAGGCGGCCGCGGCCATCGAGAACGCGCGGCTCCACGAGCAGAGCGCCCGGCTCCTGGAAGAGGTACAGCAGCTCCACCGGTCCCGGGAGCGTTTCTTCGCGATGGTGAACCACGAGCTGCGCAACTCGCTCGCGGCCGTCTATGGGTGGGCGGAGATGCTGGTCCGCCGCAAGGACCCGCAGTCGGTCCCGCGCGCGGCGTACGAAGTGCTGGATTCGGCGGAAGGGGCGATCAGCCTGATCAATGACCTGCTCGACCTGAGTCGACTCGACGAGGATCGGCTTCGTCCCAACATCACCCAGATCGACTGCTGCCCGGTGGTCCGGCAGGCGGTGAACCGGGTGACCCCGGCCGCGGACAGCAAAGGGGTTCGGGTGGTGACCAGGCTGCCGGACACCCCGCCGATCTGCCGCACCGACCCGAGCCGGGTGGAACAGATCCTGGTGAACCTCCTCGGCAATGCCATCAAGCACACTCCGTCGGGGAGCACGGTCCGGCTGAGCCTGCAGGCACGGGACGACTACGTCACATTCACGATCGAGGACGAGGGCTCAGGGATTCAGCCCGACGACATCGAGCGGATCTTCGATATTTACCAGACGAAAGCGGTGGAAGAGGGCCAGGGCACCGGTCTGGGGCTACCGCTGTCGCGGCGCCTGGCGCGGTTACTGGGGGGCGAGCTCCGGGCGATTGCCCGCAGGGGCGCTGGTGGATGTTTCGTTCTGGAACTTCCTGTCGCCGGCGAGTGAGCGAACCTTCATAATTGGTTTGAGGGTGCCTTCACTCGTGCGAGGTAGCTTCAGATCCATGAAAGTTCTCATTGTGGAGGACGACCGGAAGGTCGCCGGGTTCATCGAGCAGGGCCTGAAGGAAGAGGGCTACGTCGTCGACATCGCGGCAGACGGCGACGAGGCCACCACCCTGGCTCACGTCTACGAGTACGACGTGATTCTTCTCGACGTCGTGCTCCCCAAGAAAAACGGTTTCCAGATCGCGATGGAGCTCCGGCGGGAAGGCCGGAACACACCGATCATGATGCTCACCTCGCGGGATGGGGTGGAGGACATCGTGCGCGGCCTGGATGCGGGTGCGGACGACTATCTCGCGAAGCCCTTCCGCTTCGACGAGCTGCTCGCCCGCATCCGGGCGCTGGCCCGGCGGGGTGGCGCGGAACGACTCGAGGTGCTCCGCTACGGGCCGCTCACGCTCGACCGCCTGCGCCACGTGGTGCTGGTCGACGAGAAGCCGCTCGAGCTCACGCCGAAGGAGTTCCAGATCGTGGAGTTCTTCCTGCTCCACCCGGAGCAGGTGGTGCGCCGGACGACGCTGCTCGAGAAGGTCTGGGACATGCACTTCGATCCCGAGAGCAACGTGGTGGACGTGCACGTGGGGAACGTCCGCCGGAAGCTCCAGAAGGCGGCCGGGGAGAACCTGATCCAGACGGTCCGGGGTGTCGGGTTCTGCCTCCGCCGGGCGAAGGCCGAAGAACAGCACGTCGCGGACATGCAGGCATCATGAAGAGCCGCTGGGGCGCTCCGATCGGGGCGCTCCTCACGATCGTCTGCGGCCTCGCCCTCAAGGCGGGGCCGTCTGCCGTGTGGGGGGAGCGCGCCTGGTACGCCGGGCTCATCATCCTCGGCGCGCCGGTGGTGTGGCGGACCCTCCTCGGGCTCTTCCGTGGGCGCTTCGCGGCGGACGTGGTGGCGATGCTGGCCATCCTCACGGCGGTGGCCCTCGGCCAGCCGCTTCCCGGCCTGGTGGTCGTCCTGATGCAGACCGGTGGCGAGGCGCTGGAGCACTACGCGGCGGGGCGCGCTTCGCGGGCGGTGGAAGAGCTCGAGGCCGCCGCCCCCCGCCGGGCCCACCGGATCGTGGGCGAGGGTACGGAGGAGATCGCCGCCGACCAGGTGCGCCCCGGGGACCTGCTGCTGGTGCGGCCCGGCGACATGGTCCCGTGCGACGCCGAGGTGGTGGAGGGACACTCCCACGTCGATGCGTCGCGCCTGACCGGGGAACCGGTGCCGGTCTCGGCCCATGCCGGCGTCCGCCTCCTGAGCGGTAGCCTCAACGGTGAGGGACCGCTCAGGATCCGTGCCGTCCGGGCAGCGGGCGAGAGCCAGTACGCCCGGATCGTGCAGCTGGTGCGGAGCGCGGCCGCGAGCAAGTCCCCCCTCCAGCGGATGGCGGACCGGTACGCCGTCTGGTTCACTCCCCTCACGCTGCTGGTGTGCCTCCTCGCCTGGCTCCTGTCGGGGGATGTGATCCGGGTGCTGTCCGTCCTGGTGGTCGCGACCCCCTGCCCGCTCATTCTCGCCGCCCCGGTGGCGATGATCGGCGGGCTCAACCGGGCCGCGCGGCGGGGGATCATCATCCGGCACGGCGAGGCGCTGGAACGACTGGGCCTGGCGTCGGCGGCGCTGCTCGACAAGACCGGGACGCTCACGGTGGGGCGGCCGGAGGTCGGGCGGATTCTGCCGGAGCCGCCTCACTCCGAGCAGGAGCTCCTCTCGCTGGCGGCGGGACTGGATTCGGGGTCGAGCCATGTGCTCGCGCGGCCCATCGTGGCGGCGGCGCAGGCCAGGGGGCTGCCGGTGCCGGCACCATCGGTGGCGAGAGAGACACCCGGCCTCGGTATTGTCGGCACGATCGAGGCCCGCGAGGTGGCGATCGGAGCGCCGCGCTTTCTCCGGGCGACGTACCCGGCCCTCCCCGCGGGCTGGCCCAGTGGCGACGCGCCAGGACTTCGCGCCTGGGTGACGATCGACGGCGCGCCGGGCGGCGCGATCGAATTCGCCGACCGGGTCCGCCCGGAGGCGAGGGACCTGGTGCGCGGCCTCGAACGGCTCGGTCTCCGGCGTATCATCATGGTCACCGGTGATACGCCGCAGCACGCCGCCGCGATCGGCCGCGACCTCGGACTCAAGGAGGTCCGGGCGAGTCTGCTCGCGGCGGACAAGGTCCGCGCGGTGGAAGAACTGGAGCAGCAGGGCGAGCGGGTCGTCATGGTCGGCGACGGCACCAATGACGCGCCGGCGCTGAGTCGCGCGAGTGTCGGCATCGCCATGGCCTCCCACGGGGGCGGGATCACCGCCGAGGCCGCCGACGCGGTGATCCTGGCGGACAATCCCGCCCTGGTGCTGGAGGCGATCACCCTGAGCCGGCGCACGATGACCATCGCGCGGCAAAGCGTCTTCGCGGGGCTGGCGCTGTCGGGGGTCGCCATGCTGTTCGCCGCGGCGGGACAGATTCCGCCGGTGGTCGGGGCGATGCTGCAGGAGGCGATCGACGTGGCGGTGATCCTGAACGCGCTCCGATCGAGCGGAGAAGGAGTCCTGGGGTGACGACGATCCACGCGCCGGTGCTGCCGGCGCTCCCCCCGCGGAAGACGATGTTCGCCCGGGCGCTGCGGCGCCGCTGTCCGGTGTGCGGGGCCGGCCCGCTCTTCCAGGGCTGGTTCCGGATGAAGGATCACTGCCCGCGCTGCGGCATCCGCACCCGGCGGGGCGAGGACGGGTACACCCTCGGCGCCCTGTGGTTCAACCTCTTCCTCGCCGAGTCGATCACGACCGCCATCTTCGTCACGACGCTCATCCGCACCTGGCCCGATCCCCCGTGGGGCTGGCTCCAGATCGCCGGGCCGGTCGAGGCGGTCGTGATCCCGCTCCTGGTCTGGCCCTTTGCCCGGACGCTGTTCCTGGCGTTCGACCTCTGTTTCCGGCCGCTCGAACCCAAGGACCTGACGTGATGAGGCTCCCGTCCCGGGGGATCCGCTGATGCTGCTCCCCAAGATCGCCACCACGCTCCGGGAATACACCCGCGAACAGTTCATCGCCGACCTGGGCGCGGGGGTGGTTGTCGGGATCGTGGCGCTGCCGCTCGCCATCGCCTTCGGCATTGCCAGCGGGGGCACGCCCGAATCGGGCCTCTTCACCGCCATCGTGGCGGGCTTCCTGATCTCGGCCCTGGGCGGGTCACGGGTGCAGATCGGCGGGCCGACGGGCGCGTTCGTGGTCATCGTCTACGGGGTCATCCAGCAGCACGGCATGGACGGACTCGCCCTCGCGACGATCATGGCCGGGGTCCTGCTCATCGCCCTCGGGGTGGCACGGCTCGGCGGGGCGATCAAGTTCATTCCCTACCCCGTCACCACCGGGTTCACCTCCGGCATCGCGCTCATCATCTTCTCGAGCGAGGTGAAGGACTTCCTGGGACTGCGGATGGCCAGCGTGCCATCGGAGTTCCTGGCCAAGTGGAGCGCCTACGCCGCCGCACTCGGCACCATCAACTGGAGCGCGGTCCTGGTCGCAGGCGGCTCCCTCGCGATTCTCCTCCTCTGGCCCCGGGTGAGCCGGCGGATCCCTGCCCCATTTGTCGCCCTGGTCGCGGCCACGGCGGCGGTGCATCTCCTCCACCTCCCGGTGGAGACCATCGGCGACCGCTTCGGCGAAATCCGCGCCCGGCTTCCCGCGCCGCACCTGCCGACCGTCACCCTGGACGAGCTCCGCCTCCTGGTCCCCTCGGCGTTCACGATCGCGCTCCTGGCGGGAATCGAGTCGCTCCTGTCCGCGGTGGTCGCCGACGGCATGATCGGGTCGAAGCACCGGTCCAACATGGAGCTCGTGGCGCAGGGGATCGCCAACATCGCCTCGCCGCTGTTCGGCGGGTTACCCGCGACCGGCGCGATCGCGCGGACGGCGACCAACGTCAAGAACGGCGGCCGCACCCCGGTGGCCGGGATGGTGCACGCGCTGGTGCTGCTCCTCATCACGCTCTTCCTGGGACGGCTGGCCGGCCTGATCCCGATGGCCGTCCTGGCGGCGATCCTGGTGGTGGTGAGTTACAACATGAGTGAGTGGCGGCGCTTCGCCGCCGAGCTGCGGGCGCCGGCCAGCGACGTGCTGGTGCTGCTGTCGACCTTCGCGCTCACCGTGCTGGTGGACCTCACGGTGGCGGTCGAGGTCGGCATGGTGCTGGCCGCCTTCCTGTTCATGAAGCGGATGGCCGAAGTCACGAACGTCCGGCTCATCAGCCGGGAGTTCCAGGACGCGAATGAGGAGGAGATGACCGGGCCCAACGCCATCGCGCGGCGGCATGTGCCGGAGGGCGTCGATGTGTACGAGGTCGACGGGCCGTTCTTCTTCGGCGCCGCCGAGTCGTTCAAGCAGACCATCCGGTCGGTGGCGAAGAAGCCCAAGATCCTGATCATCCGGATGCGCCGGGTGCCGGTGATCGACTCCACCGGCCTGGCCGCGCTGCGGGACGTGGCCCACCAGAGCCGGGCCGAACGGACGGTCCTGATCCTCTCCGATGTCCACAGCCAGCCGGTGAAGGCGCTGACCGAGTCCCGTCTGTATGACGAGATCGGCGGGGACAATGTCTGCGGCAACATCGATGATGCGCTCAACCGGGCGCGGATCCTCCTGGGAATGCCGACGGAAGAGCGGCCGATCTTCGCGCAGCCGACCGTGGCCCGGGAGACCGAGCACGGCGAGCGAAGACGGGAGGGGCGCCTCTAGGAGGCCTCAACCCTGAAGACGGCTTCATCCCGCCAAGTGCTGGACTTCACAAGCAGATACCTACTGTTCGCTTCCCTGAAGGTGTGATTCGGCTGGCATCTGAGCCGGGTGGTGGTGATGCCCGGTGAGCATGTCGGAGTTGGTGCGCTTCCAGATGACCCAGAGACCGGTGCCCAGGACCAGGAGCGCGAAGAGGCGCCGCCTGGCGAGGCTCGAGAGGACGAGGCGCTGGACGCCGACCGCCGCGACCGAGAGGGCGGGCACGGTGCCGAGACCGAAGGCCAGCATGGCCAGCGCCCCGTCGAGCGGATGCGCCAGGGCGACCGGGACACCCAGAGCGGAATAGACGAGGCCGCACGGCAGGAATCCGTTCACCAGGCCGAAGGCGAACTGGGCACCGAGGGAGAGGGTGCCCGCGGCGCGGGACCCGGCGGCGGCGAGTCCGGGCAGGGCGAAGCGGGGTTCGGGGACGAGGCCGGCGAGGCCGAGCGCGAACCAGACCAGCAGGACGGCGGCGACGGCCCCGGGGATCCAGGGTGGGCCAGGCAGGATGCGGCCCATCGCTCCGGCGAGGGCGCCGAGCAGGGCATAGGTGAGGATCCGGCCGAGATGCCAGGCCGGGAGCCCGAACCGGGCGCGGGCGCAGGAGGCGGCGAAGGCGCCGCACATCCCGACGCAATGGAGCGACCCGAGCAGACCGGTGGCGAAGGCGGCAGCGAGCACGGCGAAGGTCATGGACCCACAAGGAGGAGGCGAGGTCGTGGAATATACCGCGAGGAGTCAGGCCACCGAGACGGCCTACGACGACGCGATCGTCAAGCAGTTCCTGCTGGCGACCGTCGTCTGGGCAGTGGTGGGCATGCTGGTGGGCGTCTGGATCGCACTCGAGATCGCCTACTGGCCGGCCAACCTGGGACTGCCCTGGACCACGTTCGGGCGGATTCGCCCCCTCCACACCAACGCGGTGATCTTCGCGTTCGGCGGCAACATCTGCTTCACGGGGATCTACTACTCGATGCAGCGGCTGCTCAAGACCCGGATGTGGAGCGACACCCTGTCGCGGCTCCACTTCTGGGGCTGGCAGCTGGTCATCGTGTGCGCGGCGATCTCCCTGCCCCTCGGCCTGACGGAATCGAAGGAGTACGCCGAGCTGATTTGGCCGATCGACGTACTGATCACGGTCGTCTGGGTCATCTTCGCGGTCAACTTCTTCGGGACGATCGCGGTCCGGAAGGTCCAGCACCTCTACGTGGCGATCTGGTTCTACATGTCGTTCGTGATCACGATCGCGGTGCTCCACATCGTGAACAGCCTGGCGGTCCCGGCGACCTTCCTCCGATCCTATCCGATCTACGCCGGCCTGACCGACGCGCTGGTGCAGTGGTGGTACGGGCACAACGCGGTGGGCTTCTTCCTGACGACGCCGTTCCTGGGGCTGATGTACTACTTCCTGCCCCGGATTTCGGAGCGGCCGGTGTACAGCTACCGGCTGTCGATCATCCACTTCTGGGCCCTGATCTTCCTGTACATCTGGGCCGGCCCGCATCACCTCCTCTACTCCTCGCTGCCGGAATGGGCCCAGACGCTGGGGATGACGTTCAGCATCATGCTGATCGCGCCGTCCTGGGGCGGCATGCTGAACGGCCTGCTGACCCTGCGGGGCGCGTGGGACCGGGTCCGGACCGACGCGGTGCTCAAGTTCCTGGTGGTGGCGGTGAGTTTCTACGGCATGAGCACCTTTGAGGGCCCGATGATGTCGATCCGGGCGGTGAACAGCCTGTCGCACTACACCAACTGGACCATCGGGCACGTCCACTCGGGGGCGCTGGGCTGGAACGGGATGATCACCTTCGGGATCCTGTACTGGCTGGTGCCGAAGCTGTGGAACCGCCCGCTGGCGCACGCCAACTGGCCGACACTCCACTTCTGGCTCGCGACCATCGGCATCGTGCTCTACACCGTCTCGATGTGGGCGGCCGGCCTCACCGAGGGGCTGCAGTGGCGGGCGTTCGACGCGGCGGGCCAGCTCAAGTACCCCAACTTCGTGGACATCGTGCACCAGCTGCAGCCGTTCTACCTGCTCCGGCTCCTGGGCGGCCTCCTCTACTTCACCGGCGCCGTGATGTTGGCGGTGAACATCTTCCAGACGGTGGCGAAGGCGGCGCCTGCCCCGGCGCCCGCCCCCGCCGCCACCCGCTGAGGAGACCGAGACCATGAGCACCAGCCAGGAGCGCGGCTACACCGCCGCTCACCGCACCCTCGAAGGCAAGAGCGCCCTGTTCGCCGTGTTCACGACGGTGGCGATCCTGATCGGCGGCATCGTGGAGATCGTGCCACTCTTCTCCGCGAAGACCGGCCCGGAGATGCTGCCGGGGGTCCACCCGTACACCGCGCTCGAGGTCGCGGGGCGCGACATCTACATCCGGGAAGGCTGTTATACCTGCCACTCGCAGATGATCCGGCCGATGCGCGCCGAGGTGCTGCGCTACGGGGAATGGAGCCGCGCGGGCGAGTACGCCTACGACCATCCGTTCCTCCTCGGCTCCCGCCGGATGGGGCCGGACCTGCAGCGGGAGGGTGGCAAGTATCCCGATGCCTGGCACTACGAGCACATGCGCGACCCGCGGAGCACCTCACCGGGGAGCGTGATGCCGCCCTACACCTGGCTCCACCGGCAGCAGTACGACCCGGCCGACATCCAGGCCTCGCTGCGGGCGCTCAAGAAGGTCGGCGTACCCTATACCGACGACGACATCGCCAACGCCCCGGCGGCGATGGCCGCGCAGGCCCAGGACATCGTGGGCCGGCTCAAGGGCGCCGGGATCGACGCCGCGCCCGACCGGGAGATCATCGCCCTCATCGCCTACCTGCAGCGCCTGGGCAAGGACGGCAAGGCGGCGATCGCCGCGGGTGAGACCGCCCGCGCGGCCGCGGGAGCGAGCACCCCATGAACACGGTCCTCAAGGAAGCCGCCTCCCAGGTGACGATGGGGTGGCTCCTCGGCTTCACCACGATCGGCTTCATCGGCGCCTTCCTGTTCTGGGTCTGGTGGGCGTGGAGCAGCAGGAACCAGGCGCGGTGGGAGTCCGACAGCCGCCTGCCACTCAATGACGGAGGAGAGTCGTGAGCAAGCGCGAACTCAACCAGGTGCTGGGCCATGCGGCCGAGGCGGACGGGATCGAGGAATACGACAACCCGCTCCCGAACTGGTGGCTGGGGCTCTTCTACTTCACGATCGTGTGGGCCGTCCTCTACGGGATCCACTACCACTTCGTGGCGCACCGTTCGGAAGTGAAGGCGCTGGCGGCCGAGATCGAGGCGGCCAACAAGCGCTGGCCGCAGGAGGCCGCCGCCGCCGCCGCGACCACGGTGGACCTCACGAAGGAGAACATCGAGGCGGGCGAGGCCATCTTCAAGGCGAATTGCGTCGCCTGCCACGGCGCCGACATGAAGGGTGGGATCGGCCCCAACCTGCTCGACACGACCTGGATCCACGGCGGGAAGCCGGAAGAGATCCTCCACACCATCACCGTGGGGGTCCCGGACAAGGGGATGCTCACCTGGGGCCCGATCCTGGGGCCGGCCAAGGTCGCCCAGGTCGCGGCGTACGTCGTGGCCAAGAACCGGGAAGCCACCGGAGACGAGCACGAGGAGCACCAGGGCGAGGCCAAGCCGGCCACGGCCCCCGGGCACTCCTAGGGCGACACGAGAAAGGCAGCGCGAGGCATGCTGGGCTTCAAGACCAAGCGGCAGTGGATCTACGAGCAGAAGGTGACGGGCCCGTGGCAACGGATCCGGAAAGGCACCTTCACCCTGCTCCACCTGATCCTGTTCGTGACTCCCTGGCTGGTCGTCAACGGCAACCAGGCGCTGCTGCTCGACCTGCCCAACCGGCGGCTGTACGCCTTCGGGGCGATCTTCACGGCGGCGGACACGATCTTCCTGCTGCTGTTGCTCCTGTTCCTCGCGTTCTCGCTCTTCTTCTTCACCTCCCTGTTCGGGCGGCTCTGGTGCGGGTTCGCCTGCCCGCAGACCGTCTTCCTGGATACCTGGATCCGCCCGATCGAGGAATGGATCGAGGGGGACTGGGTCCACCGCCGCAAGCGGGATGAGGCAGGCTGGTCCTTCGACCGGGCCTGGCGCAAGGCCGCGAAGTGGGGGGCATTCCTCCTGATCGCGCTGGCCATCTCGATGACGTTCGGCAGCTACTTCGCCGGGGCGCGCGAGCTGTGGAGCGGCCGGGGCAGCTCCCTCGAATACAGCATCGTCGGCATCTTCACGGCGGTGTGGTTCTTCGACCTGACCTGGTTCCGGGAGCAGTTCTGCAACTACCTCTGCCCCTACGCCCGGTTCCAGAGCGCGCTGACCGACTCCGATACGCTGCTGGTGCAGTACAACACGACCCGGGGCGAGCCGCGCGGCGGGCTGGCGGCGAAGGCGGACGGGCGGTGCATCGAATGCAACAAGTGCGTGGTCGTCTGCCCCCAGGGCATCGACATCCGGAACGGTTTCCAGCTGGAGTGCATCGCCTGCGCCCGCTGCATCGACGCGTGCGACATCGTCATGACCAAGCTGGGCAAGCCGAACCTGATCGAGTGGAACACCCTGGCGAGCCTGACGAGCACCACCCCGCAGCGTCACTGGGTGCGCCCGCGTACCCTCCTGTACGCCGGCATTCTCACCGCCATCCTCGTGGCCGGCGCGGTGCTGCTCACCCGCCGGGCGCCCTTCGAGGCGGCGGTCCAGCGGGCCCCCGGGTCGCTGTTCGTGATGGACAAGGACGGGTACGTCCGCAACACCTACCTCCTCCGCGTGACCAACAAGTCCGCCGGTGAGACCCCGGTCCCGTTCCACGTCCGGGTCGAGGGGGTGCCGAGGGAGGACGTGATCGTGCAGGACCTCGAGCTCGCCACCACCGAGAGCCGGACCGTCCCGATGGTGATCCGCATGAAGGCGAGTCCGGACCTGCCGCGGACCATTCCGATCGAGGTCCACGTGAGCTCGCCCTCGCACGACATGGAGATCGACGCGACCTTCAAGACGGAGGGACACCTTGGAACGGAGTAGCGCGGCGGGCCGGCGCTGGCCCTGGGGCATCGCGATCGGCCTCTTCATCGTGATCGCGGTCAACGCGGTGTTCGCCTACGTGGCGATCAGCGGGGGAGACCAGGTTGTCAGCTCCTACACAACCGAACCACGGTAATCCGGGGGACCCCCGTCGTCCCGGCGCCAGGGCCGAGGCTCGCCTCGGCCCTGTGGCGTCGGTGTGCCCCCACTGCGGGACCCCGGTGGAAGGGCCGTTCGATGCCTATTGCTGTCACGGCTGCGAGGTCGCGGCGGCGATCATCCGGGGAGCCGGCCTCGAGCGGTACTACACCGAGCGGGAAAGCCCGGCCCCGCGCCCCGAGCCGGTCTCGGGGGGCTGGGCCGAGGTGCCGGTCGAGACCGGAGCCGACGGCCGCGCCGAGGTGCAGCTGGCCATCGACGGGCTCCGCTGCGCCTCGTGCGTGTGGGTGACCGAGAAGGTCCTCCAGCGGACGCCGGGCGTCGAGGCGGTGATGGTGAGTTACGCCACCGGGCGCTGCAACCTCCGGTGGGACCCGGCCCAGGTGGACCTCCCCGCCCTGGCGCGCCGCATCGCCGCGCTGGGCTACCGGCCCCGGCCCCTCGCCGAGCAGGCCGCGCCGGATCGCGGGCTGATGCTCCGCATGGGGGTGGCCACGATGGCCATGCTCGCGATCATGGGGCTCTACGAGGGGCTCTACGCCGGCTGGTGGTATGGCAGCATGGATCCGCGCTACGCGGCGCTCTTCCGCTGGGTGAGCCTCGCGCTCGCCACGCCGGTGGCGCTCTGGTGCGCCGAGCCCTTCTACGCCGGCGCGTGGAACGGGCTCCGGCACCGGGTCCTCCACATGGACCTCCCCATCGCACTCGGCGTGGTCATCCTGTACGTCCACGGCGCGGTCACGACCCTCCAGGCGCGCGACGGATACCTCGACTCCCTTGCGATGCTGGTGGCGCTGCTCCTCGCCGGGCGGGTGCTCGAGTCCCGCGGCCGCCGGCGTGCCGCGGAGGCGGCGTCCGCCCTCGCGGGGGCCGTGCCGCGGACGGCCCGGCGGGTGGTCCGGCCCGAGGGGGAGGACGAGGAACGGATCGAGACCGTCGGCGTCCAGGACCTCCGGCCGGGCGACCTGATCGATGCCGGCGCGGGCGAGGAGTTCGCCGCCGACGGGATCGTGGTCCAGGGGTCGGGGCAGGTGCGAATGGCGCTGGTGACCGGCGAGGCAGCCCCGGTCCTGGTGGGACCGGGCGACCGGGTGGTGGCCGGCGCGCTCCTGCTCGACGGGGCCCTGACCATCTCGGTCGAGGCGGTCGGCGAGGAGACCGTGGTCCATCGCATGGCTCGGGAACTCCAGGCCTCGCAGGACCGGGGAATGGCGCCGAGCTCCACCGACCGGATCGCGCCGTGGTTCACCGCCGGCACGCTCCTCGTCGCGGCGCTGACGTTCCTTGGCTGGGGCCTCGCCCGCGGCAGCGGGATCGCGATCGAGCGCACCGTCGCGGTGCTGGTGGTCGCCTGCCCCTGTGCGCTGGCCCTGGCCCAGCCCCTCGCCGCCGCCGCAGGGCTGGGCGCCGCCGCGCGCCGGGGCCTCCTCCTCCGCTCGGGGGACGCGCTCCTGGCCCTCGGCAAGGTGCACGCCGCCGGACTCGACAAGACCGGGACCGCCACCATCGGGGCGGTCGAGGTGATCGCCGCCGACAACCCCGCCCTCCGGGTGGCGGCCGGCCTCGAGCGTTACAGCACTCACCCGATCGCCCGGGCGATCACCGCGGAAGCGGCGCGGCGGGAGATTCCGCTACCCCAGGCCAGCGAGGTGCGGGAGATCGCGGGCGCGGGCATCGCGGGGATCGTGGACGACGTGCGCTGGGAACTCCAGAGCGGCGGCCCCGGTATCGTGGAACTCCTCAAGGGGGAGACGCGCGAGGCGGTCGCCCGGATCGAGCTGGGCGACGCGATCCGCCCCGACACCGCCCTCGCCGTGGCCGATCTCGAACGTCTCGGCCTCGCCACGACGCTCCTCACCGGCGACCATGCCGCGGTCGGCCGGCGGATCGCGAGTGAGGCGGGCATCCGCTCGGTGGCCTCCCGGATGACCCCGGAGAAGAAGTCGGCGTGGATCCGGGCCCGCCAGGCGCAGGGCCAGGGAGTGCTGTTCGCGGGAGACGGACTCAACGACGGGCCGGCGCTCGCCGCGGCGGATGTGGGCATCGCGATGTCGGGAGGAGCCGCGAGCAGCCTGCTGGTCGCGGACGGGATCGTGTCGACCGGGTCGCTCCGCCCGGTGGTGGCGGGGATCCGGGCCGCGCGCGCGGCGGAACGCGCCATTCGCCGCA
>DASZPT010000346.1:0-2053 GCA_035549935.1 Gemmatimonadales bacterium
TGATCGGGCGGCAGAACACCATCCCGCTCCAGATCTGGGGCCTGCTGCGGCGGGGGATCACCCCGGAGGTGAACGCCGCCGCGACCATCATCTTCGCGCTGTCGGTGGTGGTGATCGTGCTCTGGGCCCGCCTCACCCGCGAGGCGTCGGAGTAGGCCGGGAGCTGGTAGTCCGCAGATTACGCCGATTCGGTGGATTCCGTGGATGTCCGCGAGACTCTTCGATATTGCAGACTGCGGCCGCCGAAATTGAGGAGGAGTCCGCGCCCCAAGCCGCTCGCCTTCAGATAGTTGAGCAGCTGGGCCAGCTCCAGGTTTCCGACCGTCCGGAGGGCCTTCAGCTCCACGATAACCTCATTGAAGCAGATCAGGTCGGCCCTGAAGGACGTTCCCAGCCTGCGACCCTTGAAGTGCACCTCGAGCGGGACCTCTGAGTCGTAGGGCACTCCTCGAAGGCCCAGCTCGAGCTCGAGAGCCTCTCGATACACCGATTCGAGGAAGCCGCATCCGAGGTCACGATGAACCTCCATTGCCGCACCGATGATTCGATAGGTCTGGTGATCCATTCGCTCATGCTGAGGCCTGGCAGCCAGCGGGCTGTCATCCGATCGACCCGCGAGTGGGCATTTGTACGCGTCGAAATCCCATGAATCGGCGGAATCTGCGGCCACACTCCCCCACCCGGTACCGCACCAGAGGCGAGGTTGCGCAGTTCGGAGATGCGCGGTAGCATAGCCCCCGCCCTCCTCGCCCCTGAGCCATGACCGGATCGCGCACCCGTCTCAGCCACGACCACCCCCGCCCGCCCGAGTTGCTCGGCGAGCGGCGCTTCGACCCGGCCCGCTTCGGCTCGCCGGCGGAATACCGCGCGGCCCGGGCCGCGCTCTGGGCCGGGTTCATCAATGCCGGAGCCACGCTGGCCGAGGTCGCCGGCGCGGCGGGTTTGTCGATCCAGACTGTCAGGCGGATTCTCCGGCAGGAAGGCTACATCAGTTCCCGCAAGGCCAAGCACCACCCGGCGCGCGACCCGCTCGCCGTGCTCCGCGCCCTCCGGCATCCCTCGGCCTCATCCCTCGGCGCCACGGCCAAGCTGGCGGGCGTCACCACGTCCGCCGCCCGGCAGATTCTCAAGAGCCTGCTGCTCGAACCCGCCGCCAGGCGCCTCTGGCGGGCCCGCACCACCCGTGCTTCCCGCCGGCGAAAGCGCGAGGCCGCCCGGCTCCGCCGCTGATCAGCGCGCCGACGGGGGCATCCACCCCAGCCGCTCCGACACCCGCTGGGTCGCCTGGCGGAGCAGCCGGCTGAGCCGCTGCCGCGCCTCGGTGCGGAGCCGGCCCGCCGGGCCACCCACGCTGATCGCCGCGACAACCAGCCCCAGGTGATTCCGCACCGGGGCGGCCATCGCCACGAAGTCCGGCTCCAGCTCCCCCACCACGATTCCCTGTCCCTGCGCCGCCACCCGGTCGAGCTCCGCCTCGAGGACCGCGCGATTCGTGATCGTCCGGTCGGTGAACCGGCGGAGCGGCGCATCCTGGCGCACCTGCGCCGCCTGGGACGGCTCGAGCTCGCCGGCGCGCTCCGCCGCGAGCAGCACCTTGCCGGTGGAGGTCGCGTAGGCCGCCCAGTGCGTGCCGATGGAGGGCGTCGTGCCGAGGAGGTGCTGGCCGTGCACCTCGTCGAGGATCAGCGTCTCCCCGGCATGGAGCACCTCGAGACTCGCTGTCTCCCCCGATTCCCGCGCCAGCCACTCGAGCTCGGGCCGCGCGGCGGCAAGCACCGTAGTCGCCCGCTGGGCCCGCGCCCCGAGTTCGATGGCCGCCGTACCGAGCCGGTACGCCCCCGCGGGACCGGTGCGTGCGACGTACCCCGCCAGCTCGAGCGCGCTCAGGATGCGGAGCGCCGTCGGCTTGCTGAGCCCCTGCGCCTTGGCCACCTCCGCGAGGGTCCAGCTGGGCCGCTGGTCGGTGAAGGCGCCGAGGATGGCGAACGCCCGCCAGACCGCCTGCGCCCCGTGCGGCGCGGCCGCGCGGGCGCGACGGGCACGAGGAACCGCC
>DASZPT010000347.1:0-1561 GCA_035549935.1 Gemmatimonadales bacterium
GGCAGGTGGCCCGGACGCCCGGCGGCTTCAAGAAGTCGAAGCGCGACTTCTGGCATCTCTACCGGCTCAAGCTGCTGCCGGAGGAGACCCGGGAGTACGTCCCGAAGATCCTCGCGGCCGCGATCGTCTGCAGCAACCCCCAGCGCTACGGCCTGGCCGATACCATTACCGCCGCCGACTCCGCCTCAGGGCCGGCCCAGAAGCCGGCGCGCCGCGCCGCGGCCGGGGGCCGCTAGCCGGTCCGCGTGAGGCGGATGGCGTCCAAATGACGGCTGGATAACAGCTTTGTCATCTCTCCCTGTGAGTACGGTCACTTCCGTATAACTCCCAGCCGTTTAGGATTCGTGCACTTTGAGGAGTCTGGCTCACGCGTGTTTGTCCCCTGCTGGAGGTTCCGGATGCGCCGCATCCTGTATGTGGTTCCGCTGGCCCTCGCCATGGCCTGCAATCAGCACAAGGAAGAGCTGGCCAAGGCGCTCGCCGACGCACAGTCGCTCGCGGCTGAGAAGGACAGCCTGATCACCGAGGTGCTCGAGACCTCGAAGTTCGTCAACGGCATCAATGAAGAGCTGGCCAAGGCCCGGAGCGCCGTGGTGGCCAGCGCGAACCAGCCCGAGGGGGGCACCCCGGCGGATCGGGACCGCGCGGCGCGTTCGGCGGCCCTCGACCGGGTGCAGGCCCTGGTCACCCGGCTCAACGAGACCGAGCAGCGTCTGGAGCAGAGCACCCAGCGGGCGCGTTCGCTCGCCGGCCGCAACGGCACGCTGCTCAAGCAGATCGAGGCCTACAAGGTCAGCATCGACAGTCTGCAGGCCTCGGCCATGCGCACCGAGACCGAGCTCCGGTCGGTGATCGACTCGCAGTCGGTCCAGATCGCCGGGCTCAACCAGCAGCTCGACACCGCGCACGTGGTGACCGCCGCGCTCAAGGACACGGTGACCGACCTGACGCACTACAAGAACACCGTGTACTACATCGCCGGCACCGAGGAAGAGCTGCTCCAGAAGGGCATCGTGGTGAAGGAGGGGAAGAAGTTCCTCTTCTTCGGCGGCAAGCAGCTGCACCCGGCCCGGGCGCTCGACTCGTCGGTCTTCACCGCGCTCGACAAGACCCAGGCGACCACCATCGACCTCCCGGCCAACCACGAGTACCGGCTGGTGTCGCGGCAGGACCTGGACGCGGCGGACACCACCACCTTCAAGGACGGCAAGGTGACCGGCCAGCTCCGGATCGCGCAGCCCGAGACCTTCTGGGCGCCGTCGAAGTACCTGATCCTGGTGCAGAACTAGGGGTAGGGTCGTCGGGGGTCGGGGGGGCGAGCGCCCGACCCTCGGCCCCTGACTGGCAGTGACCCACGAGGTATCCCCCCGCCCGCCGGCTCCCCGGCGGGCGGTTTCGTGTTTACCGGGGGAAGGCCTCGGGGAGCCCCCCGTCGATGGTGAGAAATCCGCCGGTCGAGTAGCGGAACGTCTCGCTCGCGAGGAGCACCGCGAGGTCGGCGACCGCGGCCGCCGGGATGAGGCTCGCGCCCATGAGGTTCCGCTTGCGGTAGGTCTCGAGC
>DASZPT010000348.1:0-7800 GCA_035549935.1 Gemmatimonadales bacterium
GGTGCAGGAAGATCCGGCGAACGCCACCTTCGCGGGTCAGCGTGCCCCGCAGATCTGGCAGTTCGGCTACACCCGGCGAGGCGGGATCGACGAGGGCCGTGTCGTGGTGCAGCTCGAGAACGATACCTGCAACGATGTCGCTGGCACCTGCTGGGAGTCGAGCGGGATCATCGATGCCTCGGAGTGGCTGGGGGAAGGAACCTGGCTCTTCGACGTGCAGGCCCACACCCTCCCGGTCCCGAAGGCCGGCCGCGTGAACGAGGGCGGCCAGCTCCTGCTGCTCAAGGTCAAGGGAAGCTGAAGTCCGGGCTGACTATAGAAACGCACAGGGGCGGCCATGCGGCCGCCCCTGTGTCGTGTGATGGATGCCCGCTCAGGATCCTGCGGCCTTCCGCAATCCCTCTCCCAGGAGCCCGGAGCTGCGGAGCACCGCCGCCCCCTCGCGGAGCGTCGCCTCGGTCGTCTCCCAGTCGATGCAGGCGTCGGTGATCGACACCCCGTAGGCCAGCCCCTCGAGTCCATGCGTCACCTGCTGGCAGCCGGCGTGGAGATGGCTCTCCAGCATCGCCGCCATGATGTGAGGGCTCCCCTGGGCCACCTGTTCCAGCACCTCGCGGAAGACCACCGGCTGGCGGGCGTGATCCTTGTTCGAGTTGCCGTGACTGCAGTCGACCATGACCCGGGCGGGGAGGGCGCGCATCGCGCAGAGGCCGGCCGCGGCCGTCACGGAGGCGGCATCGTAGTTGGTCCGCCCCCCGCCCCCCCGCAGCACCAGGTGACGCTCCGGATTCCCGGTGGTATGGATGATGGCACTCCGGCCCTCGTTGTCCATGCCGAGGAAGGTGTGCGGCGCTCCCGCGGCCTGCATCGCGTCCAGCGCGATCTGGAGGTTGCCGTCGGTGGTGTTCTTGAAGCCCACCGGCATCGAGAGCCCGCTCGCCAGCTCCCGGTGCGTCTGCGACTCCGCCGTGCGGGCGCCGATGCAGGTCCAGCTCACCAGGTCGGCGATGTACTGCGGCACCACCGGGCCGAGCAGCTCGGTGGCCGCGGGGAGCCCCAGCGCGTTCACGTCGAGCAGGAGCCGTCGCGCCAGGCGGAGCCCCGTGACCATATCCCGGGTCCCGTCGAGATGCGGGTCGCTGATGAGGCCCTTCCAGCCCACCGTCGTCCGGGGCTTCTCGAAGTACACCCGCATCACCAGGTAGAGCACGTCGCCGAGCTCGCGGCGGAGCGCCGCCAGCCGCCCGGCGTACTCCAGCGCCGCGGCGGGCTCGTGGATCGAGCAGGGACCCACGATCACCATCAGCCGCCGATCGTCGCCCGCGAGAATCCGCGCGATCGTACGGCGTGCCTCCAGCACCACCGTCGCCACGTCCCGGCTGATCGGGAGGTCCGCCAGGAGCTCCGCCGGGGGAATCAGCGGCTCGAAGCGGGTGACGTGGACGTTGCTGGTCCGGGGGATGATCGGCTTCATGGACGACATCTGCTGCTCCAGCACCCGAAGTTGGGGACAAGAGTATAAAGATGCGCGCCCCTGAGTGGTCGCGCCAGAGCCGGCCCCGCGGTACCTTCACGCGACATGCCCGAACTCCCCGACATCCGCCTCTACCTCCACGCCCTCGCACCCCGGCTCCAGGACGCCGTCCTCGAGGAATTCCGGATCCTGCGCCCCTTCTTTCTCCGCTCGGTGGCGGTGAGCCCCGAGACCCTCCTCGGCCGCGCGGTGACCTCGATCGATCGACTCGGCAAGCGCGTCGTCCTCGGCTTCACGGACCAATACTTCGCGGTGATTCACCTGATGGTCGCGGGACGCTTTCGCTGGGGCACCCGCGGCAGCAAGCCGCCCGGGAAGATGGGGCTCGCCTCGCTCACCTTCGCCACCGGTACCCTCCACGTCACGGAGGCCGGGACAAAGCGCCGCGCCTCGCTGCACCTGGTCCACGGCCGAGACCAGCTCGCGCCATTCGCGCGGGGCGGCCTCGACGTGGAGCGCTCCACCTTCGCCGAGTTCGATGAGACGATGCGTCGCGAGAACCACACCCTCAAGCGGGCGCTGACCGATCCCCGGCTCCTCGATGGCGTCGGGAACGCCTATTCCGACGAGCTGCTTCACCGCGCCCGCCTCTCCCCCCTCGCCCTCACCAGCCGCCTCAAGGACGACGAAATGGAACGGCTCTGGGTCGCCGCGAAATCCACGCTCGCCGAATGGTCCGCCCGCCTCATCGCGGAGACCGGGGAACGCTTCCCCGAGAAGGTGACGGCCTTCCGGCCCGGGATGGCCGTGCACGGGCGCTACAGCCTGCCCTGCCCGGTGTGCGGCACGCCGGTCCAGCGAATCCGGTACGCGGAGAACGAGACCAACTACTGTCCGACCTGCCAGACCGGCGGCCGCCTCCTCGCCGACCGCGCCCTCTCCCGGCTCCTCCGCGAGGACTGGCCCCGGTCCCTCGAGGAGCTGGACGAACTCCGGAGCCCGAAGGCATGAGCCCGCCACTCCTCCGGGCCATCGGCCGGTGGACCCTCGCCGCGCTGATGCTCAACGGGGTCATTGGCAGCAGCGTGTTCGGGCTGCCTTCCGTGATCGCCGGGAAGCTCGGAGCCGCCAGTCCCTGGGCCTGGCTCGTCGCCGCGCTCGGTATCGCCGTGGTGGTCGCATGCTTCGCGGAGGTGTCATCCCGCTTCGAGCGGGCCGGCGGGCCCTACCTCTATGGACGGGTCGCGTTCGGTCGGCTGATGGGGATCGAGATGGGGTGGGTGGCCTACCTGGTCCGGCTCACCGCCGCCGCGACCAATGCCAACCTGTTCGTGATCTATCTCGGGGAACTCTGGCCCGCGGCGGAGACCCCGCTCGGCTCACGGCTGGTGCTGGCCGCCCTCATCGCACCGCTCGCCGCGGTCAACATCCGCGGCGTCTCCCCCGGGTCGCGGCTCAGCGCGGGGCTCCTGCTCCTCAAGCTGGTCCCGCTCACCTTCTTCGTGCTCGCCGGGCTGGCCCTGGCATTGCCACGGGGCATCTCCCACCCGGCCGCCACCGCCACCGCCGGGAACTGGCTCGACGCGATCCTCCTCCTGGTCTTCGCCTATGGCGGGTTCGAAGCGGCGCTGATTCCGCTCGGCGAAGCGAAGAACCCGGAGCGGGACGCGCCCTTCGCCCTGGGCGTTACCCTCCTCACCTGCGCCGTACTCTACAGCCTCACCCAGATCGTCGTCCTCGCCGCCCTGGACGACCCGGCGGGTAGCACCCGCCCGCTCGCCGCCGCGGCGCGGGAGTTCCTGGGGCCGGCCGGGGCGGTCGTGATGGCCCTGGCGGCAATGCTCTCGGTCTACGGCTACCTGGCTGGTGGGATGGTCAACGTTCCCCGACTCACCTATGCCATGGCGGCGGAGGGTGATCTCCCCCGGGGATTCGCCGGGATCCACCCCCGATGGCAGACCCCGGTACTATCGATCCTGGTCTATGCAGTGCTCGTCTGGCTGCTCGCTTCCTCCGCGGGCTTCCTCGGGAACCTCTCGCTCTCCGCGGTCTCCCGGTTGTTCACCTATGGGGTGGTCTGCGCAGCGCTGGTCCGCCTCCGCAGCATGGACGCGGCGGGTAAGGTCCCCCGGGCGAGGCTCAGGCTCCCCGCCGGCTGGCTCTGGACCGGACTCGGCATCGGCTTCTCGCTCGTTCTCGCGACCCGGATGGCCCGGCAGGAGCTGCTCGTAATGGCGGTCACACTCGGCCTGGGTGGTCTCAACTGGCTCTGGGCCCGGCGCCAGAGTCAGGCCCAGGGCAGCTAGTGGGTGCCCGGAAGACAAGCAGCCGCCGGTGAAGGCGGCTGGCTTTGTGCGGAACGCCATGAGGCTGTGTCGAGGTCAGGTGCCGGGGCACCGCGTGGCGGTGTATGGCCCGTCGATCGTGAAGTCCCCCGCGTTGAAGATGCCCATCCCGGTCCAGTCGACGTTGCCGCCCGCGGTGGTGGCGTTGAACGTGCCGGTCACGCTCTCCGAGAAACCGGTTCCGCTGCTGGAGTAGTTGTACGATCCGCCCGACACGGTCGTGTTGAAGATGCCATAGGTCGGGCTGTCGGCCGAGTCGGCCCGGAAGCCGCCGACGACGGCGGTGCCGGTGACCAGGACGTCGAAGTTGCCGGGGGACACGGCCCCGGCCGGAGTGTAGCGGCCGCAGTAGGCGACGCCGGTCGGGGTGGCATGGAACGCGCCCACCGAGAAGGTGTTGGGCGGACCCCAGTTGCCGTAGACCACACCGTCGTCCACCACACCGGTGAGGGTGTACCCCCCACCGGTGGCACTGAAGCCTCCGGTCGAGGTCGCCGAGCCGGTGAGGGTGATTGGCGCGCCAGAGATGGGCGTGATCACGCTGCCCGCCACGAGCGCCGCGTCGTTGGCGCCGGTGGGCGCCACCGCGAACGTGAGGACGATTCCGCCGTTGATCCGCGAGTCCCCGAGAAAGAATCCCTTGAACGTTGTGCTGCCACCGCCACCGCCGCTGGGGTCGGTGCTGCCGCTGCCGCCGCAGGCGGCGATCGTCAGAACGACCATTGGTACTGTCAGCCGGGTAAGGCGCCAGCGTCGAGGGGCGCCCGTCGTGAACCGGATCATGTGGGACCTCGGATGGGGTTTGGGGCTCGCGGCACCCGATGCACGCGTTCGCGCGCTGGTTGCCTTCGCTGTGTCGACGTCCGTCTCGACGTCGGCCCGCCCGCGCGGGCACCCTCCAAGATCGGTCGCCCCCTTACCTGACATTCCGGTTTCTCTTATCCGGGGCGGGCGCCCCATCCTGGATCGAGAGGTGAGGGCAACACGACCGGGCTTAAGACGCTGGGTAACATGGACTTAGATGGTTCGGCGAGGCCTACCGGGCGGATAGGCACGGGAGGGTTCGCGCCGAGGCGAAAACGAGAAGGGCCACCCCATGGGTGGCCCTGGCACGTGACGCGACCTCCGTGTTCTCACTGCAGCTCCCGAGGCAGGACTCGAACCTGCGACCCGCTGATTAACAGTCAGCTGCTCTACCAACTGAGCTACTCGGGAAGGCGGCTTGCGGGCGTAGAATCTCGCAACCACCCCTGAGCCGGGTCAAGCACCAATCCTCGTGAAGTGCTCCTGAGGGAACCCAACGGCCGCACAAGCGCCATACACAAGACATCATACTGCCATCTTCGAGTCACAGACTATGACTTTTCTGCCGACCTGCCCTTTTTCGCTCCGAACAGATCCCCCTCCAGTGCCCTCCAGCTGAAGGCCAGAAAATCGCTATTCAGCAACAGCTTACAGTACTTGTGAGCGCCTGCTCGCTATTTTTATCTCAATAGTGAGCACACACTATTGCTTTTCTATCCATTGGGCCGGGATCCGCTGAGTTTCTCCGTTGCCAGTATGGCATCTAAGTGCCTGTGGAAAATGCCTTTACATCCCCTCCAGTACCACCAAAGTCCCCCCCTCCTACTTTCCTTACATGTCACTGAACCCGCTAGTCGGTCACCAGGAACAGGCAGCGCAGGTACTGGCCGCGCTCCGGGATGATCGATTGCCTCAGATGATCCTCGTGTCCGGCAAACAGGGGGTTGGGAAGCAGCGGTTCGGTCTCTGGATGGCGCAGGCCATCCTCTGTCAGGAGGGCGGCAAGCGCCCCTGCGGAAGCTGTTGGTCGTGTGCCCAGGTCCTTGGGCTGAGCCACCCCGACCTGCACTGGTTCGTCCCGGTCCTGCGCCCCAAGGCGGCCGACCCGGACAAGGCGGTCGAGGAACTGGCCGAGGCGGTGGGTGCTTTGGTGGAGGAGCGGAGGCAGAAGCCGCTCTGGACCACCCCGGAAGGAATGGCCGGGCACTTTGTGGCCACCGCCCGCCTGCTCCAACGGCGGGCGGCCCTGACCCCGGTGGTGGGCCGGAAGAAGGTGTTCCTCCTGGGCGAGGCCGACCGGTTGGTGCCTCAGGAGGCGAGTCAGGAGGCAGCCAACGCGCTGCTCAAGCTCCTCGAGGAGCCGCCGGTGGATTCGCAGTTCATCCTCACGGTGGTGGACCCGAACCGCCTCCTGCCCACGGTGCGGTCGCGGCTGGTGCCGCTCAGGCTGGGGCGGCTGACCGACGAGGAGGTCGAGGGCTACCTGACCCGGCATGCGGGGCTGACCGGGGCGGACGCCAGAACTCGAGCGGCCCGGGCCGGTGGATCGATCGGCGAGGCGCTCTCGGTCGGGGACCAGGCGACGAAGTCGGCGCGGGCGGCCGATGAGCTCCTCCGGTCCATCCTGAATGGTCCGGCCGGGCGGGCGGAGCGGGCGCTGAAGCAGGGCCCGTGGGCGGCCCGCGGCGACTTCACGGCGATGCTGGACAGCCTGGCCGAGGTCCTGAGCGAGGCGGCGCGCGGCGCGGCCGGCCAACCGACCCGGATGGCCCTCCCCGAGCCGCTGCGGAGCCCGAGACCGGTTTCGGCCTACGTCACGGCCCAGACCCGGGTACTCGCGGTGCGGGAGGCGGCGCAGGGAAACGTGAACCCACAGCTCCTGCTGGCGGTGCTCGCGGAAGATCTCGCGGAGGTGCTGTGAGCCTGAGCCATGTGGACCAGTCGGGCCGGGCCCGGATGGTCGACGTCGCGGAGAAGCCCGTCTCCCGGCGCACCGCGGTCGCCGAGGGAGCGGTGCGGATGAGCGCCGAGGCCTTCGCCCTGGTCCGCGACAATGCGGTGGCGAAGGGCGATGTCCTCCGGATCGCGGAGGTCGCGGGTGTGATGGGGGCCAAGCAGACCGGGACGCTGATTCCCCTCTGCCACCCGATCCCGCTCGACGTGGTCCAGGTGGAGTGCCGGACGGATGCCGATCTGCCGGGTGTCCGCGTGGTCGCGACCGCCGTGGCCACCGGGCGGACCGGGGTGGAGATGGAAGCGCTTTCGGCGGTGTCGATGGCCTGCCTGACGGTCTACGACATGGTGAAGGCAGTGGACAGGGGCATGGTGGTGGAAGGCATCCGGTTGCTCGAAAAGACCGGTGGTACCAGAGGAGACTGGCGGGCAGACCGGTAGCGCGCCGTTCGCGCACCCGCTCGCCAATCCGCTCTAAAGGAGAAACAGATGCACATCGAAGAGCCCGATCCGCATGGACGCACCCGGTGGACTCGCCGCCTGCTGGCGCGTGGCGCGGCCCTGGTCGTCACCGTCCTGCTGGTGAGTGCCCTTGCCGGATCGAAGTCGGGCGTGCGCGCCTCGGACGAGGCCGTCCCCCCCAGCCTGGGCATGGTGGCCGACGAAGTGCGGTCGCTCACCCGCCAGCTGGAAACCACCCGGGGCGAGCTCGCGATCGCGCGGGCGCAGGTGGACCGCGTCAACGTGATCTTCAAGTATTCCGAGAAGTACCAGATCCCGGCCGACCTCGCGGGGTCGATCTATGACATCGCGCTGAGTGAGGGGATCGACCCGGACGTCGGGTTCCGGCTGGTGAAGGTGGAGAGCCAGTTCAAGCCCAGGGCCCTCTCCAACATGGGTGCGATCGGCTACACTCAGATCCAGGCAGGCACCGCCCGCTTCTACGAGCCGGGCCTGTCGCCGGAGCAGCTGTACGACCGCGACGTGAACCTCCGCATCGGGTTCCGGTTCCTCCGCGATCTCACCCGCCGCTACGGCGGCGACCTCGAGCTCGCGCTGGTGGCCTACAACCGCGGCCCGGGCCGGGTGGAGGAGATCCTCCTCAATGGCGGCGACCCCTCCAACGGCTACGCGGAGAAGGTGCTTACCGGCACCCGGCACGCGGTGGGAGCGGTGAACTAGGCGGGAGTTCGGGTGGCGGGGCGGGAACGGAGTAGGGGGGGG
>DASZPT010000349.1:0-22028 GCA_035549935.1 Gemmatimonadales bacterium
GACGAGCGCGCCGTTGTAGAAGGCCGCTCGATCGGGGGCTGTCTTTCCGCCGCCGATCAGGGTGCAGTGCGGCGCCCCACCGAAATCGGCGATATGTGCTCGAACATAGCCGATCGGTTCGCCATCGAGCGCACCGATCGCGACACCGATGCTGTCGAGCACTCGTTTAAGAAGCTCGTCACGCGTGCCACCGGTCATCGTACCGGCATCAGCCGTAGTAACGAATCCCGCCAAGCGCCGCGCCTCAGTGTCTTTCAGGGGGCCTGGATTATGTGCGCTCATGCAGCGATCCTCATTCCGGAAAAGCAACGGCCAAACAGGTCCCTAGCATTGACCCTTCTCCATCGTGCTTGGCGTGCATCGGACACATGACGTCCGACGGTTTAATGGTATCCGACGCTGTTCGCATGGCAGCACGTGGTGAGTCGAATCTAGAGCGCAGCCGGCTCAAGCGCATTTAACATCAAGGCTGAATGCGCGAACGCGGCACCGGCCCTCATCTCGGCGGCGACCCACACCGCCTCCATGATTTCTTGCGGTGTTGCGCCTGCGCGCTGGGCAGCCTTCGTGTGGCCAACGATGCAATAGGGACATTGAGTGACGTGAGCTGCTGCGACGGCGATCAATTGTTTAGTTTTGAGCGAAAGCGCGCCTTCCGCGAATACTGCTTTGCTGAAAGCATGGAATGCCGCGTCGGGCTCGGGGTTGAGCCGGTGACGCTTGTCCGTGATCTCTTTGCTTGGTGCCGGATACATTGGTCGCCGGGTGCGGTGACGGTGACGCGCGCCGACGGCGCCGCCGCGCTCAGCGCGCGCACCGCCGTCGTAACCATTCCATTGAGCCTGCTCCAGGATCCGGCGGCGCCGGGGTCGGTACGCTTCAGCCCCGGGCTGTCGGCGAAGGCCGGGGCCCTCGACCGCCTGCACATGGGGCCGGTGCTCAAGGTCCTTTTCCGCTTCCGGTCACCGTTCTGGCGCACGCTCGACGGAGATCGCCTGCGCGATGCGGCCTTCTTCTTCCGCGGCGAGGGGCCATTCCCCACCTTCTGGACCGCCGCCCCGGACCCCGCGCCGATTCTCACCGCGTGGCAGGGCGGACCGGTGGCCGAGGCGATCTCGTCCGAGCGCGACGAGGGGCTGATCGACCGGGCGCTCGCGAGCCTGGAGCGGCTCTTCGGACCGGGCGCGGGGGTTCGCCGCCACCTCGAGGGGGCGTGGGTCCACAACTGGCAGCGCGATCCCTGGGCGCGGGGGGCGTACAGCTACGTGGGGGTCGGTGGCGCCGGGGCCCGCCGGGCCCTGGCCGAACCGCTCGACGCCACCCTGTTCTTCGCCGGTGAGGCGACCGATGACGGCATCGAGGCCTCGACCGTGGCCGGCGCCCTGGCGAGCGGTGCGCGGGCCGCGCGGGAGGTGCTGGCCGCCCTGACGCGGCGCTGAGGCGCCGAGCTACCTTGTCGCCATGACCGCCTCCGCCCGCCGCTCGCCCCCCATCTGGCTTCTCGTCTCGCTCGCCTGGATCGGGCCGGCCGTGCTGGCCGCACTGCAGGCATACCTCCAGGGGCGTCTCGGAAACTGGCGGCCGGCGACGTGGCGGTCGCTGCTCTGGGAAGGCGGCGACTGGTTCCTGTACGCGCTGCTGACACCGGCGGTGTTCTGGCTGGGCCAGCGGTTCCCGCTGGTGCGGGGGCGGTTGTGGGGGCGGATCGCGCTCCACACCGCCGCCTCGGTGCTGCTGTGCGGCGCCTGGGCCGGCACCGGGACGCTGCTCCGCTGGTTCGTCCTCGACCCGAACCGCGCTCCCACCGTCGACGCGCTGGTGCAGTGGTTCCTGATCTCGCTTCCCTTCGGGGTCGCGGTCTACTTCGCGGTGCTCGCGGTCCAGCACGCGACCGCGTGGTTCGTGGCCGCGCGCGAACGGGAAACGCAGGCGGCGCGGCTCGCGGCCCAGCTCGCCGAGGCCCGGCTCGGCGCCCTGCGCATGCAGCTGCAGCCGCACTTCCTGCTCAACACGCTCAATGCCATCACCGTCATCGTCCGGGACCGGGACCACGCGACCGGGGTCCGGATGCTGGAACAGTTGGGGGACATGCTCCGTCGGGTGATGCGCGCCGACCGGCCGCAGGAGGTCCCCCTGGCAGACGAGCTGGAGTTCACCCGGCAGTATCTCTCGATCGAGGAGATGCGTTTCTCGGACCGGCTGCGGCCGGTGTTCGACGTGCCCGAGGCGCTGCTGGGCGCGCTGGTCCCGGAGTTCGTCCTGCAGCCGCTGGTGGAGAACGCGGTGCGGCACGGGCTCGCGCGGCAATCGACCGCGACGCTCCTCCGGGTCGAGGCGCGGCGTGCGGGAGACGACCTGGTGCTCTCGGTGGTGGACGACGGCCCCGGACCGGGCCCGGGAACCGGCACCGAAGGGGTCGGGCTCGGAACCACCCGGGAGCGGCTCGCCACGCTCTACGGACCACGGGCCACTCTGGAGCTCTCGCGGACCGCGCAGGGTGGCGCCGCCGCGACCGTGCGCATCCCCTGGCGGAAGGCCGAGGCGTGAACCCGATCCGCGTCCTCATCGTGGATGACGAGCCGCTGGCGCGCCGGGGCGTGCGCCAGCTGCTCGCCGCCTATCCCGAATTCACCGTGGCGGGGGAGAGCCGCGACGGCCGCGAGGCGCTCCGGGCCCTCGGCACGCTGGAACCGGACCTGGTCTTCCTCGACGTGCAGATGCCGGGTCTCGACGGTCTCGGGGTGATTCGCGCCTATGGCGCGGAGCGCATGCCGTTCACGGTGTTCGTGACGGCGTACGACGCCTTCGCGGTCCGCGCCTTCGAGGCCCACGCCATCGACTACCTGGTGAAGCCGCTCTCCGAGTCCCGCTTCCGCCAGACGATCGAGCGGGTGCGGGAGCGGTTCCGGCTCCGGGATGCGGTGGCGCTCGCGGGCCAGCTCTCCGCCCTCCTCGGGGTCGCGCCGGCCACCGCCGAGGTCCCGCGGCCGTCCGGGAGCGCGGCCCCGACGATCGCGGTCCCGACAGGGCAGGGCGAGCTCCTGCTCGACCAGGGCGAGATCGACTGGATCGAGGCCGACGACTACCAGGCGGTGATTCACAGCCGTGGCCGGGCCTACCGCGTGCGCGAATCGCTCTCGGCGCTGATGGCGCGGCTGCACCCCGCGCGGTTCCTGAGGGTGCACCGCTCCGCCATCGTGCGGCTCGACCAGGTGCGGGAGTGGCGCGGCGGCGATGACGCACGCGACGCCCAGGTCCTCCTCCGCGACGGCACCGAGATCCCCGTGAGCCGGCGGCGGCTCGCGGAGGTGAAGTCGCTCCTCCGCCCCGCCGGCCCGCGCGGCTGAGCCGCGGGACCATTCGCCGGTAGCGGCGGTCGCCGCACCGCTTGCCGCAGGACGGCCACCGTTCCCGGCGGCCATCTTGCCTCCGCCGGCCGCGATCCCCACCCTGTTCCGGCATGACGACGACCCTCACCGCTCCCGCGCCGGCCCCCACACCGGCCGCCTCGCGTCCCCGGATCACCTCGATCGACATCATCCGTGGCGCCGTGATGGTGCTGATGGCGATCGACCATGTCCGGGTCTTTTCCGGTGTGCCCGCCGGCGGACCCACGCCGGGCGTCTTCTTCACACGCTGGGTCACCCACTTCTGCGCGCCGGCCTTCATCTTCCTCGCCGGCACCAGCGCCTACCTGCAGGGCCAGCGCGAGACGCGTCTCTCCCGCCAGCTCCTGCTGCGGGGCGCCTGGCTCGTCCTGCTCGAGCTCACGTTCATCCGGTTCTTCTGGACCTTCAACTTCGACTATGCGCACTACGCCCTGGCCGGCGTGATCTGGGCGATCGGCTGGTGCATGATCCTGATGGCGGGGCTGGTGAAGCTGCCGGTCACGGCGGTCGGCGTGTTCGGCCTGGTGATCATCGCCGGCCACAACCTGCTCGGCCTGGTGCTGGGGCAGGTCATGCGGGGGATCCAGACCGATCCGCTGAGCGGGCTCTGGAAGATTCTCTACCTCGGGTTCTTCGCCGGCCCGGTGCAGCTCGGTGCCGACGGCCCCCGGCTCACGGTGCTCTACTCCATCATCCCCTGGATCGGGGTGATGGCGGCGGGGTACGCCTTCGGCCGGATCCTCACGCGGCCCCCGGCGGAGCGCGATCGGCTCTGCCTCCGGATCGGACTCGGGGCGATCGCCCTCTTCCTGGTCCTGCGCGGTTTCAACATCTACGGCGATCTCCGGCCGTGGACCGCGGTGGGGAGCGGACCGGGCGGCGCCCCGCCGATGCCGGCGCTCTTCCGCTTCCTCAACACCACCAAGTACCCGGCGTCACTCCTCTTTCTCCTGATGACCCTGGGGCCAACCATCGCGCTGATCCCGCTGGTGGAGCGCGCGCGGGGTGCGGTGGCCGGGTGGCTGACGGTCTTCGGGCGCGTTCCCTTCTTCTACTATCTGCTGCACATTCCCCTGATCCATCTCCTCGCGGTCGGCGTCTCGTTCCTGCGCGAGGGCCAGGTGAATCCGTGGCTCTTCACCAATCACCCGATGGAGAATCCGCCACCGCCAGAGGGGTACACCTGGGGGCTGCCCCTGCTGTACCTGGTCTGGGGCGTGGCCGTCGTCATCCTCTATTTCGCCTGCCGCTGGTTTGCCGGAGTGAAGGCCCGCCGGCGGGAGTGGTGGTTGCGCTATCTCTGATCCGATCGCGGCCTTCCTGCGTGCGGCGACCTGGCACGGGACGCTCGACGAGGCCCGTGCCATGCTCGCTGCCGACCCTGGTCTCCCCGCCAGGTCGATCCACGCCGCCGCGGTCCTGGGGGACGAGGCGCGGGTGCGGGCGTTCCTCGCGAAGCATCCGGGCGCCGTGACCGCCACAGCCGAGCCTTTCGGCGGGATGCCGCTGGTCTACCTCTGTCTCTCCAAGTTCCTGAGGCTCGAACCGGCGCGAAGCGACGCCTTCGTCCGCACCGCTACGCTACTGCTCGACGCCGGAGCGGACCCCAACGGCGGCTTCTGGACCACGGGGGAGTTCCCCGAGTTCGAGACCCCGCTCTACGGAGCGGCCGGGGTCGCGCATCACGCGCCCCTCACCCGGCTCCTGCTCGAACGCGGCGCCGATCCCAACGACGACGAGGTCACCTACCACTCGCCCGAGACCGATGACCTCGAGGCGCTGCGACTGGTGGTGGAGACCGGGAAGCTCACGCCGAAGAGCCTCGCGGTGATGCTCATCCGCAAACACGATTGGCACGATCTCGAGGGAGTGCGGTACCTCCTCCGGCAGGGCGCCAATCCCAACGAGCGCTGGGGTCGGCCCGGCTTCACCGCGATGCATCATGCGATCATGCGGGACAACGCCCGTGAGGCGATGGAGGCACTCCTCGACCATGGCGGCGACCCGCGACTCGAGCAGGAGGGCCTGTCGGCGGTCGCCCGGGCGGCGCGGCGCGGACGGGGCGACCTGCTCCGACTGTTCCAGGCACGGGGGTTCCCCATCGAGCTGACGGGAGTCGACCGGCTGATCGCCGCCTGCGCGCTGGACGACGATGCCGGGGTCGCGCGGGCGGTCGCGGAGGCGCCGGCGCTGGTCGCCCAGCTCCGCGCCATGGGCGGGGCGCTGCTGGCCGGGTTCGCCGGCACGGCGAACACCGCGGGCGTGGCGCGCCTCCTCGACCTGGGGATTCCTGTCGATGCCCGCTATGCCGGGGACGGATACTGGGACCTCGCCCAGGGCACCACCGCGCTCCACGTGGCCGCGTGGCGGGCGTGGAATGACACCCTCCGGCTCCTGCTCGCTCGCGGGGCAGCGGTGAATGCCACCGACGCCCGGGGGCGCACGCCGCTGATGCTCGCGGTGCGCGCCTGCGTCGACTCCTATTGGACCGAGCGGCGTTCCCCGGAGGGGGTCGCGGCACTCCTCGCCGCCGGCGCCACCACCGACGGAATCACCCTGCCCACCGGGTACGCCGAGATCGACCCGCTGCTCGAGGCCCACCGCGCCACACGCTAGTTGACCCCGCCTGGCGGAACGGGTAGCGTGTGGCGGGCGGCACAGGACGCCTCCGGTCCGCGGGAAGGGCTGAGCCCACCTGGCGCAGCGCGTCGTGACAACTCGCGATCTTCTTTCAGCCCGTACCAGCGGACCCGGGCGACTCTGAAAGGAGATCGTTCGATGCGTCTCTCCCTCCAGCAGTTGCGCAAGCAGGCCAAGGAGCGCCTCAAGGCGCTTCGCCAGAGCGACCCCGCCGCCACGCTCTCCGCCGTCCAGTTCACCCTCGCCCGCGAGCTCGGCTATTCCAGCTGGCCCCGCCTGGTGCACGCGCTCGGCGGCGGGACCACCCGGCTCGCCGAACTGGAGCAGGTCGCGGCCGATGTCCACGCCGGCGTCCGCGGCGACGCCGGGGCGCTCCGCCGGCTGATCGCCTTCACCGGCTCTTCCTACGGCCTGGACCGGACGCGCGGACAGGTACGAGAATGGCTGACCGATGCCGCGGGCGGGCGGGCCGACGACGACTGGACCCTGGACGACGCGCGGCTGGCGGTGGCGCGCCACTACGGGGTCGAGCGGTGGGCGGACCTGGTCGCGTCGGTCGTCGAACGCGGCTCACCGGCGCCGGCCGCCGGACACTCCCTCTTCTACGAGATCGACTGGGAGCGGCGCGCCCTCGAGCTCCATCCACCCCTCCAGGACGGCGACTGGGATCAGCTGCTCCAGGTCATGGAGGATCACGACCTGACGGGCCTCGTCGCGAACGGCCAGATGACGGATGCGGGACTCGCCCGGCTGGCCGACCTTCCGCAGCTCACCCTACTCAACCTCGAGGGCTCGCAGCGCATGACCGATGCCGGGCTCGCGCACCTCGCGGCGATGCCGCAGCTCGAGGAGCTGGACCTGAGCGGCGTCCACATGGGCTTCACCGACCAGGGGCTGACCGCCGTTGGCGGGCTGGCCAACCTCCGGCTGTTCCGCGCCTGCTGGGCTCCGCGCATCTCGGATGCCGGTGTGGCGCGGCTGTCCCGGTGTCCGCACCTCGAGGAAGTGAACCTCATGGGGACGCACACCGGCGATGGTGCCATCGCATCGCTCGGGGGAATGCCCGAACTCCGGCGACTCTACACCGGACGGGAGGTGACGGATCGGGGCCTGGCCCGGCTCCGGGAGATCCCGCTCTTCCGGACCTGGGAAGGCACCGCGCCGCGTTACGACATGATGGACTTCGACACCGCGCCCACGTTCCTGCTCCTCGATGGTCCGTTCACCGACGCCGGGATGCGGGAGCTGGTCGCGCTCGACGGGATCTTCGGGCTCAGCCTCTTCTGGCATACCAGCGTCCTCACGCCCGCGGGCCTGGCCCCCCTCCGCGAGATGTCCCATCTCGGCATGCTCGGTTGCCAGGACGCTCTGTGTGACGATGTCGCGATGGACCACATCGCCGCGCTACCCTCGCTCCGCATGCTGATGGCCCAGGGGACGGTGGCCAGCGACGACGGATTCGTCTCTCTGAGCCGGTCGCGAACACTGGAGCATCTCTGGGCCCGTGACTCGGACAACCTCGGGAGCCGGGGCTTCCGCGCCCTGGCGGGAGTTCCGTCACTTGTGGGAGTGGCGCTCAACCTGGCCGGTGTCGACGATGCCGCGCTCGCTCTCCTCCCCGAGTTTCCCTCGCTGAAGCAGCTGGTGCCGATGAACGTGCAGGACGATGCCTTTCGGCATGTCGGCAGGATCAGGCGACTCGAGCGCCTCTGGTGCATGTACTGCCGTGACACCGGGGATCGGGCGACCGAGCAGCTCGCCGGCCTGGAGCGGCTGCGGACCTACTATGGCGGACGGACCCGGATCACCGACCGGAGCCTGCAGGTGCTGGGTGGGATGACCTCCCTCGAGGAACTCGAGTTCTGGCTCACCCCCGGGATCACCAACGCCGGGCTGGTGCATCTCGCGGCGCTCCCCCGTCTCCGCCGACTGCTGATCAGCGGCGCGGTGGGCATTACCCGCGAGGGGCTGAAGGCCCTGCCGAGCCGGGTGCGGGTGCGCTACAGCGGGTAGCGCGCCGGCTCAGTGCGAGACGACCACCGGCAGCGTCACCGGCGCGGCGATCGCGGGGCCGGTGAGCCAGTCCGGGTCTCCCGCCGGCGTCATGGCGCGGCACTCCGCGAGAAGGGCGGCGGTGGCCGACTGGGCGGCGTGGCGAATCAACTGGGCCCCGGCGCAGGCATGGCGCCCGCGGCCGAAGGCGAGGTGGCCGCCTTCGGCCCGATCGGGGTTGAACCGCTCCGGCTCGGTGAAGCGGGCGGGGTCGCGGTTGGCGGCGGCGAGATGGAGGTGGACATCGTCGCCCGGCTCGATCCGCGCGGCGCCGATCTCGGCCGCGCTTTCCGCGACTCGATAGACCACCCGGGAGGGACCGGCGAGCCGGAGGAGTTCCTCCATCACGCAGGGCATCCGCTCTCCCTCCCGCCTGAGGCGATCCATCTCCTCCGGCACGGACAGGAGCAGGTGCCAGGCCGCCGCGAGGAAGTGCGGCAGGGTATGGGCCAGCGCGACGAAGGACTGAACCGCCAGGGGACTCCCGGGAAGATGACCGGCGAGGTCCATGGCCGCCTCGAGCGCGGCGGGGCTCGTCCCGGATCCCGTGGCACGGGCCGCGGCCTCGAACACCGTTCGCGAGACCGGAACCAGGCGCTCGGCGTCCTGCAGCGGGATCCCGAGGACGGCGGCGGCGACACCGACCGCCCACGGCGCGGCGACGGACTGGTAGAGATCCACCCTTCGCCCGGGAGGAAGGGCACCGGCCAGTCTCCTGGCCTCCTGCTCCAGGTTCGCCGGGTGAAGCGCATGGCCGGCAAGCATCGGCTCGGGGGATTCGACCGCGAGCGCCCCTGGAGCGATCACGAGGTGGTCGCACGCGAGTCCCGCCGAGACATCCGACCAGCTGCGGAGACTCCAGACGCGCTGACTTCGACCTGGGGGCATGGGTGGAAGGTCGACCGGCGTGGGGCGGGGCTCAAGGCGGACCCTCCGGGTTGACAAATCCCGACTAGTTTGATATTCATAGAACCATGAAACTCGAGACGCCGCCCACGGCCCTCTCCGCCCGCCAGTTCGAGCTGATCGGCAAGGCACTCGCCGATCCGCGGCGCATGGCGTTGCTCGAGTCGATCGGCAGCCAGCGCGAGTATTCCTGCCAGCGGCTGTGCGAGGAGTTCCCCGTGTCGAAGGGGACGATCAGTCACCATATCAAGGAACTGGTGCGGGCCGGGCTGGTCGAGACCCGGCGGGATGGGCAGTACCGGTTCTATGAAGTGCGCCGGGAAGTCCTGGCCGCGTACACCGCCGAGCTGATGCGGCGGGTTGCGCGGGTTGGCTGACGGGCGGGGCCGCAACCCGAGGGTGTCGGAGCGGCTCCTTTTTTTTCGCATCTGTGTTTGATGGTTGTCAAACTGTCGCTCCGCGGGGTGTCGATTCCGCGGGTCGTCGAACGACGAGTAGTGTCGTCCCGGTTGTCCGGTTCGCGCGTTGACCGTAACCCGTCAGGAGTCGCTGTCATGAGTTCGCCCCTTCCGTTCCCCCGCCGCTGGCTCGGTTCCCTGCTCCTCATCGGCGCGGTGCTCGGCACCGGCCTCCTGCTCGCGGCCTGGAAGCGGAGCAGCCACCGGTCGGCGGAGGCCGCCGCCGCGCACCAGCCCGAGCCGGTGGAGCTGGTCACGCTCGCCACCGCCGAGCCGCGATCCCACCGCCAGAGCACCACGGCGGTGGGCACCGTGCTCGCGCTCCAGTCCATCACGCTCCGCAACGAGCTCGCCGGCACGGTCCGGCAGTCCTCGCTTGCGCCCGGGCAGATCGTCGAGGCCGGGCAGGTGCTGGTCGCGCTCGATGTCTCGGTCGAGCTGGCCGACCTCGAAGCGGAGCAGGCCGAGGCCGCGCTGGCAGAGACCACGCTGGAGCGGCTGGAGCGGCTCCGGCAGCACCAGGCGGTCTCGCAGGAAGAGGTCGACCAGGCGCGGGCCCAGCGCGACGTGGCCCAGGCGCACATCGCGCGCACCCGCGCGATCATCGCGAAGAAGACGATCCGGGCACCCTTTCGTGCCCGGGTGGGCATCGCCGACGTGCATATCGGCCAGTACCTGAACGAGGGTGTGGAGCTCACCACGCTCCAGGGCGTGGCCGATGCCGAGCACGTGGACTTCGAGGTCTCGCAGAGCGTGGCGGCCGGCATTCATCCCGGCAGCACGGTGCTGGTGACCACCGACGAGGACCCGAGGCCCGTGAACGCGAAGATCATCGCGATCGACGCCCGGGTCGATCCCACCACCCGGAACGCGACGGTCCGGGCGCGTCTCGCCGGCGCGTCGGTGTCGCCGGGTGCCTCGGTGAAGGTCGAGGTGCCGGTGGGTCCGATGGGTACCGCGGTCGCGATCCCGGTGAGTGCGCTCCGCAAGGGACCCGGCGGCGACCATGTGTGGGTGGTGAGCCCCGACTCCGCCGGCGCGCCGCGGGCGCACGAGCGCCAGGTGCTCGCCGGCCCGGTGCTGGGCGACACGGTCCTCATCCTCGACGGCCTCCGGCCCGGGGAGCAGATCGCGGCCTCCGGCTCCTTCAAGCTGCGCGAAGCGGTCAAGGTCGCGTCGGCCGAACCGGCCGCCCAGACGGCCCAGCGCTGAGGATCCGAGCATGCGCTCCTTTACCGACGTCTTCATCAAGCACCCGGTGCTCGCGGCCGTGGTGAACCTGGTCATCCTGCTGGTGGGGTGGCGCGCCCTGGCCAACCTGCCGGTGCAGCAGTACCCGCAGATCGAGAGCTCCTCGGTGGTGATCACCACCGTGTACACCGGCGCCAGCGCCGAGACGGTGCGCGGCTTCCTGACCACGCCCATCGAGCGCGCGGTCTCCGCCATCAGCGGTGTCGACTACATCGAGTCGACCAGCCGGGCGGGTGTGAGCACGGTGACGATCCGGCTCAAGCTCAATCACTCGAGCACCGCGGCGCTGGCGGAGGTCACGGCCCGGCTGCAGCAGGTGCGGTCGGAGCTGCCATCCGAGGCGGAGCCGCCGGTGGTCGAGGTGCAGCGGGCCGACCGCCCCTACGCCTCGTTCTACCTGAGCTTCACCTCGAGCAAGCGGGACGTGCCGGCCATCACCGACTGGCTGCTCCGCTCGCTCCAGCCGCAGCTCGCCACGCTGCCGGGGGTCCAGCGGGTGACCTTCGAGGGCGGTCGCCAGATCGCGATGCGGGTCTGGATCGATCCCGCGAAGCTCGCGGCGCTGGGACTCGCCCCCGGGGATGTCTATGCCGCGCTGCAGCGGAACAACTATCTCGCGGCGGTGGGCCAGACCAAGGGCAACCTGGTCCAGGTGAACCTGCTGGCGAACACCGACCTCCGCACCACCGACGAGTTCAAGGACCTCATCGTCGCGGAGCGGCGGGGCGCCATCGTCCGGCTCTCGGACGTGGCCCGGGTGGAGCTGGGCGCCGAAGAGGCGCAGATGGTGGCGAAGTACGGGGAGAAGAAGGCGGTCTACCTCGGGATCTGGCCCCTGGTGGGCGTGAACGAGATCGACGTGGCGCACCGGCTCCGGGCGGAGATGGACCGGATCCGTCCGACCCTGCCGCCCGACATCGACATGCAGATGGCCTACGACGCCACCGTGTTCATGGAGGACGCGCTCAAGGAGATCACCAAGACGCTCACCGAGACGATCCTGATCGTCGGGCTGGTGGTGTTCCTCTTCATGGGCTCGGTCCGGACCGCGCTGGTGCCGCTGGTGGCGATGCCGATCTCGCTGGTGGGCGCGGCGATCGTGATGTACGCCGCCGGCTTCAGTCTCAACCTGCTCACGATCCTCGCGATCGTGCTCTCGGTGGGGCTGGTGGTGGACGACGCGATCGTGGTGGTGGAGAACGTCGAACGCCACGTGCGCGAGGGCCGAAGCCGGATCTCGGCCGCCCTCGTCGGCGCGCGGGAACTGGTCGGGCCGGTGCTGGCGATGACCGTCACGCTGGCCGCGGTGTACACCCCGATCGGCTTCCAGGGGGGCCTCACCGGCACGCTGTTCCTGGAGTTCGCGATCACGCTGGCCGCGGCAGTGGTGGTCTCCGGCATCGTGGCGGTGACGCTCTCGCCGGTGATGAGCTCGCGCTTCGTGCATGAGCATGGCGAGGAGACCCGCCTCACCCGGCTGGTGAACCGCGGGTTCGAAGCGGTGCGGGACCGGTACGCCACCCTGCTCGACGGCGCGCTCGGCATGCGCTGGGGAGTCGTCGCGGCCTCGCTGCTGGTGATGCTCGCCGCCTGGCCGCTCTACCAGTATTCCCGGCGGGAGCTGGCCCCGGTCGAGGACCAGAGCCACATCAGCCTCTTCATGCAGGCCGCGCCCGACGCCTCGCTCGAGGCCACCAACGCGGCCTCGCTCGAGGTGGTGCGGCGGATCCAGGCCTTCCCCGAGGCGAAGTTCATGTGGTCGTTGAGCGCCAACTGGGGCGCCTTCGGCGGGATGGTGGCGAAGGACTGGAAGCAGCGCGCCCGGTCGACGGAGCAGATGTACGGCGCGGTCTATGGGGCCGTATCGCAGGTGCCGGGGCTCCAGGTCTTCCCCCGGCTCGACCCGCCGCTCCCGACGCCGGGCCAGTACGACGTCGAGCTGGTGCTGGAGAGCGACGCGCCGCCGGAGCAGCTCCTCGGCGTGGTGAACCAGGTGGTGGGCGCCGGCTGGCAGAGCGGCAAGTTCCTCTACGTCGACACCGACCTCAAGATCGACCTGCCCGAGGCGCGGGTGGTGATCGACCGCGAGAAGGTGGCCGACCTCGGGCTCGACCTCGCGAGCGTGGGCCGTGAGCTCGGCACCCTGCTGGGCGGCGGCTACGTCAACCGGTTCAACTACTTCGACCGGAGCTACAAGGTCATTCCCCAGATCGGCGACGCCGACCGCGCCACGGTGGGCCCGCTGCTCGACCTCAAGATCAAGACCCCCTCGGGGGCGCTGGTCCCGGTCTCGACCTTCACGCGCATCGAGTCGACCGCAGCGCCGCGGACGCTGCAGCGGTTCCAGCAGCGGAACAGCGTCCGGATCTTCGGCGGGGTGAAGCCCGGCATCACGAAGGAAGAGGGACTCAAGGTGCTGGAGGGCGCCGTGGCCGCGGTGAGCGCGCCTGGCGTCACCACCGACTTTGCCGGCGAGTCGCGCCAGATCCGGCGGGAGGGGTCGGCGCTCACGGTGACCCTGGGCTTCGCGGTCCTGCTCATCTACCTGGTGCTCGCGGCGCAGTTCCAGAGCTTCCGCGATCCCCTGATCGTGCTGCTCGGCTCGGTGCCGCTCGCCATCAGCGGGGCGCTGGTCTTCAGCTTCCTCGACCTCACCACCATCAACATCTACTCCCAGGTGGGGCTGATCACGCTGGTGGGGCTGATCGCCAAGAACGGCATCCTGATCGTGCAGTTCGCCAACACCCTGCAGCAGCAGGGGCTCGAGAAGCTGGCCGCGCTCCGGGAGGCGTCCCTCACCCGGCTCCGGCCGGTGCTGATGACCTCGGCGGCGACCGTGTTCGGACACCTGCCCCTGGTCTTCGTCCATGGGCCCGGCTCGCAGGCGCGGAACAGCATCGGCATCGTGCTGGTGGCCGGGATGACCGTCGGCACCCTGTTCACGCTGTTCGTGGTCCCGGTCTTCTACTCCCTCATCGCGGCGGAGCACAAGCCGAGCCCGGTGATCACCACTGAAGAACTGCCGGTGCCGGCGCTGGCCCGGCCCGAGGTGGCTCATGCGTAAGCTGTCGCTGCTGTCCCTGCTGATCCTCTCCGCCTGCATGGGGGCGCCGGCCTACCGGCCGCCCCCGGTGGCGGTGCCCGCGGCCTACCGCGAGACCGGGGCGTCCGGCCTCGCGGCGCGGCCCGCGCTCTCCACGACGCCGGTCCGGGCCAACGACCCGGTGGAGTTCGATGCCGGTTTCTGGAAGCAGCTTGGCGATTCGACCCTGATGCGCCTCACCGAGGAGGCGATCCACGCCAATCTCGACGTCCGCGCGGCGCAGGCGCGGGTGCGACAGGCCCGGGCCGCCCGGAGCCGGGCGGTGCTGGACCTGACACCCGAGGGGATCGTGAGCGGCGGGTTCTCCCGGCGGCGCTTCGCGAGCGCGTCCTTCCCCGGCGCCTCCGGACGCCTGCCCGACGAGAGCGTGTGGGATGCGGGCTTCGACGCGGCCTGGGAAGTGGACCTCTTCGGCCGGCTCCGCCACAACATCCGCGCGCAGGACGCCTTCGTGGCGGTGAGCCGCGAGGATCTTCGCGGCGTGCTGGTGGCGCTCACCGCGGAGCTGGCGCGGGCCTACTTCGAGCTGCGGGGGGCGCAGGAGCAGCTCGCCGTGGCGGAGCGGAACGCGGAGAACCAGCGCCGCACGCTGGCGCTCACCCGCGACCGCCTCGACGCGGGGCGGGGCAGCGCCTTCGACACCGAGCGCGCCCTGGCGCAGCTCAGCATCACGCTCTCCTCGATTCCGGCGCGCCAGGCCCAGGTGGCCGCGGCCCAGTACCGGATCGGCGTCCTGGTGGGCCGCTCGCCGACCGAGGTGGCGGCCGAGCTGGGACCGGTGAGCGGGCAGCCGTCGCTCCCCGACTCCGTGGCGGTCGGCAGCCCCGATTCGATCACCCGCCACCGTCCCGACGTGGCCGCGGCGGAGCGCTACGCCGCCGCGCAGGCCTCGCTCACCGGCTCGGCCCGCTCGGAGTTCCTGCCCCGGCTCTCGGTCGGCGGGAGCCTGGGGCTCACGGCGGGCGAGTTCAACGGGCTGGGCGACAACGGCAGCTTCCGCTACGCCGTCGGCCCGGTCCTGAGCTGGCCGCTCCTCAACCTGGGGCGGGTGAAGAGCGAGGTGAATCTGGCCCAGGCGCGGGAGGACGAGGCGCGGGCCCAGTACGGGCAGGTGGTCCTCGCGGCCATCGAGGAGGTGGAGACGGCGCTGGCGCGCTACAACGCCTCCCGGACCCGCGTGACCCAGCTGGCCGAGGCCAGCGCCGCGAGCGAACGCGCCGCGGACCTCGCCCGGATGCGGTTCAGCGAAGGGGTCGCCGATTTCCTCCAGGTGCTGGACGCGGAGCGGACCCAGCTCGAGACCCAGGACCTGCTGGCGCAGGGCCGGACCGAGGCCGCGACCGCCTATGCCGCCCTCTACAAGGCGCTGGGCGGCAGCGGGAGCTGAGTCGAGGCGGGTCGCAGGTTGAACGCTGTACGGCAGGGCCGCCAGGGTGGCGGCCCTGTTCATTTCCCCTGGCCCGTCAGGGCGCGGCGCGGAGCGCCAGGACCGCCGAAAGCGGGACCCGGTAGACGTTGCCGTTGCCGTTGCGTATGGACTGGATGCTGTCGCGCCACTCCTTGAGCGTGAGGCGCCGTGGCAGCGAATCGTCGGTGAAGCCGCGCATCGAGGTGAAGTAGAGGTACTTGCCGTCGGGGGAACCGATCGGGGTGTACTCCCGCGCGGTCGAGTTGATCCCCTTCGGCAGGATGCGGGACGGGGTCCAGGTGCCATGCTGGTTGAAGCTCACGTAGAGGTCCTGGCTCCCGATGCCGCCGCGCCGGAACGCCGCGAACACGATGAAACTCTCGTCCGGCGCGCCGTAGTTGTCGATCTCCGCCGTCGGCGCCGTGCCGTTCACCGCCTCGCCGAGATTCTCGGGCTCCTGGTAGTGGCCATCGACGAAACGCGAGCGGAAGATGTCCAGGCCCTTGCTCCCCGGCCGGGTGCTGCTGAAATAGAGGTTGCCGTTGGCGGCGACCGAGGGGTAGTACTCGGGAGCGGGACTGTTGACCGGCCCCTCCAGCCGGGCCGGCGCGCCCCAGTGGTCTCCCTGACGCTCCACGGCGTAGATGTCGAAGTCGTCTGCGTCCCAGGTGTCGGCGCCCTTCGGCCGGTTGGAGATGAAGAAGAGGTGCTTCCCGTCCGGCGCGACGAACGGGTCATAGTCGCTGAACCGTCCCGAGAACGAGGCGAGCTCGGGCCGGCTCCAGCGCCCATCCTTCCCCTGCCGGGCCATCACGATCACCCCGACACCCGCCGGCCCCTGCACCGAATTGATCGACCAGTAGAGCTCCCGCCCATCCGGGGTGAAGGCCGCATTGAGCTCGTCGAACGGCGTGGACACGAGACCGGGAAGGACCAGTTCGGCGGCGACGCTGTCCGGCGCCTGCGGCGGGCTGGAGTGCGCGCGACTCGCCGGGAGGCCGCCGGCCAGGCCTACCAGGAGCGCGCCCATCGCGAGGGAAACAGCCAGACGCATCGATGCCCCACGGGTTGAGGTTGGGGCCGACTACGCGCCCTTCCCCAACCCGTTTCCCCTCCGGTGACGAGCGGTGGTGCCGGTGTGACGAGCGGTCAGAGGTAGCCCCACCACCAACCGCGTCCCGCCGCCTTCACCCGCGCGTACCAGCGGCAGAGCGGGTACAGCACCCCGATGATGCCGGCCCAGACCAGATAGACCGATCCCAGCCCGACGCCCCAGGTCGACGGCAGGTGGGTATAGGGCTCCATCATCTGCCCCGGGTCGAATCCCTGCGCCCCGGCCACCAGCACCGCCAGGCCATGAATCAGGTACAGATGGACGACGTAGAAGAAGAACGGCACCCGGCCGAAGTCCACCAGCCACCGGAACCCCGGCCGCACGCCCCCGTCGACCATCGCCAGCAGCAGACAGGCCGGGCCCAGCGTCATGAGCAGGTACTGCAACGATGGCGGATACTTGGTGGTGTTGAGCACCGAGAGGATCGGGTGGGGTGATCCCGGATCCCACGGCGCGGGATCGCCGTAGATGCGAGTGAGCCGGAGGGCGAGGAACAGCGCGATGGACGCCGCTCCGACCATCGCCAGGGTGAATCGACGGTTCTCCCCGGACTGCCCGGTCCACAGCCCGGCCAGGAACCAGCCCGCGGCCATCACGCCGAGCCAGGGGAGGAGGGGGTAGAAGACCAGCACCGCGCCGCCGAGGATCGGGCCGCGCACGTGCAGGATATTCCACAGGGGAGCGAAGGACCCGAATGCCGAGGGCGCGATCCCGTCCAGGAGGTTGTGCCCCGCGATCAGCGCCAGGCCGATCACCCCGACGGCGTTCCGGGGGAGCCGGCTCAGCGCGGCCAGTATCACCATCGACGCGCCGATGGCCCAGATCACCTGGGCCCAGAGGTTCTCCAGCCTCAGGTTGAAGCGCCAGGCCAGATTCACCACCGTGAATTCGACCACGATGAGCCAGAGGCCGCGGGTCAGCAGAAACCGCGACAGCTCGGACGGAGAGCGCCTCCGTGCGGCGAGACCGGCACCCACTCCCGCCAGCAGCACGAAGACCGGTGCGCAATAGTGGGTGATCCATCGGGTCAGGAACAGGGCCGCGGTAGTCCGGGAGAGGTCGGTCGGATCGAACCGGAGATCGGTGAAGTAGGCCCGCACGTGATCCAGGGCCATGATCACGATGACGAGCCCGCGCACCAGGTCGATGCCGTCGAGCCGCGACGGAGCGACGGGGCGGGCCGGCCGACTGGTGGCGGGGTGGCTGCCGCGCAGGACCCGGTGTTCTGCGGTGATGTCCATGTGAACCCAGCGTCGAGTGTGAGTGTTCGGAGTGAACGTGACGCCCGGGGGATCAGAGGTAGCCCCACCACCAACCGCGTCCCGCCGCCTTCACCCGCGCGTACCACGCCGAGAGCGGGTAGAGCGCGGCCACCACACTGAGCCAGACCAGATACACCACCGGCAGGCCGAATCCGAACCCCGCCGGCTGCGCCGAGCGCATCAGGTCGTACGGCGCGAAGCCCAGCGCCTGCCCCACCAGGACCTCGAGGGCGTGGATCAGGTAGATGTGCGCGACGTAGAAGAAGAGCGGGACCCGGCCGAAGGTCACGAGCCAGCCGAGCCCCCGCGGCGCCCCGCGATCGACCAACGCGAGCAGTAGACAGGCCGGCCCGAGCGTCATCAGCAGGTACTGGAGCGACGGCGGGTACTTCGTGGTATTGAGCACCGACAGGAGCGGGTGCGGCGACCGGGGATCCCAGGGCGAGGCATCGCCGTAGACCCCGCTCAGCCGCAGCACGACGAACCCCGCCATCAGGCTCATCCCCAGCACCAGGAGCGAGAGCCGCCGCTCCTCGCTGCTCTCCTCGATCCAGAACCGCCCCATCAGGTAGCCCGCGGCCAGCACCCCGATCCATGGCAGCAGCGGATAGAGGACCAGCACGGTGGTGCCGGCGATGATGCCCGGGGCGTGCAGCACCTGCCACAGCGGCGCCAGCGGCCCCAGCGCCTCCGGCCTGATCCCATCGAACAGGTTGTGCCCCGCGATCAGCCCGAGCGCCACGAGGCCGATCGTCTTCCGCGGCAGGCGTACCAGCCCAGCCATCACGACCATCGACGCCCCGATGGCCCAGATGACCTGCGCGTGCACCGACTCGTACCGGACGTTGAAGTTCCAGCCGAAGTACACCACCGTGAACTCGAGCGCGATGAGCCAGAGTCCGCGGGTGAGGAGGAAGCGTGACAGCTCCGCGGCGGACCGCTTCCGGGCCCAGAGCGCCGCGCTCACCCCGGCAAGCAGCACGAAGGCCGGCGCGCAGTAGTGCGTGACCCAGCGCGTCAGGAAGAGCGGTGCGCTCGCCTGGGTGAGGTCGGTCGGGTCGAAGCGGACGTCGGTGAAGTAGTGGCGGACGTGGTCCAGCGCCATCAGGACGATGGCCAGGCCGCGGACCAGGTCGATGCCGTCGAGCCGCGCGCGGGCCGGCGCGGCCGCGGGACGGATGGGGGTGACGGTTGCGGGACGCGACGGGCGGGGGCGGACCGGGTACTCGGCGGTGATCGTCATGAGGACTCGCATGCAGGGGTGAGCGCTCCACCCCTGATGCGGCAATCACCTGTCTCTCCCGCCACCCGTGTCGGCGGCGGATCCGGCAGCGCCCGCCGGCTCAGGGACCCCGGAAATGACGCTTGAATCCCGGCGCGTGCCGGCGGCTGACCTCCGCCCGCGCTCCATTCTGCAACTGCACCACCAGGCCGCCTGACACGGACTCGGCGCGCTCCACCCGGTCGAGGTTCACCGCGGCGAAGCGACTGACGCGGACGAAGCGGGTCGGATCGAGCCGCGCGAGCAGGTCGCCGAGGGGGCCGCGGACCAGCGGGGCATCGGCCCCGGTGTGGAGGGCGACGTAGTTCCCCCGCGCCTCGAGCCAGTGGACCTCCTCCGGCCGGACGAAGCGGAGCCGGTGTCCCTCGCGCACCGGGATCCGGTGGTCGCCGGCCGAGGGATGGAGCCGCTGCCATGCCGCCCGGAGCGCCGCGTGGCGGTCCGCGGCCTGGGCCTGCCCCGCGAAGCGCGTGAGGCGGGCGAGGCACTGATCCAGCCGCACCAGGTCGAAGGGCTTCACCAGGTAGTCGACCGCGTTCGCCTCGAAGGCCCGGAGCGCGTGGCTGTCGAACGCGGTCACGAACGCGGTGGCGGGGAGCGGCTCCCCCTCGAGCGCGGCGAGGACGCCGAAGCCATCGAGGTCCGGCATCCGGATATCGAGGAAGAGGAGGTCAGGCCGGTGGCGCCGGATCGCGTCGACCGCGGCACGCCCGCTGTCGCACTCGCCCACGACCTCGACCGCGCGGGCGGTGAGGAGCAGCCGGAGGCCGTTCCGGGCGGGTGCCTCGTCGTCCACGATGAGCGCCCGCATCGTCAGGCCGGCAAGGGGAGGTGGACCCGCACCACCGCGGGCGCGCCGGGGGCGGGAAGCTCGAGCCGCGCGCGCCCCTCATAGAGCCGGGCGAGCCGCTCGCGGAGGTTGCCCAGCCCGACCGCGCCCGGCCGGGCCTCCGGCGCGAAGCCGGGCCCGTCGTCCGCTACCTCCAGCACCAGCGAGCGTCCCGCCGAGGCGGGCTGGGCGCTGGCCCCGATGCGGAGTGTCCCGCCGGCGGCGCGCCGGCCGAGCCCGTGGCGCACCGCGTTCTCCACCAGCGGCTGGAGCACCAGCGCCGGCACCCGCGCGGCGAGCAGCTCGTCGGGCGCGGTCAGCTCCACCTGGAGGCGATCGCCGAACCGGGCCCGCTCGATCTCGAGATAGCGGTCCACGAAGTCGAGCTCCTCGTCGAGGCGGCTCCACTGATCCTCGGGCAGGTCGATCGCGCGGCGGAGCAGCTCGCTCAGGCGGGTGACGACGCGGGTCGCGGCGGGCGGATCGGTCAGACAGAGCATGCCGACCGTGTGGAGCGCGTTGTGGAGAAAGTGCGGTTCCAGCCGGCCGCGCAGGCTCGCGAGATGGGCCCGGGCGAGCCCCGCCTCGAGGCGGGCGGCGGTCACGGCGCGCTCCTCCCACCGCCGGCGGTATTGCGCCGCCAGCACGATCCCGACAACGGCCCAGTACTTGTAGGCGAAGGTGAACCAGTCGAAGGGCGCGCCCTGGAACAGGCGTGACCCGAAACCGGGGCGGATCGGAGCGTCGGCCGGGGTGAACCACATGACCAGCCCGTACTCGATCGCGTCGGCCAGGGCCACCTGGAGGAGGCCAATGAGGCCCATCGCGACCAGATGCACGAGGAGATCGTGCCGGCGGCGGGTCTCGAACGGATGCCGCGCGATGACGGCCAGGATCGCCGGGGTGAGCAGCGCCCAGGTGAGCCAGTAGCCGTACTCGTTGGCAACGTGGAGGAGGGGGTCGATCGGGCGGCCCCGGCTCAGGGCGCTGGTCACCGACTGCAGCACGAAGAACGTGGCCACTCCGCCCCAGGCCAGCAGGATGCGGGACCAGCGGGGGAGGCGTCCCCATCCGGTGCCGGGCGTCGGGTCGGTCATGGCGGGCCCTACGCCGGGCATCCGGGCGCGGTTCCGCTACTATTCAGGAGCCGAGCCGCACCCCCATGACCACATCGCCTTCCGCCGACAGCTACACCGAAGGTGTGGCCGCGCCCCCGATCTGGGGCCGGCCTGACCCGGCACTGGCCACCGCCGGCATCGAGGGCGAGGTGGTGGTGGCGCGGGTCCGCGTCGTGGCGATGGCGCTGCTGATGATCGCCCCGACCTGGAATATCCTGCATTACCCCGACGAGCCGATTCACGTCACCGGCTTCAGCGTGACGCTGGCGGCGAGCGTGGCCGCGGTCCTGCTCTGGCTCCTGCTCCGGGGGGGACGGTGGTGGTCGTGGATCGGGTTCGCCTCGAGCGCCTTCGACGTCTCGATGGTGAGTACCGCGCTGGTCTCGTTCCTGGTGGTGAGCTCGCCGCTGGTGGCGCTCAACTCGAAGGTCACCTTCGAGATGTACTTCCTCGCCATCGTCGCGACGAGCCTCCGCTACGATGCGCGGGTCTGCATCGTGGCCGGAGTCCTCGCGCTGGTGCAGTACGGCGGCCTCTGGGTCTGGTGCGCGGCCGCCTACGACCTCACCGACCCGAAGTACGAGCTGCAGTCCGGTGCCTACTCCGCGGTCGACCTCTCCACCCGGCTCATCCTTCTCGGCATCGCCACGCTGCTCGCGGTGACCATCGTCCGCCGGGCCCAGCGGCTCCTCTATCTCGCCTCCCACGACCGGCTCACCGGCCTCTTCAACCGCGGCTACTTCGACCGGGTGCTCGCCAAGGCGATGGAGAACCTCACCCGGCAGCCCCAGCCGTTGTCGCTCGCGATTCTCGATCTCGACCACTTCAAGCAGATCAACGACCTCCACGGCCACACCCTGGGCGACCAGACTCTCTCCCAGGTGGCCCAGCTGCTCTTCAAGGCGATGCGGCGAACCGATATCGTCGCGCGCTACGGCGGCGAGGAGTTCGTCATCATGATGCCGGGCACGCCCCGCGACGCGGCGCTGCTGCGGATCGAGGCGCTCCGCCAGGAGATCGCCGCCACCCCGATCGAACTCGGAGACGGGCACACCATCGAGGTGGACTTCAGCGCCGGTGTGGCGGGCCTGCCCGCCGATCCGGGCCTTACCTCCCCCAAGGCCCTGCTCACCTGCGCCGACACCCGGCTCCTCGCCGCCAAGCGCGCCGGCCGGAGCCGCTGTGTCGGTGCCGATGTGCTGCCCCTCGCCCAGCC
>DASZPT010000350.1:0-2226 GCA_035549935.1 Gemmatimonadales bacterium
TCGAGCGCGGAGCGCTGCAGCGCCGCCCTGTCGGCGTTGTCCCCGCCGCAGGGGGGCCACTGGGTCGGGGCCACCTCGAGGACGGAGTCGCGCCGGGCCGGCAGCCCGACGACTCCGGCGAGGGCCCGGCGCGCCACGCGCGCGCCCTCTGCGGCGCGCTGTTCCTCGACCAGGGCCGCGCGCTGGTCTCCCTGGAGCCGGGAGAGATCGAGGCGGGTGAGCGATCCGGCGTCGAACCGTGCCCGGGCCAGCTCGACCATGGAGTCGAGGAGCCGCCGTTCGCCGGTAGCCCGCGCGATGGTCCGCCGGGCCTCCTCGAAGTCGAGTGCAGCCCGGTAGACGTCCCCGGTCTGCTGCCACTCCTCCTCGCGGACCCGCGCCCGCGCGGCGAGGGCCCCGGCCCGCGCCCGGCCCAGCCGCGCCCCGTGTTTGCCTCCCAGCTCCACGGTGAAGAGGGCCGCCAGTGCGAGCCCCCAGCGCGAATCGGCCTGAGGGTCGGTGAAGGCGTACTCGATGTCGGTCGACAGGCCCGGCTGGGGCCGGGCCCCGGCGCTGACGAGCGCGGCATCCGCCTCGCGGATCCGGGCCTCGCGCACCCCCCGGTCGGCACGGAGCCAGAGCGCGGCGATCGCGAGCTGGCGCGGATTCCAGGCGGCCGACGGGGCGGCCACACCGAGCGAGTCGAACCAGGCGCGCAACGCGGGATCGTCGAGCGCGCGGGCGTCGTAGGTCTCGAGCTGGGCGACACGCGAGACCGGCACCGGGGTGTAGGTCGCGCACCCGGCAAGGAGGGCGACGCCCGCGAGGAGACGACGCATCGCGCCCCTCTCAGCCCCGGGGATGGAACTGCCGGTGCACCGAGCGGAGGTACTCCCGGTCCACGTGGGTGTAGATCTGGGTGGTGGAGAGGTCGGCGTGCCCGAGCATCTCCTGCACCGCCCGGAGATCGGCGCCCCCCTCGAGCAGGTGCGTGGCGAAGCTGTGGCGGAGGGTGTGGGTCGTCACCCGCCGGGTGATCCCGGCCTGCCGCGCGCGGCGCTTGACGATGCCCCAGGCGCCGACCCGGGACAGCGGCTCCCCCCGGCTGTTGAGCAGGACCCGTTCCTTCGACTTGCCGCGATCGAGTTCGGGACGCACCTGGTGGAGGTAGACCGACACCGCCCCGATGACCTTCCGGCCGATCGGGACCAGTCGCTCCTTGGACCCCTTGCCGAGTACCCGCACGAGTCCCTCCGCGAGCAGCAGGTCGTTGATCGTGAGGCCGCACAACTCCGAGACCCGGAGTCCGGCGCCGTAGGCCAGCTCGAGCAGGGCCCGGTCCCGCCACGCCAGCGGTTCGTCGGCCTGCGGGGCTGCGAGGATGGCCTCGACGTCGGCCACCGAGAGGGTGTCCGGGAGTTTCCGCCCGCGCCGCGGCATCTCCAGCCGGTCGCTGGGGTCGCTCTCGACCCTGCCTTCGGCGAGCAGGAAGCCGTAGTAGGTCCGGACCGCGCTCACCTGCCGGCGGATCGTGGCCGCGGAGAGTCCCAGGTCCTTGAGCGCGAAGACGAAATCGCGGAGGAGCTTGCGGGTGACGCCGCCGGGTCCACCGACGCCCCGGTCCCCCACGAAGCCGACGAACCGGCGGAGGTCCCGCAGGTAGTTCTCGACCGTATTCCGGCTGTGGCCCGCCTCGAGGGCGAGATAGTCCTGGAACAGCTCGAGCAGGAAGGCCCGTTCGAGTGCCGAGCGGGCCGCCGCCGTCCCGCTCATCTCAGCTCCCCGCCGCGATCCGGCGCCGGGCCTCGGCGAGGTCCTCGGGCGTCAGGCTGAGGAGCGCCGCCGCCCGGCGCAGGAGCCGCTCCTCGTGCCGGCTCAAGGTGCCATCGCTGCAGGTGATCTGGTAGAGGCGTCCCATCAGCGCCAGGCGCTGCTCCCGCCCGAACCGCTCCGAGACCAGGGTCGCCATCTCCGCGGTGTGCGCAGGTGCCGGCGGCGGGGTGGCGCCCTCGACCGGCTCCAGCTGCCAGCACTCGCGCAGGTGCGCGGCGATCAGGTCACGCTCCGCCGGGCTGATATCGTGATCGGCGCGGGCCAGCTCGTACAGCAGGGTAGCCGCGCCGGAGGCCGCGGGATCGAGCCCCTCGGGCAGCGGGGCCTCGCCCTCGTCGCCCAGGGCGCGGTGGATCGCCCTCAGGAGCAGATCGCGTCGAGGCGGCCGCCTGCGCCGGCGTCGGAGCACGAGGA
>DASZPT010000351.1:0-7321 GCA_035549935.1 Gemmatimonadales bacterium
GTCGCGATTCCCTGCCACCGGGTGGTCGGGCAGCAGGGGGCCCTCACCGGCTACCGCTGGGGGATCGAGCGGAAGGCGGCCCTCCTCGAGCGGGAGCGGCGGTAGCCATGGACACCACGGTCGGATGGGATGCCGCCGCGATCGCGGCGGAGCTGGATGCGCACGGCGCGGCGGTGATCCCCGCGCTGGTCCCGCCGGAGACGGCCGGGTCGCTCCAGGCCATGTACGACGAGGAGCGCCACTTCCGGAGCAGGATCGTGATGGCGCGTCACGGGTTCGGGCGGGGCGAGTACCAGTACTTCGCCTACCCGCTACCAGCGGCGGTGGAAGAGCTTCGCGCCGCGCTCTACCGGGACCTGGTACCGATCGCCAATCGCTGGAACCGGGCGATGGACATCGCGGTGCAGTATCCGGCGGAGCACGCCGAGTTCCTCGCACGCTGCCACCGGGCCGGTCAGACCCGTCCCACACCGCTCCTGCTCCGGTACCTGCCGGGAGACTTCAACTGCCTGCACCAGGATCTCTACGGCGAGCATGTCTTCCCGCTGCAGGTGGCGGTCCTGCTCTCGGAGCCGGGGCGTGATTTCACCGGCGGGGAGTTCGTGCTGACAGAGCAGCGCCCGCGGATGCAGTCGCGGGTCGAGGTGGTGCCGCTCCGCCAGGGAGACGCGGTCGTCTTCCCGGTGCACCATCGCCCGGTGCGCGGGGCCCGGGGCATCTATCGAGTCACCATGCGGCACGGGGTGAGCCGGATCCGTACCGGCCGGCGTCACACGGTCGGCATCATCTTCCACGATGCCCGATGATCTCTGCGGCGCCTTCCGGGCGGCCGGCCGGGGATAATCCGCGTGGAGGGAACCGGCGGGGAACGGGATCGTGTACGTGATTGACGGAGTGCTCCTCCCGCATCCCAACTGAGTCGGGAAGCGCCGGCGTCCCCGCGGTGCCCGGGAGGGCGCCGCGGGGCGTCGCCTATTCGGAGCCGGGGTGATAGGCGCGTTCGAGGTTGGCTTTGATCTCCTCGAGGGTAAACCAGGCCGGCCGGAACTCGCCCCGGGCATAGAGTGGCGCCTGGTCGAAGTAATGGGGTGAGGCGGGATCGCCGCTGGCTCCGAAGACGTGCACCGCCATGGCTCGCACCGTCGGCCCGAACTCCACCACGCTCACGTAGGTGCCGCCGGCCATCCCGTAGCCCGCCCGGTCCGGCGGCGTGCGGAGCGCGTAGAAGGTGAAGACCGCGCCCTCGTCACCGATCACACCGGGCACCGCGAGGCTCGGCAGGGAATCGCTCACCGGGAGGCGCCCGCCGAGGTCCGGGACCCGCTGCAGCCGGTTCACCCGGCCCCAGGGCGTGCGCCAGTCGCCCCAGGTGCGGCTCAGCGCGACGAGCGCGCTGTCGAGCGCCTCCTTCCGCCCTGTGGCCGTGCCGGGAAGATCGTAGCCCAGACCGTCGACCGCCCGGAGCCAGGCATCGAAGAGGGTAGTCGCGACCGAGAGAGTGTCCGCCCGCCGGTTCCACCGCGCCAGGGTGTCGCGTCCCGCGCGGCGCTCGAAGGAAAGGGTGTCCCGCGAGGAGACGGGCATCGAGTCCGCGAGAAGCGGGGGCAACAGCGAGTCCGCCATCGACACCCGCGTGTCGAACCCCGCCCTCATCCACTGATCCCAGGTGAAGCGGGGGTTGGCCGCGAGAATCCGGCGCGAGGTGTAGCCGCGCGGGTTGTCTCCCTCGGTCACCATGTAGCGGGGAAAGCGGGATGCGTCGGGGTTGCCGCGATCGGTGAGGAGGAACGGCGAGGTATTGCAGTTCTGCATCCAGCCGGAGGGCGGGTCGGCGAGCTGGGGGAGGTCGCTCAACGGGTGATAGCCCCGCCACTCGGTCGCCGGATCGGCGCCGTCGACCACCCCGCGCCAGTCGAAGCGCGGGTCCCGGATCGGCACGGCGCCGTTGTAGACGTAGAAGGTGTGCCCCGCGGTGTCGGCCGCCATCACGTTTCCGAAGAGCATCGCCCGCGGCTCGAGGGCGGTCCTGAGCTCGGCCACACTCCGGGCGCGGGTCATCGCGTACCACTCGCCGAGCCATCCGTCTTCCTCGAACCGCGCCATGCGCACCGCGAGCGGCCGGCCGTCCCGCCGGCCCACCACCGGGCCATGATGCGTCTTCCGGAGTGTCACCACCCGGCGCTCCATCCCCGTCCCGGCACGAACCAGGATCGTGTCGCTCCACTCCACCGCGGTCCGCCACTGGTCGCCCCAGCGATAGGCGAGCGGCCGCGCCGGGTCGTCGAACCGCTCCGCGTAGAGGTCGGCCTGGTCGGCGGCGTTGTCGGTGCTCACCCATCCCACCGCCGCGTTGTGTCCCACATACGGGAGGGGGAACCCGAGCCGGGTGTAGCCGGTGAAGTTCCAGCCGCTCCGGCTGTGCACCTGGCCCTCGTACACCTGGCCCGGGCCGAAGAATGCGAGGTGAGGATTGATGAAGAGGAGGGCGTGCCCGGTGGCGCTCCGCGAGGGGCTCACCACCCAGCCGTTGGACCCGGTGTGCCGCTCGAGCCCCGTCGTCACCCCCGCCAGCTTCATGTCCTCCCGGGTGAGGCCCGCGGCCCGGACGAACCCGTTCTGGTAGTAGTTGTACCGGATGAAGGCGAGGGGATACCAGGGCTCGATCCGCGCGAGCCGCCGTCCCCGCGCGGGATGCCGCGCGATCCAGGCGTTGATCCCCGCCGCGTACCCGTTCACCAGCGCCTTGAGCGAGGCGGGGAGGCGCCCGTACTCGGCCCGCGCGAGTCTCGGGATCTCGAGGGTGCGGTTGAGGCGGTCCGCCGCGAACCCGTCCTCCCCCACGATCTCGGCCCACCGTCCGAGCGCCCGGAGGTAGTTCTCCTCGATGCGCGGGAAGTTGTCTTCCGCCTGGGCGTAGCCGAACCCATAGGCGGTGGCGGCGTCGTTCTCTCCGAAGACATGCGGAATGCCGTAGCGGTCACGATAGATGGTGACCTGCCGGGCCAGGTCGGGCGGTGACGGCGGCGCGACGGACCCGAGCAGGACGGTCGCGAGGATGAGCGGAATGGTCTTCACGGGCACCCGGCGGGCAGAGGAATGTGCGAAGGTGCCGAACCGTACGGAGGGATGCAACCGGGGGTTGCTACGGCCCCCCGCGCGCCCGCCGCTCCTGGGGGAGGAGCGCGGCGTAGAGGAACCGGTGCACCGGGACGTCCACTCCCGCGCGCTCCGCGAGGCGGACCACCGCGCCGACCTGGGCGTCGAGCTCCGAGGGCCGGCCTTCCATGAGATCGCGCTGCATCGAGGTGGTGCCGTCGGCCGGAATCGCGTCGGTGAAGGCGAGGGTCTTCCGGACAGCGTCGCCCGGCAGGTTCACGCCGAGCGTCGCCGCCCGCAGGGCGATCTCCTCGAGCGCCGCCACCAGCATCCGCCGGGTCTCGGGGACCTCGCGGAAGATCCCGATCGGCGTGCGAGTCACCGCCCCGATCCCGCTCACCGGGGCGATGAACAGGAACTTGGTCCACATCGCGGCGCGGATATCGGGAGGGACCTCGACCGTGACGCCGCGGCAGCGGGCGAGGGCGTCCCTGAGCCGCGCGATCCGCGGCGAGACGACCCCGTCCAGTTCTCCCAGCGCGAGCGAAGGTTCGATCGCGGTGTGGTGGATCTCGCCGGGCGCGGCGATGAACGCCAGCACCCGGCAGAGCCCGCCCGCCGCGTGGCCGGGGCCAAGCGCCGCGGCGATCTCCTCCGGGGCCTCGACCCCGTTCTCCAGCGGCACCACCACCGTCCCCGGCCCGATCATCGGCCGCATCGCCACCGCGGCCTCCCCCACCTGCCACGCCTTCACGCAGAGCAGCACCGCATCGACCGGCCCCACCGAGGCGGGATCGTCGGTCACCCGGACCGGCTGGATCGTGACGTCTCCCGCGATGCTCTTCACCCGGAGGCCGTGCGCGCGCATCGCCGCGAGCTGCGCCCCCCGGGCGATGAAGATCACCTCTTCGCCCGCCTCCGCGAGGCGGCCGCCGAAGTATCCCCCCACGCCGCCCGCCCCGACGATCGCGATCCGCATCGCCGTCAGGCCTCCACCCGGGCACCCGCCGTGCGGCTGCGTTCGAGGAGCCGCGCGTCGCCGATCCGCTCGGCCCACGCCTCGAAGCCGGGACCGGGCCCGGTCCAGCGGAGCGACTCCACGTCGTCGAAGAGCGGCGCGTCGGTCCGGAGCGTCGCCAGCCGCTTGAAGAGCAGCGCCTCGGGCCGGCCCTCGCCGAGGACCGAGTCGGGGAAGCGTTCGATGGGGCCGTACCGGTTGAGGAGCCGTGCGGCCGTCGCCGGACCGATGCCGGGAATGCCGGGATATCCGTCCTGGGCATCCCCGACGAGCGCGAGGAGGTCGGGGATCAGCTCGGGCGCTACCCCGAACTTCTTCTTCACCCCCTCGGCGTCGCGGATCTGTTTCCCGCGCCGGTCCACCTGCACCACCCGGTCGCCCCGGACCGACTGGGCGAGATCCTTGTCGTTCGCCCAGACGCACACCTTCTCCACCCGGGGATCGGCGGCCGCGAGATGGGCCGCGGCGGCGAGGCCGTCGTCCGCCTCGAGGTCGGTCATGGGCCAGACTGTCACCCCCATCGCGGCGAGGGCCTCCTCGAGCGGGGCGAACTGCCGCCAGAGCGCGGGCTCGATCCCCGCGCCGGTCTTGTACCCGGGCCAGAGATCGTTGCGGAAGGACTCGATGACATGGTCGGTGGCGACGCCGAGGTGCGTGGCGCCGGTCTCGACCATCTCGAGCATCGTGTGCAGGACGCCGGCGACCGCGCCGTAGGGCTTGTCGTTGCCCTTGTTGAACCGGCGCTGCCCGTAGAAGTGGCGGAAGAGTTCGTAGGTGCCGTCGACCAGGTGGACGATCATTGCCGTAGTATAGCCCGGCCACCCGGCGCCCGGATCAGGTGGGTGTCTTCGGCGCGTTCCGTTCCACGGCGCGCACCCCGCCGTCGGGGTCGAACCGGTACACGGTCCCCTCCCACTCGGCGAAATTCATGGGGCTCTTCGTGCCCGCCATGGGATAGTAGACCTGCATCCGGTCGGCGCCGTAGACCACGGCCCCGGTCTTCTTCGCGAGCATCCTGCAGAACGTCTGGTCCCGCTGCGTGGCGTTGTTGCTCTGGGTACTGGCCGCGCCGCACGCGAACAGCACCATGTTCCGGACCAGGCCGTTCACCAGGGTGCCGACCATGTCGACCGTCGACAGCGTCAGGTTCTGCTTGCACAACTGCAGGCCATACCCCCCGATCGGGATGCTGGCCTGGAGCTGCACGTTCTCCTCCCAGGTGTACAGTCCGTGACACAGCACGTACAGCGTGTCGATGCCCCCGTTCGAGCGGGCGAAGTTCTTCACCCAGAGGAAGGCCGCGCCCAGGTCCCAGTTCTGGTCCACCGTGAACGTGTTGAAGCTGAGGCCCGGCGGGTTCCCCAGGAGGCGGGCGTCGCGGATCGTCATATTTTCGCTCATGCAGGGCTCCCCGCCGGCTCTGCGCCGGTCGACGGCTTCGATGCTTTGGGTCGCGCCGCCGTGATGGCGGCCAGCACGTCCTGGATCGATTCCTTGAAAGGGTACAGGTCGATCGCGGTGATCGACTTGTCGGGATGGACCAGATATACCATGCGCCGGGTCGTGATGCCACCGTAGGTCATCCGGTAATAGGTCGTCTCCTGGATCTCGTTCCACCGGACGGTGCCTTCGGCCATCCGGTGCAGGCCAAGGTAAAGCGCCGTGTCGGCGGCGACCCGATAGTGGACCCCGATATCGTCGACGCGGATCCAGGCCCCTCCCAGCACGGCGGTCCGGAGCCGGAGGATACCACTGCCCAGTTCCCACCAGACGAGGAGCGGTCCCATGACGCCCGCCAGGATCGCCCCGGCGCTCAGCGAGCCCTGCCCGGAGAGCTGGTCCTCGACGAAGGCGAGGAGGCCCATCGCGAACATCGCGGCGGCGAGGAGGTAGAGCACGCTGCGAACGAGGAGTGAACCGCGCGCGAGATGTGTGATGGTTCCGCTCATTGGCTTCCTCTATATGCAGTAGTTGCGCCTGCCCTGCGGATGCTCGCGGTCACCACCGATTCGATCACCGGCATGCCCCGCGGATCGGAGGCTTCCCGATGCGGCCCGGCCAACCTTGCTGGCGCCCCGCCGATGCCGGCGTACCTTTGCCAAGGTGGTCCCCCGGCATCACTGGTCCGCTATGGGAGTGTTAGTTGGCGATTGACGCTCTCCCCTCCTCCCCCCGCCCCGCCCGACTGGAGGTGCTGGGGCGACTCGGCCTGCACGACGGCAGCGGCGAGGAGGTCACGGCTATCCTCAAGGGTGCCAAGCGGCTGGCGCTCCTCTCCTACCTGGTCCTCGCCCGGGGCGACGGGTTCCACCGGCGCGACCGCCTCCTGGCCCTCTTCTGGCCCGAGTCACCGGCCGATCAGGCCCGTGGATCCCTCCGGCAGGCACTCCACTCCCTCCGGCGCAGCCTCGGCCCCGGGGTCATCGAGGGTCGGGGTGACGAGGAACTCCGGGCCGACCCCGCGCTGATCTGGTGCGACGCGCTCGAGTTCGAACGCCTCGCCCAGCCGGGACGCGAGGTGGAAGCGCTACGCCTCTATCGTGGTCCACTTCTCGACGGCTTCCACGCACCGGATGTCTCGCCGGAGTTCGAGCGCTGGCTCGAGGCGGAGCGGGACCGGCTGAATCGCCTCGCCGTGACCCTCGCGTGGCAACGAGCGGCCTCGTGCGAACGGGAGGGATCGCCCCTGGAAGCGGCGCGGTGGGCCCGGCACGCGGTGGCGCTCCTGCCGGACGACGAGCCCGGCGTGCGGCGCCTGATGCAGTTGCTCGACCGGCTGGGCGACCGGGCCGGTGCGCTCGCCGCCTACGCCGACTTCACGACGCGCCTCCGCGCGGAGTACGACAGCGATGCCGCCCCTGAGACCAGGCGCCTCGCCGCGGAGTTCCGGCGCCGAGCCTCGCCGGCGCGGCCGTCCCCGGAGCCGGTTCTCCCGGCGAGGGTACCGTCGGCGCCGGTCGCGGCCCCGCGTCCGGGGCCCCGTCCGGGGCGGGCGCTGCTGGCCGCCGGATGTCTCCTCGCGGTAACGCTCGGTGCCGGGCTCTGGGTACGGCTCCGCGCCACGGCTCCTGTTCCGGTCCTCGCAGTCGGGGCGATCGGCGAACCGTCCGTGCCGGACAGCGCGCATCTCGCCCAGTCCATCCCCGACCTCCTCGCCACCAACCTGGCCCGGCTCCCCGACGTGCGGGTCGTGAGCCGGATCCGGCT
>DASZPT010000352.1:0-11090 GCA_035549935.1 Gemmatimonadales bacterium
GTGCCGATGGCGACGCCGGCGCTCGTGAGCGTGGCGCCGCTGCCGCTCGACATCGCCTTGGCGATGCCGAAGTCGGTGACCATCACCCGGCCCCGGGTGCCGTCGAGCAGAATGTTGTCGGGCTTGATGTCGCGGTGAATGACGGAGAGGGCGTGGGCGGCGCTGAGCGCGTCGGCCGTCTCCTTCATGATCCGGCGGACTTCCTCGACCGGGAGCCGGCCCCGCCGCTTGAGGCGGGCCGCGAGCGACTCCCCGTCGACGTACCCCATGACGAAGTAGACCAGCCCGTTGCCCTCGCCGACCGTGTAGATCGGAACGATGTGCGGATGGGAGAGCCGGGCCGCCGTCTCCGCTTCACGCGTGAAGCGCGCCCGGATCTCCGCCTGAAAGGCCAGCTCCGGCGGGAGCACCTTGATCGCGACCCGACGTTTCAGCCGCTCGTCGCGCGCGCGATAGACCACGCCCATACCGCCACGCCCGATTTCGCCTTCGATCGTGAAGGCGGTACCAAGGGCTTCGCTGAGTCGTGGCGCGAGGGGCGATGTCGGCTCGGTCATCGGGTATCCGAAGAAGCGTCATAGATTTAGCAGCGAATGACAGGGGGGACAAGCGGCAACCCAAAGCTCGCCGGCCTCCCTGGCACCCCTGGGTCCAGAACGGCAGTCCGCCCCACCCCCGGACGCCGGGTTGGCAGATAGACGTTTCCACCAGCGACGTGGATTCGAATTGGGGTCAAACGCCCGCAAGGGCCGTTCTCCCTCAGCGGCGCGCCCGCCGGGCGGGTCTCAGGGCACCCCCTCACCCCAATGGCACAACCGGTGCACCTTCCATAGCGGTTCACATGTGCGGACTGCCATTCCGCCAGCTATGGAGTATCGAATGCCCGAACGTACCGAACGTCTCGTTCTTCCCGTGCTGCCGCTGCGGGAAGTCGTCCTCTTCCCCGGCACCACCGCGCCGATCGGCGCCGGCCGGCCGGGAACCCTGCGCGCCATCGAGGCTGCGCTCAACACCCCGGAACGCCTGATCTTCGCGGTCTCCCAGCGGGAGAACCTGGAGCAGGTGGAGCCCGAGGGTCTCTACACCATCGGGACCATCGCCCGGATCGGGCAGATGCAGCGCGGGCTTGCCGGGATGCAGCTCCTGCTCCACGGCGAGAAGCGGGGCATCGCGATCCACGTGGGCGAAAAGAACGGTTACCTCGAATCGATCGTGCGGGAAGCGGAGGAGATGTCGCCGCTCAACGCCGAGGATCCCGCCTTCATCGCGCTGTACCGCGAGGCCCGGACCCGCGCGGCCGAGCTGGGGCAGAAGTCGGGGCTGCCGGAGGAAGTGGTCCAGCAGGTCCTGGCCGGCGTTCACGAGCCGGGCCGCTTCGCCGACCTGGTCGCCGGCTATCTCGATATCACCCCCCCGCAGCGCCAGGGTCTCCTCGAGACCCTGTCGGTCGAGGAACGACTCCGCCGGGTGCTGGTGCATGTCCAGCGGCAGATCTCGGTGCTGGACGCCCAGGAGGACATCAAGTCCCAGGTCCAGGAGGAGCTGGGCGAGCGCCAGCGGGAGATGTTCCTCCGCGAGCAGCTCAAGCAGATCCGCCGGGAGCTGGGCGAGGACGACGAACGGGGCGACCTGGAAGAGCTCCGCGAGAAGCTCGAGGCGCTCAACCTGACCCCCGAGGCGCGGAAGGAAGTCGACCGCGAGCTGGGCCGCCTCGAGCGGATCAGCCGGGAGTCGATGGAGTCCCAGGTCATCCGGACGTTCCTCGACAACATCGCCGAACTGCCGTGGAACGCCCGGAGCGAGGAATCGCTCGACCTCGTGAAGGCCGAGACCATCCTCAACGAGGATCACTACGCCCTGGGTGACGTGAAGGACCGGGTGCTCGAGTTCCTGGCTGTGCGTCAGCTGAAGGCGGAATCGGAGAAGGCGGAGGCGGCCCGGCGGTCAGCCGGTCAGGCGGACCAGGAGGCCGCCGAGTCGCCGGAGGCCGCCGCGGCCGGCACGGCCGCCGAAACCACGGCGGAAACGCCGACCGCCGGCCCGTCCGAGCATCACGGTGCGACCGACGAGGAGAAGGCCGCCAAGGGCCCGATCCTCCTGTTCGTCGGCCCACCGGGCGTCGGCAAGACCTCGGTCGCGAAGTCCATCGCCCGCGCCATGGGGCGGAAGTACGTCCGCATCTCCCTGGGCGGTGCCCGGGACGAGGCCGATATCCGGGGCCACCGGCGCACCTACGTCGGGGCCATGCCGGGCCGGATCCTCCAGGGGATGAAGCATGCCGGGACCAAGAATCCCGTCTTCCTGCTCGACGAGGTCGACAAGCTCGGCGTCTCGTTCCAGGGTGACCCGGCGAGCGCGCTGCTCGAGGTGCTCGACCCGGCCCAGAACGACAGCTTCGTCGATCACTATCTCGGCGTGCCGTTCGATCTGAGCGAGGTGCTGTTCATCTGCACCGCGAACTTCATCCAGAACATCCCCGGGCCCCTGCTCGACCGGATGGAAGTGGTGGACTTCAGCGGCTACACCGAGCGCGAGAAGCTGATGATCGCGCGGAACTACCTCATCCCGCGGCAGCTCAAGGAGCACGGGCTCACCACCGGGCAGATCGAGCTGCCGGACGAGGCGGTGAGCGAGGTCATCACCGGGTACACCCGCGAGGCGGGTGTCCGCCAGCTGGAGCGGGAGATCGGGAAGCTCGCCCGGAAGGTGGCGCGCAAGATCGCCGCGAAGGAGGTCAGCACCCTGACGGTGACGAAGACGATGGTCGACGACCTCCTGGGCCGGCCCAAGGTGCACCCGGAGCGGGCCGCGCGGGAGGACCAGATCGGCGTGGCGACCGGCATGTACTACACCCCGGTCGGCGGCGACATCATGTTCGTCGAGGCCAGCACCATGAAGGGCAAGGGCGAGCTGGTGCTGACCGGCCAGCTGGGTGACGTGATGAAGGAGTCGGCCCGCGCCGCGCTGACGTACGCGCGCTCGCACGCCGCCGGGCTCCACATCAAGGAGGACCTGTTCGGCTCCACCGACGTGCACGTGCACGTGCCCGCCGGGGCGATCCCGAAGGACGGTCCCTCCGCCGGTGTCACCATGGCGACGGCGCTGGTCTCGGCCCTGTCGGGCCGGCCGGTGCGGAACGACATCGCCATGACCGGCGAGATCACCCTCCGTGGCGAGGTGCTGCCGATCGGGGGGGTGAAGGAGAAGGTGCTGGGCGCGGTGCGGGCGGGTATTACCCGGATCGTGCTGCCGAAGAAGAACGAGCCGGATCTCGAGGACCTGCCGGACGAGGTCCGGAAGACCCTGGAGGTCTACCCCGTCGAGAACCTGGGCGAGGTGCTGGCGCTGACGCTTCGCGGCGCCCGGTTCACGCAGGGTCGCCTGCTCTTCGGCGACCAGACGCCGGGCGACGTGGCGCCGCTCCAGGCGTTCCATCACTAGCGGGTAGGCGGGTAGGACGAGAAAAGGTGAGTTCCTCGCGGAGCTCACCTTTTTCTCATCGCGACTACCTGCCCGCCCGCCTGCCCGCTACTTCAGGCTCCTCAAGTACGCCCACACCGCCTGGATCTCCTCGTCGGTCATGAGCCGGGTGAGCCGCCAGGGCATGAACGGGTTGATGTCGGTGCCGTCGGGGCGCTTCCCGGTCCGGAGTGCCGTGGTGAAGTCGGCCTCGGTCCAGGTCGCGGTGGGACCATCGGGGCGAAGGTTGGCGGACGCGGGCGTTCCCGGCGGGCCCTCCTTGATGCCGCCGGCGAGGTTGTCGCCGTGACAGTAGGTGCACCCCCCCACGACGGCGAGATAGGCGCCGTACTCGGCGGTCGGGCCCACCGGAACGTCGGGAGGGAGCGGGGCCGAGTGGTCGATACCGATCGCCGCGACGAGGCGGGCCGGCTGCTTGGCGATCAGGAGCTTGCCGATCGGTCCGAGCTTGAGGGGCGGCACCTCGTTATCCACCGGTGGCATCGACTTCACCCACGCGATGATGGCGCCCAGGTCGGAGGCACTGAGATGCGAGTACGGGCCTGAGGGCATGAACACGAGCGGCCGCCCTCCGTCGCCCACCCCGTGATGGATGGCCCGGACCCACTCCGCGTCGGTGCGGGTCCGTCCACCCTTGCCGGTGGTGAGGTTCACGGCGGGGAAGGTGCCCATCGGCCCCATCGCCATCGACTGGCCCCGCAGGTCCTCGCCGTGGCAGTCGGTGCACTTGGCGATCGCCGACGCGAGGTGCCTGCCCCGCGCGATCGAGGCCGAGTCGGTCGGGATGGTCACCGCGCCGGGGGTCACCTCGTAGCGGTTGGCCAGCACCCGCTTGCTCATGAGCCCGACGGCGATCACCCCGATCACGATGACCGCGGCGAGGACAGCGACGATCGTCAGCAGCACCCGCTTCACGTTGCCGGGCATCCGGTCTCCTTGATGAATTGCCCCGTGTCACCAGCTGCAGCCACGCACGATCAACTCGGCGGTCCGGTCGCGCCAGAGCGACGCCTCGCCCCACCGGGCCGTGAGCGGCCGGAGGGCGAAATACCCGATCGTCACCAGAAGCGCAAGACGGGCATGCGCCATCGGGTCGACATCATCCCGGAAGAACCCCGTCGCCTGGCCCTCGCGCAGCAGCTCGGCGACCGGGCGGATGGCGAGGTCGGCCCACTCGCCCTCGGTGCCGGCCGCGACCAGGACCGCGGTATGCTCCGGGTGCTGCAGCAGGAAGTCGAACTGGCCCCGGACCAGGCGGCGGAGGCGCTCGACCGCGGTGAGCCCGACCAGCGGCAGCTGGGTCAGCTGCGCCACCACGCTCCGCGCCACATGGTCGAGCGTGGCCTGGTAGAGGCCGGCCTTGGTGCGGTAGTAGTAGTGGATGAGCTGCTTGTTGACGCCGGCGCGCCGGGCGATCCGCTCGGTGCGGGCGCCGGCGCGGCCGTGGGCGGCGAACTCGCCGAGTGCGGCGGTGAGGAGCCGGTCCGGGGCCGCGGGCTCGCGGTGAGTCACTGCCGCGCCGCCGCCGGCCGCCCTTACGCCGTCCGCGCCCGCATCTCGCGGGTGAATTCCACCCGGTCGCGGCCTCCCGCCTTGGCGCGGTAGAGCGCGCCGTCGGCGAGGAGGGCGAGGTCGCTCGCGGTCGTGGCGTCGTCGGGGTAGGCCGCGATGCCGATGCATACCTTCACCGGGATCAACTCCCCGGCGCCGACCACCGCGGGCTGCTCCTGCAGCGCGGCCCGGAGCTTGTTGGCCAGGATCCCGGCGCCGGTGCGGTCGGTGCGCCGGAGGATCATGCCGAACTCCTCCCCGCCGTAGCGACCGATCATGTCACTGGCGCGGGCGGTGGTCTGGAAGACCCGCGCCACGTGGAGCAGGACCTGGTCGCCGGCGAGATGGCCGTAGCGGTCGTTCACCCGCTTGAAGTGGTCCACGTCGATCATCATGAACGCGAAGCTCTCGCCGTGCCGGCGGGCGAACTCGACGGCGTGCTCCAGCTCCGCCATCAGGGTCGCGTGGTTGAGGAGCCCGGTGAGCCCGTCGCGGTGCACCATCTCCCGGAGGCGCCGGCCCCGCTCGGCGCGGGTCACGACGAGGTGGGTGAGCAGCTCGCGGTCCACCGGCTCGGTCAGGAAGTGATCGGCGCCGGCGGAGAGCGCCTCGATCTGGTCGGCCACGCTGTCGTGGTGCGTGAGGAAGACGATGGGCGTGAGGCCGAAGCGCGAGTCCTGGCGCACCAGCCGCGCGAGCGAGAGCCCGTCGATGCCGGGAATCCGGGTGTCCATCAGGATGAGGTCCGGGGTCTCCCGGACCATCGCCTCGCGGGCGGCGTTGCCGTCGATGCAGTGGGTGACCCGCGCGTTGGCCTGCTCCAGCCACTGCATGATGGTGTCGGCCTGGGCCTGGTCACTCTCCACCAGCAGCACCCGCGGCGGGGGACTCCCGATCCGGGCCAGCGTCTTGGCGTAGGTCGGGAGGTCGACCGATACCCGTTCGGCGGGGAGCACCGAGTCGATCCCCGCGGCGAGCGCGCGGACCCGGTCGGTGGTCTCCGAGCGCGCGACCAGCACGATCGAACGGGGCCGGACCGGGCCCGCGCCGGACCAGGCGGTCGCGGTCGCGTAGGGATCGGCTCCCGCCGGCTCCTCGAGGACGACCACCAAATCGGGCCGCTCGCTGATCTTGAGTTCGCGCGGCTCCCCCTCGCCGGTCTCGGCCCGCACCACGAACCCGGAGTTCATCAGCGCGGTGGTCACCTCCTGCCGCAGCCCGTTGTCGAGCCCGAGGACCAGGGCGCGCCAGCCGAACTCCGTGACCGCGGGGCCGCGGGCCGGCAGGCCCAGCTCCCGCGCCGCCGTGTCGAACGCGGAGGCCAGGCGGTCGACCAGGGCCTCGAGACGGACGGCGTGATGTTCCGCACGCTCGTCACCCGCGGAGGAGAGGAGACGCTCGCCCTCGCGGGCGATCTCGCTGATCTGGGGAAAGCCGTAGGAGCCGCCGGAGCCGGCCAGGCGGTGGAAGCGGCGCAGCAGGGAATTCGCCGCATCGCTCTCACCCGCGCGGTAGGCCGCGACGTCCTTGCGGAGCTCGGCCAGGCGGCCAGGGGCCTCGAACAGGTATTCCCGACGCAACTCGGCGAGCGCGTCGTTCAATGCGTCGCTCATGATCCGGTCCGCAGGCGTTCGAAGATGATGCGTGCCGCCGCCACGAAGGACGGCGCACTGCTCCAGTGTCCCAGCACCTCGGCGCCGCCCCGCGCGCCGATGATCGCGCTGGCACGGTCGAGCACCGCGACCAGCGGGAGGCCCGGCCAGTCGAACCCGCTCGGGATCGCCTCCACCCGCGCGAACGGGAGCTGCACCGGCACCTGCGCCGCGAGCAGCACCTCGAGGCTCGCGCTTACCGCCCGCCGGAGCGCCGGCCCGAGGATCGGGAACGCCTCCGCCGGCGCGATCAGGTGCACCGATTCCCGGCACCGGCCGATCTCGTGGGTCAACAGCTGGAGCAGTCCCTTGGGGCTCGTCAGTTCAACGACGCTGGGGGTGGCGGGGGCTCCGAATCCGTCCAGGGCCCGGCTCAGCCGCTCCAGCGCCTCCCCCTGGGCGTTCGCGATACGGGCGAGCACCCCCGCGGGTGGCTCGGCCCGGAACCGCCTGGGCTGGCCTTCTTCTGCCCGCGCCGCGCCCTTGCTGACCAGCCCCTCGAGGGCGCTGTAGGCATTGGCCCGGGCCAGCCCCGCACTGCGGGCGACGGCGTACCCGGTCCCGGGTCCATCGCCGAGGAGGACCTGGTAGACGCGACTCTCGGTGGGCGTAAAGCCGAACGGGGTAAGATCGAGCTCGGGCATGCGTAGTAGTATGGGCTACTGTGCATGCCCCGGCAAGGAGGGCGCGGAGGCCGGAGGCGGGCGGCGGACGGGGTGAACAAAAGGCTGGGCTTCACCCAGTGAAGCCCAGCCTTTGTCTGATCCCCAGCCTCCGCCCGCCTCCGGCCTACACGTACTCGATACTCCACCCCATCAGCTTCGTGATCAGCGCCAGCCGGAACGTCACATCCACCTGCCTCCACTCCGGGGCCTTGGTCTCGAGATCGAGCGGGTAGGCGTGGTAGGTGACCTTGCTGACTGCCTTGGGGGCGGCGCGGAGACCCTTCGGGTTCCAGACCCCGGTCTCATCGCAGTCCTTGAGCAACCGGCCGAGCACCCGGGAGGCGTTGGCCGAGGCGCCGATCCCGCCGATACGCGCGAGCAGCTCCAGGAAGTGCAGCGCCAGCGGGAGATCCTTGGGCATCCCCTTGCTGTCGGCCTCGATCGGGTCGCCGAGGATGAGGTGGCTCGGCTTGATCTTCTTCTTGCCGACCGCGAGCGCGAACGCCTTCTTGGGCGCGGGCTGCGCGAGGTAATTCCGCAGGCGCTCGGTGAACCCGGCCCGTTCCCGCTGCAGGTTGGGCATGGCGCCCACCATCGCAATCGAGTGCCAGTCGGGCGGATGCGCGTCCGCGTGGAGTACCGTGGCACTGCCGGAGCGGACGAACGGCTTCTCGGCGAGCGGGCTCCGGAGGAACTCGGAGATCTCGTTCGCCACCTTGTGCGCCGATCCGCGGACCCGCGGATCCTCGATATTGCCGGACTCGGCCAGCGCGGCGGTCGCGGCTTCGCGGACCAGGTTCCTGGCCCAAGCGGCGTAGAGGTCATCGCCCTTGGCGCCCTTCTGGTACTCGAAGAGCAGGGTCGGATCCTCGTCCCGCGAGAGCAACCGGAAGAGCAGCCGGTCGGCCAGCTTGAAGGGCCGGGTCGAGGTGGGCAGGCCCAGCTGGATCAGGCGGCGGTACTGGGGAATCGTGCCGACGTCCTTGATGCCCTGCGCCGCCGACACCGCCACCCCGAGGAGGTTCCCGCCCCAGGTGCCGTTGTCCTTCTGCTTCTTGGTGACGGCCTGCACCGCCTTGGAGCCTTCGAGCGCGGCGCGGGCATGCTCGACCGTTTCCGGCGCGATGGTGCCCTGCGGGGCCAACTCGGCGAAGGTCCGGTAGCGAATCGACTCGCCCCCATGGGCCAGGAGCCAGCCGATCGGAATTCGGTGATTGTTCGGGAGATCCAGAGACGCCCCCCGGAAGGAGATGACTTGGAAAATCGGGGGGTGAAAATAGTCCGGGTCAGGAGGTTACGCCACCTGAGCCACAATCGTTTGGGGTGAAATGACTTGGAGTGACAGGCCGGAGCGCGGTCCGGTCCCCGGACGAACTGTCCGGAGACCGAACCTTCGGCTTACCGGAGTCGGTCGTCACCCGCCGCCTTGAACTCGCTGCTGGCGCTCCAGGTGGGTTGCGTGGGGGCATCGGCCACGGCCAGAGCGGTCCGGAGCATCACCCGCATCTGCTGCACGGCGCCATCCATCGAGAACCAGGGGAGCAGCTCGTCCTGGGGCTGGTGGTAGCGCTTCTCGGTGTACTCCTCCTGCTGCTGCTCGCCCCAGCTGGCCGGCCGGCCCGCGAAATCGTGCCCGCTCTCGAGCGACAGCGCGGGTACGCCGCCCTGCGCGAAGGGGAAGTGGTCCGAGCGGAAGAACGAACCGCGGATGAGCGACCCCGAATCGACCGTGACCCGCAGCCCTTCGGCGGCCGCGGCGGCCACGAAGACCGTGCCCAGGCTCGACTGGTCCACCCCGAGCGCGGCAATGTCGTTGGTGCGGCCGTAGAGATTCATCACGTCCATGTTGAGCACCGCCGCGAGCTGCTTGAGCGGCAGCGTGGGCCGGGTGGCGTAGGCCTGTGATCCGAGGAGGCCGCTTTCCTCGGCGCCGAAGGCCATGAACAGGATGGAGCGCTGCGGTTGCACGCCGCTTCGGACGAAGGCCTCCGCCGCGGTCAGAACCGCCGAGGTCCCCGAGGCGTTGTCTTCGGCGCCGTTGTAGATCGAGTCCCCGTTCACCGGGGCGCGCACCCCGAGGTGATCGTAGTGGCCGCCGAGGAGCACGGCCTGGCCTGCGAGCCGGCCGCGGCCTGGCAGCCGGCCGACGACGTTCGAGGTCTCCGAGCGGCGGATCGTGCTCGTGACGGTCCCCTCCACCCCGAAGGGAAGCGCCATGCCGCGGAAGCCCTTCTTCCCCGCCTGGGACATGAGGTCGGCGAGCCGCATACCGGCCCGCTCGAAGATCGGCGCGGCGGACGAGTCGCGAATCCACCCTGCCATCTGGAGCGGTCCGGCGGGGCGCTCGAGCCGCACCTGCTCACCGGTCCACGAGCCGGTCACGGTGGACCAGGGATAGGTGGCGCTCTCGGTGGTGTGGATCATGACGATCCCCGCCGCGCCCTGGCGCTCGGCTTCCTCGATCTTGTAGGTCCACCGCCCGTAGTAGGTGAGGATCCGTCCGCGGAAGATGGTGGGGTCCTTGAGGCCGGGATCGTTCACCATGCAGAAGACGATCTTCCCCTTCACATCGAGGCCGGCGTAGTCGTTCCAGCCCCACTCCGGCGCCACGATCCCGTAGCCCACGAAGACCGCCGGCGCCGAGAAGGCGGTCTTCTCCTCGTTGCGCATCGACCAGAGCACATAGTCGTCGCGATAGGTGAGCGGGGTGCGGTTGGTCCCCGTGATCGCCAGCGTCGGCGACGGCGTGAGGGCGATGATCGGCACGCGGTGGAACCAGGTGCCGCTGTCCCCGGCGGGCTCGAGGCCGAGGCGCTGGAACTGGGCGGCGATGTACTTGGCGGCAAGATCGCCGCCGCGGGTGGCGGGGGCGCGCCCTTCCAGGGCATCGTCGGCCAGGAACTGGAGGTGGGCCCGGAAGACGACGGGGTTCACCGCCCGGGCCAGCCGGGTCGCGGGGGTGAGGACCTGCGCCGAGAGCGGCGCCGCGGAGAGGGCGAGGGCAAGGGCGAGACGGGTCGAGACGTGCATAGAGGCTTGGGGTCTCTGGCTTGGGGATGGGTCGGTGGGCTCCAATCTACTCACCACAGCGGCTCGCGCCGCCGGCCAGGAACCGCCGCATTTCCGCGGCTACGGTATCCGGCAGGGTCTGATGCGGGCGGTGCAGGGTGAAGAGCCGGACGAAGCGACGGCAGGGGAGGACCGACGCGATCCGGGTGCCGACCTCCACCGGAATGGTCGGATCATGATCGCCCCAGATGAGCAGGACCGGCTGGTGGAGGTCGGCGAAGCGGTGCTCCAGCGCCGCGAAATCGAAGCGCGCCACCACGGCCGCCGCCGCGGCGCGGTTGATGGAATCGAACACCGCCCGCAGGGTGTCGGCGCCGGGAGGCTCGCGAAGCCAGGAGGTATCGGTGGGTGGCACCACGAACGCGAAGGCGGTGGTGACCCAGCCGGCGGCCGGGGAAGCGACACCGGCGGTGTCGGCGAAGAGGGGATTGATCCCGGCGCCTGCGGGCGCGATCAGGACCGCGGCGACGACGCGATCGGGATGGTCGATCGCGTAGCCGGCGGCGATCTCGCCGCCCATCGAGTGTCCCACCATCACGAGCGGCCCGCGCGTCTCGCGCGCGAGGACGGTGTCGATCCAGTCGGCGTAGGCGGGATAGTCGTAGGCGAAATCCCCGGTCTCGGAGCGGCCGAACCCGGGCAGGTCGAGCGCCAGCACCCGGTAGCGCGGCGT
>DASZPT010000353.1:0-5293 GCA_035549935.1 Gemmatimonadales bacterium
ATGTCGTTCGACGACTTCGTCATCACCTCGTTCGTCTCGGGGACCGGGTCGTCCACCCTGCCGATCGTGGTCTACAGCATGGTCCGCAAGAACATCGAGCCGAGCATCAACGCGATCAGTACGATCATCCTGGTGGTGACGGCCGGACTCATCTACCTGGCCGACCGGCTGGCCCGCGATCCCGCGCCGGCCCGGTAACGCTCTCACCTTTGCCGGTTCCGTCCATGCATCGCGACACCCTGATCCTGCAGGCCGGGCTTCCCGATCACCGGGCACCGGGGGCGTTCCTCCCGGGACCGCAGTTCGCGTCGACCTTCGTCTCGCCGGGCGATCCCGCGGCGCACCAGTACACCTACGGGCGGTTCAACAACCCGACGTGGAACGCCTGGGAGGCGGCGCTCGAGGTCCTCGAGGGGGGGCCGGCGCTGGCCTTCCCGTCCGGCATGGCCGCCACCGCCGCGATCTTCGGGGTGACGCTCAAGCCGGGCGACGTGGTGGTCCTGCCGGCCGAGGCCTACTACACCACCCGGACGTTCGCGCAAACCTGGCTCGCGGGGTACGGGATCACGGTGCGGCTCGCGCCCACCCGGGGCGAGGGCCAGGCGTCGGCGCTCGCGGGGGCCCGGCTCCTCTGGATCGAGACTCCCACCAATCCCGGTCTCGAGATCTGCGACCTCGAGAAGCTGATCGGCCTCGCCCGGGCGGCCGGCGTGCTCACCGCGGTGGACAACACCACCGCCACGGCGGCGCTGCAGCAGCCGCTGGCGCTGGGCGCGACCTTCTCGCTCGCCTCCGACACCAAGGCTCTCACCGGTCACTCCGATCTCCTCCTGGGCCACGTGGCCACGCGGGACGCCGAGTGGATGATGCGGCTCCGCACCTGGCGCACCCAGTATGGCGTGATCCCCGGCCCCATGGAGGTCTGGCTGGCGCACCGCTCGCTCGGCACCCTGCCGCTCCGGCTGGCGCGCCAGTGCGCCAACGCCGAGGCGCTGGCCCGTCAGCTCGATGCGCGCCCCGATGTGCGCGGGGTCCTCTATCCCGGGCTTCCCGGGCACCCCGGCCATGCGGTGGCGACGCGGCAGATGTCGGCCTTCGGGGGCGTGCTGAGCTTCGACCTCGAGACCCGGTCCCGGGCCGAACGGTTCCTCCAGGCGCTCGAGCTGGTGCGGGAGACGACGAGCTTCGGCGGGATCCACTCCACCGCCGAGCGGCGGGCGCGCTGGGGCGGTGACCCGGTGAGCGAGGGCTTCATCCGCTTCAGCGCCGGCTGCGAGGCGACCGAGGATCTCGTGGCCGACGTGCTGCAGGCCCTCGACCGGGCCCGGGCCTAGCGGCGCATGGTTCCCGGCGCCGTCCTCTGGGAGGCCGGGCTCGCCGGCGACCCGCCCCCGAAGGCCGCGCTCCCCGCGCGGGCCGACGTGGCGGTCATCGGGGGCGGCTACACCGGGCTTGCCGCGGCGCGTGCCCTGGCGAAGGAGGGGGCGTCGGTCGCCGTGCTCGAGGCGGACCGGATCGGCGGGGGCGCGAGCGGCCGCAACGGCGGCTTCGTGCTCCCCGGCTACAAGGCGGAGCTCGGCGCCATCGTTCGGCGGCACGGGGTGGAAGTGGCCCGCCGGCTCTTCGAGGCGAGCCTGGCGGCGATCGGGTTCGTCGAGCGGCTGGTGGCGGCGGAGGGTATCGCCTGTGACTGGCACCGGCCGGGCAGCGTCACCCTCGCGGCCAAGCCGGGACACCTCGCCGGGCTCCGCGCGGAGCAGGAACTGCTGCGGCGGGACTTCGGCCACCGGACCGAGCTCCTGGGCCCGCAGGAGATCCAGAGGGAGATCGGCTCCGCGGGGTATCATGGCGGGCTGGTCGATCCGGTGGCGGGTGCGATCCAGCCGGCGCAATACTGCCGGGGCCTGGCGCTGGCCGCGGCCCGCGCCGGTGCGCTCCTGTGCGAAGGGGCGCGGGTGACCGCGCTCGCGCGGCGGGGCCCACGCTGGACGGTCACGACCAGCAGTGGCGTCGTCGAGGCCGGCGAGGTGCTGGTTGCGACCAACGGCTACACCGGGCGGCTGATGCCCTGGCTCGCGCGACGGGTGGTGCCGGTCGGCAGCTTCATCGTCGCGACCGCGCCGCTCGCCCCCGACCTGGCCGCTCGGCTCATCCCCCGTGGACGGGTGATGAGCGACACCCGGAACCTGCTCCACTACTTCCGCCTCTCGGCCGACCGGCGCCTTGTCTTCGGCGGGCGCGCGGCGTTCCGGCCCGAGGCGCTGGACGAGAGCATTCGGCTGCTGGGGCGCGACCTGGTAGCCCTCTTCCCGGAGCTCGCGGGCGTGCCGCTCGAGTTCGGCTGGGGCGGAACGCTGGGATTCACCCTCGATCACCTGCCGCACGCCGGGCGGGTGGAGGGGATCGGCTACGCGCTGGGATACGGCGGGCACGGCGTGGCCCTGGCAAGCTGGCTCGGCGACCAGATGGGCCTGGCGCTGGGCGGGAAGGGGGAGTGGCCGGTTCTCTCCACCCTCCGGTTCCCCCCGGTGCCGCTCTACCAGGGCCGACCGTGGTTTCTTCCGGCCGCCGGCGCATATTACCGGCTCAAGGACTGGCTGCGCTGACCACAGGAGACTCCCATGGCGACTGAGCGTGCGGTGCGGGACCTGGTGCGTGACCTGGAGCGCGGGGCGGTGTCCCGGCGCGAGTTCGTGGGCCGGGCGACGGCGCTTGGCCTCGGGCTCTCGACCATCGGCCTGATCCTCACCGCCTGCGGCAAGGAGAAGGGGAGCGGCCAGGCCACCACGGCCGACCTCGGACCGATCGAGAAGGAACTCAACATCTACAACTGGTCCGACTACATCGCCGAGGACACCATCCCGAACTTCGAGAAGGAGTTCGGGGTCAAGGTCACGTACGACACCTACGAGAGCAACGAGGAGATGGTCGGAAAGCTCCAGGCCGGTGCGTCGGGGTACGACATCGTCGTGCCGTCGAACTACATCGTCCCGGTGATGACCGCGACCAATCTCGCCGCCGAGCTCAACAAGAAGTACCTCACCAACCTGGGGAACCTGGCGCCGACCTTCGTCAACCCGGTCTTCGACCCGGAGAACAAGCACGCCATTCCCTATCAGTGGGGGACGACCGGCTTCGCGTACCGCACCGACAAGGTCCCGGCGCCCGGTGACAGCTGGGCCATCTTCCTCGACCAGAAGTACGCCGGCAAGATGACCCAGATGGACGACATGCGGGACGTGATCGGGTCGTGGCTCCGCTACCGGGGGCACTCCCTCAACTCGGTCGACCCGGCGGAGCTGGCCGGCGCCAAGGCCGACGCGCTCGCGGCCAAGAAGAACCTGAAGGCCTACATCTCCGCCCCGGTGAAGGGGCAGCTCATCTCGGGCGACGTCTGGGTGGCCCAGCTCTGGAACGGCGACACCGAACAGGCGAAGGCGGAACAGCCCGCGATCGGCTACGTGCTCCCGAAGGAGGGGTGCACCATCTGGACCGATTCGCTCGTGATTCCCGCGAGCGCGCCCCACAAGCGGGCGGCCCACGAGTTCATCAACTACGTGCTCCGGCCCGAGGTAGGGGCAGCAATCTCGAACTTCACCGGCTACGGTTCCCCCAACCAGGCGGCACTGGCGCAGATGAAGCGCCCGGTTCCCTACCCGACGGCCGAGGAGTTCCAGCGCCTGGAGTACCAGAAGGACCTCGGCACGGCGAACGAGCTGTGGGACCGGATCTGGACGGAGATCAAGTCGGCATAAGAGCAGTGCCGAGTTCCGAGTTCCGAGTGCGGCCGGTCGTTGCGTGGCGACGATCCGGTGCACCCGGTACCCGGAACTCGGAACTCGGAACCAGCTGGCGTTCACACCCGCACTCGAAGCTCACGTACACCAACCCAGAGAAAGAGGGCCGATGAATTGCGTTTGGCCAACCAGGATGTCCTGAAGCTGAGTAACCGCTACCTGAGCCTGATCGGCGGTCGGGCCATGGCGGAGCAGGAGAAGCAAGCGTTCATCGCCGAGACGGTCGAAGCGTACGAGCAGTTCGTCAACCGCGGGTTTCTCACCTACCGCAAGTCGGTCACCCAGGCGGGGCAGTTCGCGGCGCTCGAGTGGTCGGGCCAGGGCGCGATCCTCAAGGACCTGCTGGGCCGCGAGTACATCGATTGCCTGGGCGGCTACGGCATCTTCTCCGCGGGGATCAACCATCCCAAGATCGTGAAGGCCGTCCGCGACCAGATGGACCGGATGGCGCTCAACAGCCAGGAGCTGCTCGAGCCGTGGCGGGCCGGGCTGGCGCGGCTTCTCGCCGCGGTCACCCCGGGCGACCTCGGCTGCTGCTTCTTCATCAACAATGGCACCGATGCCATCGAGGGGGCCATCAAGCTGGCCCGGCTCTACACCAAGCGAAACACCTTCATCTCGACCCTGGGCGGCTTCCACGGCAAGTCGATGGGGTCGCTCTCGCTGATGGGCAAGGCCTCGTTCCGGCTTCCCTTCGAAGGCGGCCTCCAGGACGTACGCTTCGTCCCCTACGGCGACGCCGACGCGCTCGACCAGCAGATGTGCGTCCTCGAGGCGGTGGGCCAGCTGCCGGCCGCGGTGGTGGTCGAGCCGGTCCAGGGCGAGGCGGGCGGCGTGGTGCCGCCCGACGACTACCTCCCGCGGGTCCGGGAGATCTGCACCCGGCACGGCGCGCTCTTCATCGCCGACGAAATCCAGACCGGCATGGGGCGGACCGGCAGGCTGTGGGGCGTGGATCACTGGAACGTCACGCCGGACATCATGTGTCTCGGCAAGTCGATCGGTGGCGGGGTCATGCCACTCTCGGCCTTCATCTCCACCCCCCAGATCTGGGAAGTGCTGATCCCCAACCCGATCATCCACTCCACCACCTTCGGCGGGAATCCCATCGCCTGCGTGGCGGGGATCGCGGCGATCGAGGTGACGCTCGAGGAGGATCTTCCCGGCCAGGCGGCGCGGAAGGGGGAGTACCTGCTCAGGGAGCTCAAGGCGCTGCAGCAGCGCTATCCCCAGGTGCTCACCGACGTGCACGGGAAGGGGCTCCTGATCGGCATGGAGTTCCCCACCGATCCGGTCGGGTTCAAGTGCGCGGCGGGGCTCTTCAAGCGCGGGGTCCTGGTGGCGGGGACCTACTCCAGGGCGCGGACCATCCGGATCGAGCCGGCGCTGGGCATTCCGGACGCGCTGCTCAAGGAGACGCTGAACCGGCTGGAGGACACGTTCAAGGAGATCGCGGCGGGGGGGTAGGCGGCGAGCGGCGGGGGGGACCCGAAACG
>DASZPT010000354.1:0-3628 GCA_035549935.1 Gemmatimonadales bacterium
CTGTACAGCGAGCGGATCCGGGAGCTCGACCGGACCGGTCTGACCCTCCGCCATGTGCTGGAGGTGAATCCCGATGCGGCGCGGATCGCCGCGGATCTCGATGCCGAGCGCAAGGCTGGGAAGATCCGGGGCCCGCTGCACGGCATCCCGGTGGTTCTCAAGGACAACATCGACACGGGCGACCAAATGTCGACCTCGGCGGGCTCGCTGGCCCTCGAAGGAAGCGCCGCGCCCAAGGACTCCCCGCTGGCTGCCCGGCTCCGGGAAGCGGGGGCGATCCTGCTCGCCAAGACGAGCATGAGCGAGTGGGCCAACTTCCGGTCGAGCCACTCCTCGAGCGGCTGGTGCAGCCGAGGCGGGCAGGGGAAGAACCCCTATGCGCTGGACCGGAGCCCATGCGGGTCGAGCTCCGGCACCGGCGGGGCCATCGCGGCCAGCTATGCCGCGGCCGGCATCGGAACAGAGACCGACGGATCGATCACCTGTCCCTCCTCGATCGCAGCCCTGGTCGGGATCAAGCCGACGGTCGGATTGGTGAGCCGCACCGGCATCATCCCCATCTCCCATACCCAGGACACCGCCGGCCCCATGGCCCGGACGGTGGCCGACGCCGCCCTGGTCCTCACGACGATTGCCGGCCCCGATCCCACCGACCCCGCCACCCGGGGAGCGCCGGCTGGCAGCGTCGACTATCTCTCGGCGCTCGATCCGGACGCTCTTCGCGGCGCGCGGCTCGGCGTCTGCCGCAAGCATTTCACCGGGTACCATGACGGCACCGACCGGGTTTTCGCGGAGGCGCTGGACGCGATGCGGCAGCTCGGGGCGATCATCGTGGACCCGGCCGACCTGCCGCACGCCGGGGAGTACGATGACGCCGAGTTCACCGTGCTGCTGTACGAGTTCAAGGCGGACCTCAACGCCTACTTCGCGGGCCGGGGGGCCAGCTCGCCGATGAAGTCGCTCAAGGACGTGATGATCTTCAACGAGAAGGAGCGGCAGCGGGTCATGCCCTACTTCGGGCAGGAGTTGATGCAGCAGGCGGAGGCCAAGGGCCCGCTCACCGAGAAGGCGTACAAGGACGCGCTCGCGAAGTGCCGGCTCCTGTCGCGGACCCGGGGCATCGATGCGATCATGCAGCGCCATCAGCTCGACGCCCTGGTCGCGCCGACCGGGAACCCGGCCTGGCCCATCGACCTCGTGAATGGGGATCACTTCACCGGATCGGTCACGACCCCGGCGGCGGTCGCGGGCTACCCGCACATCACGGTCCCGGCGGGGTTCGACCACGGACTCCCGGTCGGCCTCTCGTTCTTCGGGCGGGGGTGGAGCGAGGCGCGCCTCATCGGCCTGGCCTACAGTTACGAGCAGGGCACCCGCCACCGCCGTCCGCCGACCTATGCGCCATCGATCGACCTGGGCGCCGGCCTCGAGGGCTCGGTTGGGAGCAGGAGCTGAATGCGGCCGATGCTCCGCCCGACCCTGCTGCTCCTGGCGATCGGATCGGGGCCGCTCGTCGCACAGCAGGACACGAGTACTCCGCCGGCGAAGCCCTACCGGACCCGGATCACGGCGCTCCCGTACGCGACCTACACCCCGCAGACGAAAGTCCAATTCGGGGTGGCGGGCGGGGTGCAGTTCAAGTGGCCCGGCGCCCGGACCGACCCCGGGACTCGGCCGTCGTATCTCGCCGCCAACCTGGCCTATACCACCAAGGGCCAGTGGCTCACCTTCCTCGAGAACAGTCTCTATACCCCGACCAACCGGTGGTGGCTCTGGGCACGCGTGAGCGCGGGCTACTTCCCGCTGTTCTACTACGGGGTGGGTCCGCGCACCGAGCGGGCCGACACCAACCTGATGAAGCACCGGTATCTCCTCCTCGAGGGCAAGGCCCTGCGTCGGGTGGCCGGCGCCCTCTCGGTCGGACCGCATTACCGGCTGGAGTCGTTCTTCGATGTCTCCTGGCAGTTCCCGGCCCGGATCGCGCCGTCGCTCCCCGGAGGGGAGGGGGGCAAGAGCTCCGGCATCGGCCTCACCGCGCAGATCGACACCCGCAACTCGACGACGACCCCGATGCGCGGCCACTACGTTGTGCTGGATTACCTCCATCAGGCGGGATGGCTCGGGAGCGATTTCGCCTACGAACAGGTCGCGTTCGATGCGCGGGCCTACGTTCCGGTGCGCCACCGGCGCGACGTGATCGCCGTGCAGCTCTATGGCGAGTGGAATGGGGCCGATGTCCCGATCCAGTCGATGACGCGGATCTCCGACTACAGCACCGCGTTCATCGCGCGGGGTGTCTACCTGGGCCGCTTCCGCGACCGCAACGAGGTCATGCTGCAGGTGGACTACCGGGGCCACCTCAAGGGACGATTCGGCTACGTGGTGTTCGGGTCCGCGGGGAATGTCTACGGGACCGGCGGGACCGATCTCTTCGACGACGTGAAGTACACCTACGGGGCGGGGCTTCGCTTCAACGTCAACCCGGAGGATCCGCTCAACCTCCGGGTGGACTACACGCTGACCAGCTTCGGCGAATCGGGTCTGAGCATCGGGGCGACCGAGGCGTTCTGACCCGGTTCACTGCCCTGCGCCTCCGAGCCGGGCCAGGCCGGCCTTCGCTTCGGCGACGTGGGGCGCGAATTCGGGGTCGGCCGTACGCCACGCGGCGACGACGTGGGCGAAGTCGCGGCGCGCAGTAGCGGTGTCCCCCTGGCGCTCGGCGACCTGGGCCCGCTGCAGCCGTGCGAAGACGGCCAGGACTCCCGCCATCTTGCCGGTGTAGCGGTCCAGTATCGCTCGTGCTCCCGCCGCGTCTTGACGCGCAGCCAGTATGGCCGCTTCGGCAAGGCGGACATACACCGTGGGGCCCCACTCCTCATAGAGACTGTCGGGGATCGAGGCGAAGTGCATGAGCGCCCCAGTCGTGTCCCCGCGGACCAGGGCGAGGAACCCGGCCGCTTCGCCCTCGAGAAAACGCGCCCGGTGGCCCGCGGGCGAGCCGCGATCGCGAACTGCCGCCTCGTGCATGCGGCGCTCGAAGACGGCGAGGTTCGCGGTGTCCCTCCGGGCGGCCCACCAGGGTGCACCACGCCACCGCCGGCGGTAGCCATTCTCGACCCGACCCCCGGGCTCGAGCCCCCGGCGGTAGACACTCTCCACCTGCTCCGCAGGTATCGCGCCCAGGTAGGCCAGGTAGGAAAAGGGGTCCTGCCAGATTCTCCACCAGTGGTCATCCCGTTCGGTCGCCAGGTCACTCGCGATCTCCCGCACCGCCTCTCGGAGGTGGCCCCGGCGCGCGAGCGCCACCGCGACATATCGCCGGCGCATCGCGGAATCCACCACCCAAGCCTCCGCTTGTCCGGGGGCCATCGGCAGGTCTGCCAGGCGCCGGAAGAGATGCACCGCGGTTTCGTTCGAATCGGCTACCCGGATGAACGATTCCATTGCCACGTCGAACAGATCGGCGCCAGATGCCTTGTCGATTTCAGGTGACAGCGCCTGGGGCCGCTCCGATTCCGGCAGGAGCAGGAGCCTGCTGACCAGACGCACCGAGCTGCTGTACCTGGCAGTGGATCGGAGATCGGCGGCGACCCGGGCAAGTGCGACGGCCCGATCCTCCCTTCCCTCG
>DASZPT010000355.1:0-2872 GCA_035549935.1 Gemmatimonadales bacterium
CCCCCGACCCCCGACCCCTGACCCCTGACCTGTCTACGGCTTGAGCACCGTCCACTCCACCAGGTTGAGCAGGTTGCCCACCGCCTCGGCCGAATCGGTGGTGTAGGCGAAACACCCCTTGCTGCCGTCCTGCGTCACCCCGGCGAAGCGACCGACGGTCTCGCGGACCCAGTCGTCCTCGGTGAAGCTCCGGCGCAGGCAGAAGCGCACGCGATAGGGCGTCTCGAGGCGGAGCGGCTTGAGCTGGCCGGCCCGGACCCGACGCACCGCGCGGGCCGCGGCGGCGCGGAGTTCCCGGTGCACCACCGCCGGCGGGAGGACCGCGGCGGCGGAGCGCGAGAAGACGGTCTTGGTGGTCACCGTCTCGATCGGGCCGAGCATCGCCGTCGTCTCGCTGGTGAGGACGTCGTCGCCGCTCGCGAGCGCCATGGGGACCCCCATCTCGCCCCCGATGAAGGCGGCGATTCCGGTCTCGTTGAGCATCCGCCCGTTCACCGTGAAGGAGTCGAAGGCGAAGCTGTGGGCGATGACCCCGGGGCTTCCCGCGTTGGCATGGGCGCCGACGATCATCATCGCGTCGACCATCGGGTTCAAGCCGGTGGACATCACGATCGGCTTGGGATAGCCGCGAATCAGGATCGCCTCGGGGTCGAGCTTCTCCACGATCACATTGCGGAAGAGGGTACCGCCGTGGCCCTCGTTCACGATGAACTGGGTGGCCCCGGCGGCGCGGGCCCCGGCGATCACCGCGTTGATCTCGTCGGTCAGCTCCTCGCGGAACCGCTCGTGCTCGGGCGAGCCGCCCCGGAGCACCGGTCGCATCTCGGTGGCGTTGCGCACCACCCCGGCGAGTCCTTCCATGTCGCCGATGATGTAGACGCTGAATCCCTGCTTCTGCATGTCGAGCTCGAGCTTCTCGCGCGCGAGCTTGTACTCGGTCACCCCGAAGACCGCCTCCGGGGGGGTGGTGTCGCGGGGCGGGGCCGCGGCCGGTGCGGTGGCCTGTCCCTGCGCGGCAACGAGGGAGGGCAGCAGCAGCGCCGCGAGCGGGGGGAGGCGGATCATCGGATCACCTTCTCTTCGATCGCGTCGAGCAGCCACCCCATCTGCTTCGCGCTGTCGGTGGTGTAGCGAAAGGTGCGGGGCGCGGTCCGCTCCAGCTTGAACTCGGGGAGCGCCGCGATCTGCTCGACCACGCTGTCGGCGTAACTCTTCCGGAGGGTGAACTCGACCTGGTAGGGCCGTTCGAGGGTGAAGGGCTTGAACTCCCCCCGCCGCTCGCGCCGCACCGCCTCGGCGGCGCCGGCCGCGAGCATGCGGCGCACCTTCGCCGGGCTGTAGGTGATCGCGGCGTTCCGCCCCACCGCCCGCTTGGTGACGATGCCGATGAAGTCCTTGCCGAGGATCCCGCGGGTCTCCTCGATGAGGACGTCGTCGCCGCTCACCAGCGACACCGAGACTCCCATCTCCCCCGCGATCAGGGCGTTGATGCCCACCTCGTTGAGCGCCGTCCCGTTCACAGTGAAGGCGTCGAAGGCATAGTTGTGGGCCATGACGCTCGGCTTCCCCGCGCTCGCGTGGGCCCCGGTGAACATCAGGGTGCCGAAGGTCGAGTCGATCCCGGTCACCATGATGAGCGGCTTGGGAAAGCCGCGAACCAGGATGGCGGAGGAATCGAGGTCCCAGGGGAGAATGTTGGCGAAGAGGTTCCCGCCATGCCCCTCGTTCACCACGAAGCTCGACCCGCCACCGAGGCGGGCACCGCGAATCGTGGCGTTCACCTCCTGGGTGAGGAGCGCCCGGAAGTGATCCCAGTAGTCGGGGCTGGAGCGGTCCTTGTAGGCCGCGCCCTCGTTCCCGGCCAGGACCTCGCGGCTGTCGACGGTGCTCCCCATGCCTTCCATGTCCGGCACGATGAAGACCCGGAACCCCGCTTCGTGCGGGATCTGCTTGTCGCGGAAGGGCGCCGATCCCTGCTGGGCGCCCGCCTCGGCCACGAGGGCGAGGCAGAGAACGGCCGACACGACCTGTGCGCGCATCACGTCTCCCTGAGTTGTATGTCCAGGACTACCCGCCCAGCATCAGTACCTTGAGCTCGGTCATCTCCTCGATGGCGTACCGCACCCCCTCCCGTCCCTGGCCCGACAGCTTCACGCCGCCATAGGGGAGGTGGTCCATCCGGAAGCCGGGGATCTCGTTCACGACCACTCCGCCGACCTCGAGATGCTCGAAGGCCCGGAGGATGGTGCGCATGTCGGAGGTGAAGACCCCGGCCTGGAGGCCGTAGGGCGAATCGTTGACCATCGCGATGGCCTGGTCGAAGCCGGTGTACGAACGCACCGTGGTGACCGGCGCGAAGACTTCCTCGCAGTTGACCCGCATGCTCCCGGTGGTGTTGAGCACCACCGCCGGAGTCAGGATCGCCCCGGTGCGCTTCCCGCCCACCGCCACCGTCGCCCCGGCCGCCACCGCCTCCGCGAGCCACGACTCCGCCCGCTCGGCGCTGGCCTGGTCGATCATGGGGCCCACCTCGGTCGACTCCGCCAGGGGATCGCCGGTGCGGAGCGCGGCCACCGCCGGGAGGAAGCGCTCGAGGAAGGCGTCGTAGCGGGAGGCGTGCACCAGGATCCGCTGGGTCGAGATGCAGGACTGGCCCGCGTAGAGATAGCCCCCCGCGACGCAGCGCTTCACCGCATGCTCCAGGTCGGCGTCCGGCTCGATGATCACGGCGGCGTTCCCGCCCAGCTCCAGCGTTACCCGCTTGCTCGAGGCGCGCTGGCGGATGGCGAACCCCGCCCGGCCCGAGCCGGTGAAGGTGATCATGCGGACCCGGGGGTCGTCGATCAGGGGCGCCGCGACCTCGTTGGTGCAG
>DASZPT010000356.1:0-7809 GCA_035549935.1 Gemmatimonadales bacterium
AACATGGTCAAGACCACGCGGATCAAGCTCGACCGGATCTCTTCCAGCACCCGGAATGCGCAGCTCAGCGCCGAGGTGATCATCGGCGACGAGATCGTCGCGGCCGAGGGGTACGTGCTGGCCGTGCGGATCCTGCACGACAAGTCGAGCTACAACACCGTGGAGGACCGCACCGGCCGGATGGTGTCGCTCCGCGCGGGCGATATCCTGGCCGGCACGCTGGGCCATCGCCGCGCGCTCCGCGGCTATGCCGGCGTGGTGCCGAGTCATGTCGCCGTCGGCGATACCATCGAGGTGCTCAACCTGGGCGGCATCCTGGGCAAGTGCACCTCCAGCAACCCGGAGAACGGCCCGCCGTTCAAGGCCGAGGTGCTGGGCGCGATCCTGACCTTCCCCGAGCTGGGCGACCGGATCGGCCGGCCGGCCCACATCCGCGATCACGCCGTTCCCACCGCGGAGCGGCTCGAGTCGCAGGTGCCGGTCGTGTATGTGGCGGGGACCTGCATGAATGCCGGCAAGACCGTGGCCGCGACGGAGCTGGTGCGCGGCCTGTCGCGCTCGGGCCTCAGGGTGGCGGCGACCAAGCTCACCGGTGTCTCCCTGATGCGGGACTCGCTCTCGATGCTCGATGCCGGCGCCGTCACCGCCCTCACCTTCAACGACATCGGCATCGCCACCACCCGCGCCGGTCTCACCGTCCCCTCGGCCAAGGGGATCATGAACCGGCTGTCCGCGGCGAAGCCCGACGTGATCGTGGCGGAGCTGGGCGACGGGATCCTGGGTGAATACGGGGTGCAGGACATCCTGCGCGATCCCGAGCTCACCGCGGTCGGCGCGGCCTACGTCATGGCGGCCCCGGACCCGGTCGGCTGCTGGGGCGCGATGACCCTGATGCGGGATCTCTTCAACCTCCCGGTCACCGTGATCACCGGCCCCGCCACCGACAACGAGGTGGGCCGCGACTACGTGAAGGCGGAGCTCCAGCTCCCGGCGCACAACGCCCTCAGGGACGCGGAGGGCCTCGTGAAGGTGGTGCTCGAGGCGCTGGAGTCGCGCCCGCAGCCGGCGCCGACGGCGCGCCCCTCGGGGATGCAGCAGCTGAGCGCGGTCGGCTAGGGCGGCATGACGCTTCGGGTCGCGGTGATCGGCGCCGCCGGCTATGCCGGCGGCGAGCTGCTCCGGCTCCTGATGCAGCACCCCGAGGTGCGCGACATCGTCGCCACCAGCCGGAGCAAGGCGGGGGTGCCGGTGGGCGAGGTGCATCCGGCGCTGGCGGCGCTGACCGACGTGCGCTTCTCCGGCGCGACGCCGGGCGAGGCGGCGCGCGGGGCGGACGTGGTCTTCCTGGCGCTCGAGCACGGCGAGAGCTCGAAGGTGGCGGAGGAGATCTTCGCCGCCGCGCCGCGGCTGGTGGTGGATCTCGCGGCGGACTTCCGGGTGAGCGACCTGGAGTTGTACGGCCGGTTCTACGGGCCGCACCCCGCGCCGGCGCTGGTGCCCAGGTTCACCTACGCGCTGGCCGACGTCCTGGGGCCCGCGCTCGCGGGGAAGCCCGCGCTGGCGGCGCCGGGCTGCTTCGCCACGGCGGCGCAGCTCGCCCTCTACCCGCTGGCGAAGCTCGGCCTCGGCGCCATGCCGGCGCTGTTCGGCATCACCGGTTCGAGCGGCGCGGGGGTCCATCCCAGGCCGACGACCCATCACCCGGCCCGGGCGCACAACGTCTTCGCCTACTCGGTGCTCAACCACCGGCACGAGGCGGAGATCCTGCAGCGCTGGCGGGAGTGGACCGGCGAGGGGGACGCGCGGGCCCGGCTCATGACCCACTCGGGTCCCTTCGTCCGCGGGATCTACCTGACGCTGCACGTGGAGCTGGCGGGACGGGAGGGCGGCCGCCAGGCGCTGAGCCCCACGCCGGACCTCAAGGCCCTCTTCGCGCAGGCGTACCAGGGGCGGCCGTTCGTCCGGCTGCTGGACCAGCCGCCCGAGCTGACCCATGCCGTCGGCACCAACTACGCGCTCATCCATGCGACCCAGTCGGCCGACGGGCGGGAGGCGCAGGTGATGGTCGCGGTCGACAACCTGGTGAAGGGCGCCGGCGGCCAGGGGATCCAGGCGATGAACCTGGCGCTCGGGCTGCCGGAGGAAACCGGGCTTCGCTTCGGGCCCATCTTCCCCATCTGACATGAGCAATACCGATCTGGCCCAGCGGCCGGGTACCGCCCCGGCGAAGGCGGCGTCGTCTCCGGCGCTGCTCGGCACCTATTCGATCTTCCCGGTCCGCCCGGTGTCGGGGCGGGGCTCCTGGCTCATCGACGCGGACGGCAACGAGTGGCTCGATGCCTACGGCGGGCACGCCGTCTCGGCGACGGGCCACAGCCATCCCGCGGTGGTCCAGGCGATCAGGGACCAGGCGGAGAAGCTTCTCTTCTACTCCACCGCCGTGGCGCACGAGAACCGTGAGCGCCTGGCGGAGGCGCTGGTGCGCCGGGCGCCGAAGCCGCTCACCCGGGTCTTCTTCTGCAACTCGGGAGCGGAGGCGAACGAGAACGCGCTCAACCTGGCGCGGAAGTTCACCGGCCGCCGCGCGGTCGTCTCGCTCGAGGGCGGCTGGCATGGGCGGACCGCCGCCTGCCTCGCGGTGACGGACGGGGCGAAGTATGAGGAGGGCGCAACCCGGGCGGGGATCGCGCTCTCCCGGAAGATCCCGTTCAACGTCCTCGAGGGACTCGAGCGGGCGATCAACCCGACGGTCGCGGCGGTGATCCTCGAGCCGGTGCAGGGAATGAGCGGGGCCCGCGCGGTCGACCCGGTGTTCCTGCGCCGGATCCGGGAGCTCTGCACCGAGCACGGCGTGATGCTCATCTTCGACGAGGTGCAGTGCGGGGTCGGGCGGTGCGGCGGCTTCACGGCGGCGGAGGCGTACGGCGTCACCCCCGATCTCCTCTCGCTCGCCAAGGGGCTGGCCTCCGGGCTTCCCATCGGGGCCACGCTCATCTCCGAGGCGATCGGCGCCACGGTGAAGTCGGGCGACCTCGGCAGCACCTTCGGCGGGGGGCCGGTACCCTGCGCCGCCGGGCTCGCGACCCTCGAGGTGATCGACCGGGAAGGGCTGATCGCGAATGCCAGCCGGGTGGGGAGCCATATCGCGGCGGTGGCACGCACGATACCGGGGGTGACCGGCATCGAAGGGCGCGGACTGCTGCTCGGGCTCCGGCTCGACCGGCCGGCGGCGCAGGTCCAGCAGGCGCTGATCGGGAAGCGCATCCTGGCCGGCACCGCGACCGATCCATCGATCCTGCGGCTGATTCCGCCGCTTTCGTTCAGCCAGGGGGAGGCCGACCGCCTCCTCGCCGCGCTCCGGGAGGTGCTGACGTGACCAAGCGTGACTTCATCACGGCGGAGGAGTGGGGCGGCCCGGGGGTGGAGGAACTGCTCGGGCTCGCGGCACGGGTGAAGCGGGGGGAGCTCCAGGGGGGACTCGAGCGGAAGGTCATGGCGATGGTGTTCATGGACCCGAGCCTCCGCACCCGGACCAGCTTCGAGACCGCGATGTTCCTCCACGGCGGGCACGCGGTGGCGCTGGAACCGGGGAAGAGCAGCTGGACTCTGGAAACCGAGCCGGGGGCCGTCATGGACGGCGCCACCGTGGAGCATGTGAAGGACGCGGCCCGGGTGCTCGGGCGCTACGCCGACGTGGTGGGGGTGCGATCGTTTCCGCGCGGGACCGACTGGGGCGTGGTGCGGGAGGACCGGGTGATCCGGGACTTCGCGCGCTGGTGCGAGAAGCCGGTGATCAACATGGAGTCGAGCCGGCGCCATCCCTGCCAGCAGCTGGCCGACGCGCTCACCCTGCGCGAGAAGCTGGGGAACCCGAAGGGGAAGCGGTTCGTGCTCCAGTGGGCCTGGCACCCGAAGGCGCTGCCGACGGCGGTGCCCGCGAGCGCCGCGCTCGCCGCCGCGCACCTCGGCATGGAGATCGTGATCGCGCGGCCGGAGGGGTACGAGCTCGACCCGGAGGACACGGCGCTGATCCGGCGGATCGCGCAGGCCAACGGCGGGGAGTTCGTCCACATCATGAACGACCCGGACGAGGCGGTGGTCGGGGCCGACGCGGTCTACGTGAAATCGTGGGGCTCGGTGAAGCTCTTCGGGCAGGTCGAGGAGGAGGCCGCCCTCCGGAGCGGGCTTCGCGACTGGCGCCTCACCGCCCGGCGGCTCCGTTCCACCCGCGGGGGCAAGGCGGTGGTGATGCACTGCCTCCCGGTGCGGCGGAACGTGGAGATCGACGACGACGTGCTCGACGGCGAATCCTCGGCGGTGGTGGACCAGGCGGAGAACCGCCTGCACGTGCAGCGGGCGTTGCTGCTCTCGTTGCTGAAGTAGTCACACCCGACTCCCGACACTCGACCTTCAGGAAGCCTGACATGACGATCGACTCGAGCAAGGGCATCACCGGTCTCAAGGGCGCGCTCCGGTACGTGCGGGCCTATCGCGACCATGTCTTCGTGGTCAAGCTGGGTGGCGAGGTGCTGGCCGACGCCGAGGCGCTCGACCGCGTCGCCGCGCAGCTCGGGCTCCTGTCCTCGCTCAGTATCCGCGTGGTGGTGGTGCACGGCGGCGGCCCCCAGGCCACCGAGCTCTCCCGGCGGCTCGGGATGGAGCCGGTGATCGTGGCGGGGCGGCGGGTCACCGACGACGCCGCGCTCGAGGTGGCGAAGATGGTCTACGCCGGCTCGCTCAACGTGAACCTGCTCGCGGCACTCCGGGCCCACGAGGTCCAGGCGGTCGGGCTCTCGGGGGTGGACGGCGAGCTCATCACCGCGAAGCGCCGCCCGCCGGTGAAGGTGGTGGACGATGCCGGGGTCACCCGCGAGGTCGACTATGGCCACGTGGGGGACGTCGAGCGGGTGGATCCCCGGGTGCTCACCACCCTGCTCGAGGCGCGGTTCGTGCCGGTGGTGTCGAGCCTGGCGGGGGACAACGACGGCAACGTCTACAACGTCAACGCCGACACCGTGGCCGAGAGCATCGCGGTCGCGGTCCAGGCGCAGAAACTGCTGTTCCTCACCGGCGCGCCGGGGGTGCTCCGCGACCGGAACGATCCGTCGAGCCTCGTGACCTTCGCCGACCCCGACGATCTCGCGGCGCTCATGGCGAGCGGGGCCATCGCGGGCGGGATGCGGCCCAAGGTCGAGGCCTGTATCCGGGCCGCGACCGGCGGCGTCGAGCGGACCCACATCATCGACGGGCGGCTCGCCGATTCCATTCTCCTCGAAGTCTTCACCGGGGCCGGCTGCGGGACCATGATCGTCGGCCGCAAAGAGAAGGCGACCTATCTTGGCGTGGACCTCGCGACCTGAGATCGCCCTCCTCCGTGACCTGGTCGCGATCCATTCGGTGAGCGGCACGGAGGAGGGGATCGCCCGCTGGATCGAGGAGTGGGCCACCGAGGCCGGGATCCGGGTCCAGCGGGACGACGCCGCGGTGACCCTCACGGTCCCGGGCCGCGCGGGCGGTCCGGTGCTCGCCTTCGTCTCTCACCTCGACACGGTGCCGGCGGGGGAGGGTTGGACCCGCCCGCCCTTCGAGCCCACCATCGAGGGCGACCGGATGTACGGCCGGGGCTCGGGGGACGCCAAGGCCTCGGTCGCGGCGATGCTGACGGCGGCGAAGGACATGGCTGACGCCGGCGGCCCCGCGCGCGGGACGCTGCTGGTGATCCTCGGCTACCAGGAGGAGACGAAGCACACCACCCTCGGGACCGCGGTCTCGCGGCTCGGCCGGATCGACGCCGCGGTGGTGGGAGAGCCCACCAATCTCGAGCCGGCGATCGCCCAGCGCGGGCTCATGATGGTCGACCTCGTCGCCCGCGGGGTGCAGCGCCATGCCGGCTACGCCGCCGACAATCCCGACTTCACCAACGCGATCGTGGAGCTGGGACGGAACCTGGCCCGGCTGCCCGACCTCTTCCGCGAGCGGGTCCACCCGGTCCTCGGGATCGCGACCGCGACGCCGACGATGCTCGAGGGCGGGGTCAGCCGGAACGTGACGCCGCCCACCGCCCGCGCGGTGCTCGACGTGCGGAGCACGCCGAGCTGGACCCACGCCGAGCTGGCGGAGGCGCTCCGGCGTGCGCTGGACGTGGAGGTGGTGGTCACCTCGGACCGGCTGGTGCCCTGCGAGACCCCGTCAGACTCACGTCTCCTCGCCCTGGCCCGCGCGATCCGGCCGGCGGGGAAGCCCTTCGGTTCTCCCACCTGCTCCGACTGGGTATTTTTGCGCGACCGGGACGCGATCAAGTGCGGGCCGGGGACCAGCAGGCGCTCCCACACGCCTGACGAATATGTCGACCTTCCGGAAGTCTCGGAGGCGCGGATCTTCTACGGGCAACTGGCACAGGCATACCTCCTATGACGGCACGGCGGCAGGGCGGCAAGACGGCACGGCGCCAGAGCGGCGCGACCCCGGCGTTCCCCACCACGCTCTGGGTCTCGGGCAACTCCCTCGACCGGCAGATGCTGGACTACACCGCCGCGGAAGACCGGCTCTGGGATGCCCGGCTCCTGGCCTGGGACATTCTCGGCAGCCTCGGGCACATCGAGGGGCTCCGGGCGTCGAAGCTCCTGACCCAGTCCGAGTACCAGCGGCTGCGGGGCGGGCTGCGCCAGGCGCTCAAGGAAGTGGACGAGGGGCGGCTGGTGGTGACCCCGGAGCACGAGGACGTGCACACCGCGGTCGAGGACTGGCTGGTCCAGAAGCTGGGTCCGGTGGGAGAGCGGCTCCACACCGGCCGCTCCCGCAACGACCAGGTGGCCTGCGATCTCCGGCTCTACCTCAAGGACCGGATCCTGCTGCTCGCGGGGGAGGCGCTCGACCTGGCCGAGAGCCTGGTCGTCTTCGCCGGGAAGTACCAGCAGGTACTCTGGCCGGGGTACACCCACACCCGGCGGGCGATGCCATCCTCGGCGGGACTCTGGGCCGCGGCCTTCGCCGAGGGGCTCCTCGACACCGTCGAAGGCGCGCCCGCGGTCTGGGCCCGGGTGGACCGCTCGCCCCTCGGGAGCGCGGCGGGATACGGCGTGCCGCTGCCGCTCAAGCGCGAGGCCGCGGCCAGGGCGCTGGGCTTCGGCAGCGTGGAGCACAACGTGGCGCTGGTGCAGAACGGCCGGGGCAAGCTCGAGGCGCTCGTGCTCTTCTGGTGCGTGCAGATGGGGCACGAGCTCGCCAAGCTCTCGACCGACATCATCGCCTTCAGCTCCGACGAGTACGGCTTCCTGGTGCTGCCGCCCGACCTCGCCACCGGGTCGAGCATCATGCCGCACAAGCGGAACCCCGATCTCTTCGAGCTGACCCGGAGCCGGGCGGCGGCGCTCGAGGGGGACCTCCTCACCGTCTTCCAGATCAAGTCGAAGCTGGGGAGCGGGTATCACCGCGACTTCCAGCTCCTCAAGGAGCCGGTGATGCGGGGGGTCGACCGCCTCGAGGGGATGCTCTCGATGCTCGCGGTCTCGGTGCCGCGGATCGGGGTAGATCCCGCGGTGGGCCGCGACATCCTGCGCGGTGGCCCGCTCGCGACCGACGAGGTGATGCGCCGGGTCGAGGGCGGCAGCGCCTTCCGCTCGGCCTACCGTGAGGTCGCCGCCGCCATCAAGGAAGGGGACTGGTGGCGCGAGCCGGGGACCTCCGAGATCATCGGCCGGCGGCGCAGCACCGGCGGGCTCGGGAACCTCGGCCTCCCGCGGGTGCAGGCGCGGCTCCGGGCCTGCCGCCAGTGGGTGGCGCGGGAGCAGAAGGCGTTCGACGCCGCCA
>DASZPT010000357.1:0-1669 GCA_035549935.1 Gemmatimonadales bacterium
AGCCCGGCGAAGCCCGCCTCCGAGGTGCGGCGCGCCGCGAGCGGCTGCGGCAACCCCGCCCCGATCCGCCACCGCCCGCCCCCCAGCGCCTCGAGCCGGTCGAGACCCTTGCCGAGCCGGATCACGAGGGCATCCATTCCCTCATCCGGCAGGAGCAGGTTGGACCCGAGCCCCAGGGCGAACCACGGCACGCCGTGGTCCGCCGCATGGCGGAGCGCCGCGGCGACATCCTCCGTGGTCGCGGGTAGCACCAGGGTCGCGGGGCCGCCGATGCGGTAGGTGGAGTACCGCCCGAGTCCCTCGCGCTCGCGCACCTCCCCCCGAACCTTCGGCCGGAGGCTCGCGACGAAGGCGGCGTCCCGGGCGCTCCTCATGCCGCCGGACTCCTCGACCGGGCGAGTTGATGCCACTCCTGCAGCGAGCGGACCTCCCGCCCGGCCCCCTTGAGGGCCACGATCGCGTCGCATGCCGCGGAGGCCGCCGAAAGCGTGGTCGTGTAGGGGATCCGGTGCGCCAGCGCGGCGGCGCGGATGATGTAGTCGTCCCGCTGGGTGAGTTTTCCGAGAGGGGTATTGACCAGCAGCTGGACCTGTCCCGAGAGCAGCAGGTCCACCACGTTGGGGCGCCCCTCGTACACCTTGAGGACCGACTCGGCCGGGATCCCCCGGACCCGGAGGTGCCGGGCGGTACCCTCGGTCGCGAAGATCCGGAACCCGAGCTCGTGGAGCCGCCGCGCGATCGGCACGGCGCTGGGCTTGTCGTGATCGTTGACGGTGATGAACACGCCGCCGTCCCCGGGCAGCGCGCCATCCGCGGCGTGCTGCGCCTTGGCGAAGGCCATCCCGAAGGAGTCGGCGATCCCCATCACCTCGCCGGTCGAGCGCATCTCGGGCCCGAGGATCAGGTCGACGCCCTGCAGCTTGTTGAACGGGAAGACCGCCTCCTTCACCGCGATGTAGGGCTGCCCCGGCTCGTCCGCGAGCCCGAGCTGGTCGAGCGTCTTCCCCGCCATCACCGCCGCGGCGAGACTCGCGAGCGGCACCCCGGTGGTCTTGGAGACGAACGGCACGGTCCGCGAGGCCCGCGGGTTCACCTCCAGCACGTAGACCACGCCATCCCGGAGGGCGTACTGCACGTTGATGAGCCCCACCACCCCGAGCCTGAGCGCGAAGGCGCGGGTGTACTGCTTCATCTGCTCGACCTGCGCTTCCGAGATGAGGTACGGCGGCAGCACGCAGGCCGAGTCGCCCGAGTGGATGCCCGCGTCCTCGATGTGCTGCATCACCCCGCCGATCACGCACCGCTGGCCGTCGCAGATGGCGTCGACATCCGCCTCGTAGGCGTCCTCGAGGAAACGGTCGATCAGGACCGGGTAGCCCGGCGCCACCCGGACCGCGCGCCCGAAGTACTCCCGCAGGGATCCCTCGTCATAGACGATCTCCATGCCGCGCCCGCCCAGCACGTAGGAGGGCCGGACCAGGACGGGGTAGCCGACGGCCTCGGCCACCTTCACGGCCTCGTCCACCGACAGCGCGGTCCCCGCCGGCGGCTGGGTCACCTCCAGCTCCCGGGCCAGCGCCTCGAAGCGCTTCCGGTCCTCGGCGGCGTCGATGCTGTCGGGGGAGGTCCCGAGGATCGGGACACCGGCCGCCTCGAGACCCCGCGCGAG
>DASZPT010000358.1:0-10179 GCA_035549935.1 Gemmatimonadales bacterium
TCACTGGGTGCTGGTGGCGAGCGGTCGCATGAGCCCGTGCCCCAGCGGGTATTTCGGCGGCAGGCTCACCGGCAGGTGCCCGGTGATGGCCGACTGGCCCGCCAGCGCCCGGGCCGCCGCCCACTCCATCAGCGGACTCGCACTCCAGGCGATCAGGTAGGACCGGATCCGCGGCGTCTGCAGGATTACGTACGGCGACCCGATGGAGACCACCGCGGTCCGGGGCCGCGTGCCGAGGAGGTCGATCAGCTTTGCGATGTGCTCGGGGAGCGCGATGGTGCCTTTCGATGTCGTCACTTTGACCGAGAGCGCGAAGACGGTGTAGGGCGTCTTCCGGACGAGGGAACGCACCGAGTCGAGACTCGCCGGGCCGCTCGCGCCGAAGAGCCGGAAGAGAGTGACGGTGTGGCCCGCCGCCCGCAGCTGGCGCAGCAGGGTGTTGCCGACGGTATAGGCGTTTTCCTCGCCGTAGGTGACGAGGGCGATCTTCCGGGGCCCGGCGCGAAGGCTGTCGATCGCCCCGCCGCTGTCGCTGACCAGCACCACCGACCGCTGGGCGATGTCCCGCGCGGTCGGGAGGAACCGGCTGCTCCCCACGATCTCGGACACGCTGTCGAGCGGCACCGTGCGGCGGGTGAAGAGCCCGAGCCGGAGCTTGGTCCAGAGGAGCCGGCGCACCGAGCGGTCCAGCCGCTCGTAGCTGATCCGCCCGCTCTCCACCGCATCTACCATCGCGTTCACCGCCGCCGCCGGGTCGGCCGGCATGAGGAGCAGGTCGCTCCCGGCCAGGAACGCCCGTACCACCGCCTCGGCGCCCCCATAGGCGCTGACCACCCCCGCCATGTCGAGCGCGTCGGTCACCACCATGCCGTCGAATTTGAGCGAGTCGCGGAGCACGCCGGTGAGGATCGCCGGGTCCAGGGTCGCGGGGGCCTTCGGGTCGCTGCCCACGCGCTTCATCGCGAGATGGGCCGACATCACCATCGCCACGCCGGCGTCGACCGCCGCCCGGAACGGCACCAGCTCGATCGAGTCGAGCCGGCTCCACTGGGCGGAGATCACGGGCAGCGCGAGGTGGGAGTCGGTCTCGGTATCGCCGTGGCCGGGGAAGTGCTTTGCCGTCGCGAGCATGCCGTTGTCCTGTAGCCCCCTGATGCTCGCGGCGACCAGCCGACCGACCATCGCCGGGTCCTCGCCGAAGGACCGGGTGTTGATCACCGGGTTGGCGGGGTTGTTGTTGACATCGGCGTCGGGCGCGAAGGCCAGATGGATGCCGACCGCGCGGCCCTCGATCGCGGTGATCCGCCCGATGTCGTAGGCATCCTGGTCGCTTCCGGTGGCGGCCACACCCATATTGGTGGGAAAGGGCGTCGCCCCATTGAGCCGGAAGCTCGCGCCGCTCTCGAGGTCCGCGGCCACCAGGAGCGGCAGCGGCGAGCGCTGCTGCAGCCGGTTGAGCTTGACCGCGACGTCCACCGGCGAGCCGATGGAGACGATGATCCCGCCCAACTGCAGCGAATCCACCCAGCGCTGGGCCACTGCGAAGGCGCTGTCGTCGAATGCCGCATAGCTCCCCGCGACCCATGGCATCACCAGCTGCGCCACCTTGGCGCGCAGCGGGAGCGAATCGAGCAGCCGGGCGATGGTGAGCGAATCACGACGGGTGTCCTGGGCCGCGAGCGGCGTGGCGCCGAGGGCGAGACCGAGGACGAACAGGAGCAGGCGAGGACTATGACGTCGAGGCAATGGCGACTCGGGGTGGCGCTGGTTCTGGGTCTGGGCTGTCCGGGACGCACCGCGGGGGTGGCGCCGCGCGCTCCGGTTCGCCCCGGGCTCGAGGTCCTGCTCACCGACAGCTTCCACCTGGTGCGGGGCCGGCGGGTGGGGCTGGTCTCGCACCAGTCGGGAGTCGATCACGACGGCGTGAGCGGGGTCGATCGCCTCCTGGCCGCGGGGGTACGCGTCACCGCGCTCTTCAGCCCCGAGCATGGCTTTCGCGGCACGGCCGATCCCGGGGAAGCGGTCGCCACCACCACCGACCCGAAGACCGGTCTCCCAATCTACAGCCTCTATGGGCGCAATTCTGCCCCGACCGACTCGATGCTCGCGGATGTCGATGTCCTGGTGATCGATCTTCAGGATGCCGGCGCCCGGTACTACACCTACCTCTACACCACCGTCCAGGTGATGCGGTCCGCCGAGCGGCGCGGGCTGCCGGTCATCGTCCTCGACCGGCCCAATCCGGTCGGCGGCCTGGTGCAGGGCAATGTGCTCGACACGGCGTACCGCACGCCGGTGGGCCTCGTCGCCGTCCCGATGCGCCACGGCATGACCCTGGGCGAGCTCGCGCGCCTCGCGCGCCACGATTTCGGTCTCACGACCAGGCTCACCGTCGTCCCGGTCGCGGGGTGGAAGCGCTCGGAGTACTTCGACGCGACCGGTCTCCCGTTCATTCCCCCGTCCCCCAACCTGCGGAGTCTCGAGGCCCTGATTCACTACCCCGGCACCTGCCTGTTCGAGGGCACCACCCTCTCGGTCGGGCGCGGGACGGATCATCCCTTCGAGCAGGTCGGCGCGCCCTGGCTCGATTCCACCCGGGTGCTCGCGGCGCTCGCCCGGGCGCATCTTCCCGGCGTGTCGTTCCAGGTGGTGACCTTCACGCCGGTGCGGCCGGGCGACGGGAAGTTCGCTGACACTCTTCTCGCCGGGATTCGTCTCACGGTGGTGGATCGCGCGGCGTACGACCCGACCCGCACGGCGCTTGCGCTCTTGGATGCTATTGCGGCGACGGGCGCGCCGCTCTTCACGGCTGATCATCGCCACTTCCAGCGGCTCATCGGCGAGCGGCTCGACAGCACGCTCTTCGGCTCGAACCGCTGGAGCACCCTCGCGAGGGACTGGGAGCGTCAGCGGGCGGCGTTCCTGGAGCGGCGGCGGCCGTTTCTGCTGAACTACTAGGCCGGAGGCGGGCGGCGGGAGGCCGGAGGAAGTCGCTCCGGCCTCCGGCCTCCCGCCTCCGGCCTCAAACCCCAAGCCCCACCCATGCTCCCCCTCCTCGCCCTCCTCGTCACCGCGCCCGGCCCCGACCCCAGGGACTCGTCCACCGTGGTGATCCTCCACGGCCGGTACCTCGATGTCGATGCCGGGGTGCTCAAGGACAACGGGGCCCTGGTGCTTCGCGCGGGCCGGATCGCCGAGATGCACCCGGCGGAGGATGGCTACCTGCCGCCGAGTGGCGCCACGGTGCGGGATGCGAGCGGCCAGACGATTCTCCCCGGTCTCATCGACGCCCACGTGCACCTCACGCTGAACGGCGATCCAGCCGCCAACGCCCGGGCCACGCTCCGGGCGGGCTTCACCACGGTGGTGGACCTCGGCTCGGTCGATGGCGCCGGGGTGAAGCTCCGCGACGCAATCCGCGCGGGGGAGATCGAGGGCCCCCGGGTCATCGCCGCCGGGTCATGGATCGGGGCGACGCACGGGGTCTGCGAGTTCGGCAGGGCGACGGTCTCGACCCCGGCCGAGGCGGAGGCGCGCGCCCGGGCGGACGTGGCCGCCGGGGCCGAGATTCTCAAGGTCTGCGTGACGGGATGGCCGGCGGACGCGGTCGCGTCGCCCGATTCGATCGAGCTCAAGAGTCCACTCCTCGCCCCGGTGCTCAAGGAGGCGAAGCGCGCCCGCAAGCCGGTGTACGCCCACGCTATCGGCGAGGCGGGTGCGCTGCTCGCCGCCCGGAGCGGGGTACGTGCCCTGGCTCACACGCCGGTGGTGGACTCGGCGGGGGCGACCCAGCTCGCGAAGTCCGGCGTCTACCTCATCTCCACCCTGGCCACCCTCGGCCAGGGGCAGGGGGGTGACCAGGTCCGTGCCTCCTTCAGCCGGCTCACCCGGGCCGGGATCCCGGTGGTGCTCGGCACCGACGCGGGCGTCCTGCCGCACGGTGAGAACGCCCGGGAACTCGTCGCCCTGACCGAGGGCGGGCTTACCCCGATCGAAGCGCTTCGCGCCGCAACTTCCACAGCGGCCCGTCTCCTTGAGCGAACCGATCTCGGCCGGATTACCAGGGGGGCCACCGCCGACCTGGTGGTTGTCCCGGGCGACCCGCTGGCGGATGTCGCGGTCCTGGCGCACCCGAGCCTGGTCATAAGTGGCGGCCGAGTGGTGAATTAGGGACTCCCGCGAAGGCCTGGGCCGCTGCACCCCGATTCCGCAGCCCACCCTCCTGCCGACTACCGATAAACCGTTTGGCGGGTTATAGTTTGCCGCGGTTTTCCCGGGGGTCGGCACGGCCAGAATCCGGCCCCTGAACTGCCAGGGGCGCCCATACCGGTGAAGCTCATAACCAAACCGGTCGAACGGGTCTTCTATTCCGTGACCCGCCCGATCGTCGACGGCCTGATCCGCTGGGGGGTCTCCCCCAACTCGATCACCACCGTCGGGACCCTCCTGGTGATCGCGTCGGCGGCGGCCTTCGGGGCCGGCTCGCCGCGGCTGGGCGGCCTCCTCTACCTGGTGAGCGGGATCGTCGACACCCTCGACGGGGCGGTGGCCCGGGCCAAGGGCCAGGTCACGCGGTTCGGGGCCTTCTACGACTCGACGCTCGACCGGGTGGGCGACGGTGCCACGTTCATGGGCATCGCGGTCTACTACCTCCTGGCGGCACCGGAGGCGGTGGCCAACCGGGAGCTGGCGATCATCATCTGCATGGTCGCCATCATCGCCTCGCTGCTGGTCTCCTACGCCCGGGCCCGCGCGGAAGGGCTCGGCATCGATTGCAAGGTCGGCCTGGTCCAGCGGGCCGAGCGGATCGTGGGGCTGGGTGTCCCCACCGTGCTCTTCGGGGCGGGGCGGGACGGACTCCTGCTCTTCTGGATCGTGGCGATTCTCGCGTTGGCGTCGGTGGTCACCGTCATCCAGCGCTTCGTGTACGTCTACCAGGTGACGGAGGGTGCCCGCGCGCCCGAAGCACCGAAAGGACCCTGAGCGTGGCAACAGGTACTCCCCGGCCGGTCGCGCCGGCCAAGGGCAAGCTGGGCGTTCTGTGCGTCGGCCTCGGCGCCGTCGCCACCACCTTCATCGCCGGTGTCGAGCTGATCCGCCGCGGCAAGGCCAAGCCGATCGGCTCGCTGACCCAGATGGGCACCATCCGCCTCGGCAAGCGCACCGAGGGCCGGGCCCCGCTGATCAAGGAGTTCGTCCCGCTCGCGGACCTCAACGACCTCGTCTTCGGCGCCTGGGACCCGGTGCCGGACAACGCCTACCAGTCGTGTCTCCACTGCGGGGTGCTCGACAAGTACGAGCATGTCGAGCCGATCCGGGATTTCCTCCAGGCCATCACCCCGATGCCGGCGGCGTTCGACCAGAACTACGTGAAGCGGCTGGAGGGCAAGAACGTCAAGCCGTCCCGCACGAAGAAGGAGCTGGCCGAGGCACTCCGCAAGGACATCCGCGACTTCAAGGCGAAGCACAACTGTGACCGGCTCGTGGTGGTCTGGTGTGCCTCGACCGAGATCTTCATCGCCCCGGGCCCGGCGCACCAGACGCTGGCGGCCTTCGAGAAGGCGATGGAGACCAACGATCCCTCGATCGCGCCGTCGATGCTCTACGCCTACGCCGCGATCATGGAAGGTGTGCCGTTCGCCAACGGCGCCCCGAATCTCTGCTGCGACATCCCGGCCATCGAGCAGCTCGCCAAGGACAAGGGCGTGGCGATCGGCGGCAAGGACTTCAAGACCGGCCAGACGATGATCAAGACCGTGCTCTCGCCGATGTTCAAGGCGCGGATGCTCGGTGTGGCCGGCTGGTACTCGACCAACATCCTCGGCAACCGCGACGGCGAGGTGCTGGACGACCCGGAGAGCTTCAAGACCAAGGAAGAGTCGAAGCTGGGCGTGCTGGAGGACATCCTGCAGCCGAAGCTCTACCCGGAGCTCTACGGCAACCTGTACCACAAGGTCCGGATCAACTACTACCCGCCCCGCGGTGACAACAAGGAAGGGTGGGACAATATCGACATCATCGGGTGGTGCGGCTACCCGATGCAGATCAAGGTCGATTTCCTCTGCCGCGACTCGATCCTGGCCGCGCCGCTGGTGCTCGACCTGGCGCTCTTCTTCGACCTGGCCCAGCGCGCCCGGCTGTCGGGGATCCAGGAGTGGCTCTCCTTCTACTTCAAGAGCCCGCAGGTGGCGCCGGGGCTGTATCCCGAGCACGACCTCTTCATCCAGCAGACCAAGCTCAAGAACACGCTGCGCTGGCTGATGGGTGAGGCGGCGATCACTCACCTGGGCGTGGAGTATTACGAGTACGGGGAGAAGTAACCGGGGCCGGAGGCGGGAGGCCGGAGTTCCGCCGGCGTGACTCCCGCCTCCGGCCTCCGGCCCTTTGACGACGGAGCCATCCCACACGATGAAGTACTTCCACAGGAGCCACCTGCCCCCCGACACCGTGATGGCCCGGGCCAACGCCTTCTTCGGGGCCCGGCTCGCGCCGACCGAGGAGGCCCCCCGGCAGCGCCGGTTCAGCGGCACCATCGGCCAGATCGGGGTCCAGGTGAGGGCCGAGGGCGGTCACTACACCCTGATCACGGTGGAGACCAACCAGCCCGGCGAGAGCGAGGCCGACAAGCTGGCCAAGCGATTCCTGACGCTGGTCCACGCGCTCGAAGAACCCGCGCACGCCGTGCGGGGCGCGTACTGACGCATCGGGGCGGGCCGGCCGGTCCGCCCACTTTTCACTCGAGGAGAAGGTTCCCCATGATGAAGACGCTGGAGACGGTTCGTACCAGGCTGCTCCTGGCGCTGGCCGGGCTGCTCGTGCCCGGACTGGTGTTCGCCCAGGAGGCCACGGAACACCGGCCCGGTGGCGAGGTCAACCTCCGCCTGCCCGATCTGCACTCGGTGACCTTCCTGAACATCGACGGTCACACGATCCTCCTGTCGGGCCTCGTCGTGAGCGCCCTGGGCCTGCTCTTCGGCCTGTGGAGCTACGCCTCGGTGAAGAAGCTCCCGGTGCACCGGTCCATGGCCGAGGTCTCCGAGCTCATCTACGAGACCTGCAAGGCCTACCTGGTGCAGCAGGGCAAGTTCCTGCTGATGCTCTTCGCCTTCATCGGCGCGGTCATCGTCGTCTACTTCCTGCTCACCGGCCTCGAGCTGCCCAAGATCGTGATCATCCTGATCTTCGGCCTCATCGGCATGGCGGGAAGCTACGGCGTCGCCTGGTACGGGATCCGGATCAATACCCTGGCCAACAGCCGCACCGCCTTCTCGAGCCTGGGCGGCAAGGGCTACCCGGTCTACGCCATCCCGCTCCGGGCGGGCATGAGCGTGGGCATGATGCTGATCTCGGTCGAGCTCCTGTTCATGCTCGCCATTCTGCTCTTCATCCCCAATGAGGTCGCCGGGGCCTGCTTCCTGGGCTTCGCCATCGGCGAGTCGCTGGGCGCCGCCGCGCTCCGGATCGCGGGCGGCATCTTCACCAAGATCGCCGACATCGGGTCCGACCTGATGAAGGTGGTGTTCAAGATCAAGGAAGACGACGCCCGCAACCCCGGCGTCATCGCGGACTGCACCGGCGACAACGCCGGCGACTCGGTGGGCCCCACCGCCGACGGCTTCGAGACCTACGGCGTCACCGGCGTGGCCCTGATCTCCTTCATCGTCCTCGCGGTGAAGGACCCGACGGTCCAGGTCCAGCTGCTGGTCTGGATCTTCCTGATGCGCGTGATGATGGTTCTCGCGAGCGCCGGCAGCTACCTCGTCAACGAGGCGATCTCGAAGGCCAAGTACGGCAACGCGATCAAGTTCGACTTCGAGCACCCGCTCACCAACCTGGTGTGGCTCACCTCGATCGTCTCCGTGATCCTCACCTTCGTCGTCTCGAAGCTGATCATCCCGACCCTCGGCGCCACCGGCGACACCAGCATGTGGTGGAAGCTCTCGCTGGTGATCACCTGCGGCACCCTGGCAGGCGCGATCATCCCCGAGATGGTGAAGATCTTCACCTCCACCAATTCCCGGCATGTGCGCGAGGTCGTGACCAGCTCGCGCGAGGGTGGCGCGTCGCTCAACATCCTCTCGGGCCTGGTGGCCGGCAACTTCTCGGCCTACTGGCTCGGCATCACGATCATGGCGCTCATGGCCATTGCCTTCGGGGTCAGCACCCAGGGCCTGGCCGAGTTCATGAACGCCCCGGCCATCTTCGCCTTCGGCCTCGTTGCCTTCGGCTTCCTCGGCATGGGCCCGGTCACCATCGCGGTCGACAGCTACGGCCCGGTGACCGACAACGCCCAGTCGGTGTACGAGCTGAGCGTGATCGAGACGCTGCCGAACATCAAGCAGGAGGTCAAGAAGGACTTCGGCATCGACGTGAACTTCGAGGTGGCGAAGGAGCTGCTCGAGGAGAACGACGGCGCGGGCAATACGTTCAAGGCCACCGCCAAGCCGGTGCTGATCGGCACCGCGGTGGTGGGTGCCACCACGATGATCTTCTCGATCATCATGGCGCTCACCCACGGCCTCACCCAGGGGATGGAGAACCTCTCGATCCTCCACCCGCCGTTCCTCCTCGGCCTCATCACCGGCGGCGCGGTCATCTACTGGTTCACCGGCGCCTCGATGCAGGCCGTCACCACCGGCGCCTACCGCGCGGTGGAGTACATCAAGGCCAACATCAAGCTCGAGGGCGTCGAGAAGGCGTCGGTGGCCGACAGCCGCAAGGTGGTCGAGATCTGCACCCAGTACGCCCAGAAGGGCATGTTCAACATCTTCCTCGGCGTGTTCTTCTCGACCCTGGCGTTCGCGTTCGTGGAGCCGTTCTTCTTCATCGGCTACCTCATCTCGATCGCGATGTTCGGCCTCTACCAGGCGATCTTCATGGCCAACGCCGGCGGCGCCTGGGACAACGCCAAGAAGATCGTGGAAACCGAGCTCAAGGCGAAGGGCACCGAGCTGCACGCCGCGTCGGTCGTGGGCGACACCGTGGGCGACCCGTTCAAGGACACCAGCTCGGTGGCCATGAACCCGGTCATCAAGTTCACCACGCTGTTCGGCCTGCTGGCGGTCGAGCTGGGCGTCTACCTCTCCCAGAGCCAGGGCGCGACCCTCGGCTACGCCCTCTCGGGCGCGTTCTTCGTGGTCTCGATGGTCTTCGTGTACCGGTCGTTCTACGGGATGCGGATCGAGTCGTAACCGGCCCTGGGACCGGCGACGAGGGGGCGGAGCGCAGGCTCCGCCCCTATCTTTTTTGCCACCCATGACGCCCCGTGCCGCCGCGGCCCTCCTGCCGATCCTCCTGCCCGCCGCCCTGGCCGCGCAGCAGGATCTCCCGCCGTACCGCCGGGCCGATCTCCCGGTCGAGACCCGGGTGCAGGACCTGCTCGGGCGGATGACCCGGGAGGAGAAGTTCTGGCAGCTCTACCTGCAGCCGGGCGACAGCACCACGCCCGCGGGCGAGGGCCGCTACGGCGTCCAGCTCACGACCTCCGGAACCATGCTGGACGCGGCCCGCCAGGTGAACCGCCTGCAGCGGCGTTTCACCGACAGCACCCGGCTCGGCGTTCCCATCATCCCGGTCGCGGAGGCCCTCCACGGCGTCGTGGCACCCGGCGCCACGGCGTTTCCCCAGGCGATCGGCCTCGCCGCGAGCTGGGACACCGTGCTGATGGGCGAGGTGGCGACCGCGATCGCGGAGGAAGCGCGTGCCCGCGGGATCCGGCAGGTGCTGTCACCGGTGCTCAATCTCGCCACCGACGCGCGCTGGGGCCGGGTGGAGGAGACCTATGGCGAGGACCCGCTGCTCGCGGCCGCGATGGGGGCGTCCTTCATCGGTCCGTTCGAGCGCCGCGGGATCGTGACCACGCCGAAGCACTTCGTGGCCAACGTGGGCGACGGCGGCCGGGACAGCTATCCCATCGAGTGGAGCGAGCGCCGCCTGCGGGAGCGCGAGCTCGTGCCCTTCGAGCACGCGCTCCGCGCCGCCGGCGCCCGGAGCGTGATGGCGGCGTACAACTCGGTCGATGGACGCCCTGCCTCCGCCAGCCGCTGGCTCCTCACCGACCTCCTCCGGCACGAGTGGCGGTTCGGCGGGGTGGCGATGTCGGATGCCGGCGGGGTCGGTGGGGCCAACGTGCTGCACGGCACCGCGTCCGGCTATGCCGATGCCACCGCCCAGGCGCTC
>DASZPT010000359.1:0-1589 GCA_035549935.1 Gemmatimonadales bacterium
CGCGGGCCGGGCTCGACGTACAGCGAAACCGCCTGGACCTTTCTCTCATGCGAGTAACGGCCCGGCGGGGCGTCACGCTCGTGGAGGTGCTGGTCGCGCTCGTGATCGCCGGGATCATCGGCGCCGCCGCAACCCGCCTCCTGCTCCTGCAGAACCGTCTCGCGCGGCGCTTCGCGGCGGTCGACAGTGCCCGGCAGACAGTCGCCGCGACCAGTGCATGGCTCGAGTCGGAACTGCTCGAGGCGGCGCCGCGGGACCTCCTCGCCGTTGCGCCCGATTCCCTGGTCTACCGGAGCTGGCGTTCCGCCGGCCTCGCCTGCCTGGTCACCCCCACCGAGGTGCGGATCCCCGGCGATGGCCGCGCGCTCTGGCGCTTGCCCCAACCGGGTCGCGACAGTCTCGCCATCTACTATCAGCCCGACTCGGCCGCCCCGCGGTCATGGGTGACCCTGCCGATCCAGGCTGTCGGAACCGGGACCTGCGGCGCCAGCGCGGCGCTTCGCATCCAGACCAGCGTCGCCGGAAGGGTTCCAAACCCTCCGCCCGTCGTGGTCCCCGTGAGAATATTCGAAGTGATGACCGCGAAGCTCTATCGCTCCCTCGGCGACTGGTGGCTTGGTGCACGGTCGGTGAGCGGCGGCGAGGGACTGCAGCCGGTCACGGGCCCCTTCGAGCGGGATGGGGTCAGGTTCCGGTTCGACCCGCCATCGGTGATCCAGCTACAGCTCACGCCCCTCGGTGCTGCCGCGACCGGGCAGATCCTCGACCTCCGAAACCTGCCATGAGCCGGCGCGGTGTGGCCCTTCCCCTGGTCCTGGTGGTTCTCCTCATTGCCTCCTCGATGGCCGGGCTCCTCCTCCGCGCCGCCTCGCTCCATCTGCGGACCGGCACCCTCCAGCTCTCGGCGCGCCTGGCGCTCGAGGCCGCCTCCGGCTCCGCTGACTGGCAGGCGGAGCACTGGGACTCGGCAGCGGCCGCTGGTCTCCTCCCCGGCCAGCGCACGGCCCTGGGGAGCCCGCTGTCACGCCCGCGGCTCGGGGTCAGTGACTCCATGACGCGTCTCGATGATCGGTCCTTCCTGGTCTCGTCCATGGCGGAGTGGCGCGACCTCGACGGGCGACTCCTGACGCGCCGAGGCGTCGTTCGGCTCCTCGAGGTCTCCCCCGGGGGTCATGCTGCGCCGATTCCGGGGGGATGGTGGGGTCGGCGGTGAGGGTCCCCCATTCTTAGCGTGAAAGAGACCCATGCAGAATCCGGTGGTCCGGCGACGGGTCAGCCCGGCCATTGCGCCCTGCCACAGGTCGCAAGTGCTTGTATCAAAAGAGTTTGCAGTCAAGCGCCAGAGGGTGGCATGCGCGTTGCCCGAGGGAATGCCGTCGGCCAACGGGGTTTCATTCGCGGCGCCTCTCGGGGCGCATTTGAGCAGGTGCTCTTCATCTTCGGGGGGTAGCATGAACCGCAAGGGCTTCACTCTTATCGAGCTTCTGATCGTGGTGGTGATCATCGGCATTCTGGCGGCGATCGCGATTCCGAAGTTCGCCAACACCAAGCAGAAGGCGGTCGTGGCGTCGATGAAGTCGGACCTGCGC
>DASZPT010000360.1:0-5320 GCA_035549935.1 Gemmatimonadales bacterium
TTGGCACCTCGATGTCGGCTTGTCACATCCTGGGGCTGGAGAAGGTCCCAAGGGTCCGGCTGTTCGCCGGTTAAAGTGGCACATGAGCTGGGTTCAGAACGTCGTGAGACAGTTCGGTCTGTATCCGTCGTGGGCGTGGGAGCGTTGAGGGACGTCGTCTCTAGTACGAGAGGACCGAGACGAAGTGACCGCTCGTGTACGGGCTGTCCCGCCAGGGGCAGCGCCCGGTAGCGATGTCACGCGGAGATAACCGCTGAAAGCATCTAAGTGGGAAACTCTTCCCAAGATGAACGCTCCTGGAGCTTAAGCTCCCTGAAGGGCCCTGGAAGACTACCAGGTTGATAGGCGGCAGGTGCACGGGGAGTGATCCCTTCAGCCGAGCCGTACTAATCGCCCGTGCAGTTTGATCTCTCCCAGTTTCTTCTACGGGGATTCCCCAAACACATCCGTTCCTTCGGTTGCCACTTCGATCGGTGCGCCCCGCGCACCACCGAAACTGGCTGACGACTAGCGCGCAGGGGCCACACCCGGTCCCATTCCGAACCCGGCAGTTAAGACCTGCAGCGCCGATGGTACTACGCTCGAGAGGGCGTGGGAGAGTAGGCCGTCGCCAGCCACCCCATCAGGCCCAGCCTTCCTCGCGAACGCTGGGCCTTTTGTTTGGTCAGGGGTCAGGGCCCGCCCCCCTCGAGGCCCCCCAACCCCTGACCCCTGACCGATCGCCTTCGGTAAGATTGACCCCATGCCCACCTCCCGCCGCACCGGCCACATCGCCCTCGCCGGCGCCCCCAATGTCGGCAAGTCGTCCCTCCTCAACCGCCTCGTCGGGTCGCACCTCGCCATCGTGAGCCCCAAGGCCCAGTCCACCCGCCAGCCGGTGGTCGGGCTCCTCACCCAGGACGACACCCAGTACATCTTCCATGACCTCCCGGGGTTGCTCGACCCGGAGTACCTCCTCCACACCCGGATGCGGGACGCGGCACTCGAGGCCCTCGAGCGGGTGCATGTGATTCTCCACCTCCATCCTGCGGCGAGTGCGCCAGCCCCCGCCTTCTGGCCGTTGACCGGCCTGGAACGGCCGCTCGACATCCCCATCCTCCGGGTCTACACCAAGGCCGATCTGGTCCCCCCGAAGCGACAGGCCGCGCTGCAGGACGGGCTCCCCGTCTCGGCCGAGACCGGTGCCGGGATCCCCGAGCTCCTGGAAGCCATCCGCCCGCTCCTGCCGGCGGGGGAGTTCGAGTTCGATCCCGAGGACATCGGCACCCAGCCCGTCCGGTTCTTTGCCAGCGAATACGTGCGGGAGGCCGCCTTTCAGCACCTCCAGGACGAGGTCCCGTACGGGGTTGCGGCCGAGGTCGAGGAGTTCCGCGAGCATACTCGGCCGGTGTACATTCGAGTAACGCTGCTGGTCGAGCGTGACTCCCAGAAGGGCATCGTGATCGGACGTGGGGGCCGGACCCTCCGGGCCATCGGGCAGCAGGCGCGCGAGCGCCTCGAAGCCCTCCTTGGAGCGCCCGTCTACCTCGATTGCTGGGTCAAGGTGCTGCCCAACTGGAGACGAGACACGGTGGCTTTGGATCGTCTCGGCTTTCGCGCACGCTAGTTGCGGGACGCAGGCGACCCTCATCAAAGGCGAACACCCATGCCGCTCAGTCCTGAACTGCTGAACATCCTCGTCTGCCCCAAGTGCAAGGGTGACCTGGAGTACCGCCAGGAGCCGGAGTCGCTCAACTGCCACGCCTGCCGCCTGAGCTACCGGGTGGAGGACGGCATTCCGATCATGCTGATCGACGAGGCCAAGCCCCTTTGAGCGACCTCCTTGCCGCGGCCCGTGCGGAGGCGATGCGCCTCCAGCACGATTATGTCGGCACCGAGCACCTCTTCCTCGCGCTGATCCAGCGCGAGGACCCCTCCATCCGGGCGATCCTCACCGCCTTCGACGCCACGCCGGACGCCCTGCGCGAGCGCCTCGAGAAGCGGAGCCCCCAGGGGCGGGGCGCCCCCGAGACTCCCGACGCCCTGGCCATCCGCAGCGGCGCCAAACGGGCGATCGACGCGGCCCGGGCAGCCGCCGGCGGCGCCGAGCCGGGCCCGGAGCACCTTCTGCCCGCGCTACTCACGGATGGCAAAGGCGTCGTCGCGGCGAGTCTCGGGGACCTCGGCATCCCCGTCGCCAAGGTCCGGGAAGCCCTGGGCATCCCGGTCCCCGAAAAGCCGGCGGAGCGCCCGGCGCCGCAGCCTCAGATGGAGCGGCGCGAGCGCCCGGAGCGCGCCGAAAAAGAGAAGGCCGCCATCGCGCCCCCGGCCGAGAAGGGCGACCGGCCGCCACGCGGAGAGAAGCCGGAGCGGCGGGAACGCGGGGAGCGGGGGGAGAAGCAGGAGCGGGGCGAACGGCGCGAGCGGGGCGAACGCCAGGAGCGCGGCGAGCGGGGCAGGGGTGAGCGCCGGGAGGCCGGCCGTCCTGCGCCGACGGAAGCCGCGGCCGCGCCCCCGGCCAGTGCGCCGCTCCGGATCGCGCCGGTCCACGAGCCGTTCCTCACCTGGCGCAAGCTCCCGCTGCTGTTCATTCCGGCCAGCCTCTACTTCGCCTGGGGCGGCGACTTCCCGGACTGGCTCCGCTTCGTCTCGGCCTGCGTGGCGGTCCTGCCCCTTGCCGGCTACATGGGCGAGGCGACCGAGCACATCGCGGCCCGGACCGGCCCCACCCTGGGCGGGTTCCTCAACGCGACCTTCGGCAACGCGGCCGAGTTGATCATCGCGATCGTGGCGCTGCGGGCCGGGCTGGTGGAGCTGGTCAAGGCGTCCATCACCGGCAGCATCCTCGGCAACCTGCTCCTGATCCTCGGGCTCTCGCTCGTCGCCGCGGGCCGGGACAAGCCCACCTTCCGGTTCAGCCGGACGACCGCCGGCATGAGTGCCGGCATGATGGCCCTGGCCGTCACCGGGCTCATCTTCCCGACGCTCTTCCATGGACTCCACGCCGGCGAGAATGCGTCGCTCGTGGAACTGCACCTGAGCGAGGCGGTCGCCGTCGTGCTCGCCCTGACGTACGGGGCGTCGCTGCTCTTCTCGCTCAAGACCCACAAGCCGGTCCTGGCCGCCGAGGCGCATCCGATGGAAGGCCCGGCGTGGAGCATGGCGGCCTCGGTCGGCGTGCTGGCGCTGGCCACGGTCGGGGTCGCGGTCGAGTCGGAGATCCTGGTGCACGCGGTCGAGGGACTCACCGCCAACAGCAGCTGGATCTCGGAGACCTTCCTCGGGCTCATCGTCATCCCGATCATCGGCAACGCGGCGGAGCACGCCACGGCCGTGGTCGTCGCGCGGAAGGGGAAGGTGGATCTCGCGCTCCAGATTGCGATGGGCTCGTCGGCCCAGGTGGCGCTGCTGGTCGCCCCGCTGCTGGTCTTCCTCGGGGCGCTGATCGGGCCCGGTGCGGGGGGCGCCTACATGAACCTGGTCTTCAGCCCGATAGAGGTGGTGGCGGTAGGCCTCTCGACGCTGCTGGCCGCGATCGTGACCCTCGACGGTGAGTCGCACTGGTTCGAGGGGGTCCAGCTTCTGGCGCTCTATGCCATGGTGGCGATCGCGGTTTTCTTCGTCTGAGGCCGGGTGGACCGGGACCCGAATTGACAGCGACTTGGGGCCGACCTAAGTTGCTTTCGCTGAACCTCTTACGCATCGGACTGGAGCCCTAGGCTGCGCACCCGCCCGACAGTCCTCTATCACGCGCCGCCCGGACGCCCGGTGCCCGAGCTGGTGCGGCATTGGGCGGAGGCTCGGGACTTCCCGCTACTGGTGCTGCCCGATGCCGACGAGGTGCACTCGATCGTGCTGCGGGGGTTCCCGGCGTTTCTGTTCGTCGATTTCGACGGGGCCGGGGTGGCGGGCGTCGACCTGGTCCGCACGCTCAAGCGGGACCCGTTCACCGCGATCGTCCCGGCGGTGATCCTGTCCACCCGGCACGACCCGGCGGAGGTCGAAGGGTGGTTCGCGGCCGGCGCCGACGAGGTGGTGAGCGGGATCTTCTCGCCCGCGGAGCAGCGGGCGCGGCTCGACGCGATCCAGACCCGGACCGAGCGTGATGTCTCGGTCCATCCGTCGACCCGGCTTCCGGGCACGACCGAGATCGAGCGGGCCATCCGGCGGCACCTCGAAGGCGGGGAGGAGTTCGCGGTCTGCTACGCGGACCTGGACCATTTCAAGGAATTCAACGACCGCTACAGCTACTACGATGGCGACCGGGTGATCTACATCCTCTCCCGGATTCTCCACGACGTGGTGAAGGGCCTGCTGGGCGTGAACGGGTTCGTGGGGCATATCGGTGGCGACGATTTCATCTTCGTCATTCCGTTCGCCGATGTGAACGAGGTCTGTACCGAGATCATCTCGGTGTTCGACACGCTGGTGCCACTGCAGTACAACGACCAGGACCGCCGGGCCGGCTACTTCTTCGGGAAGGACCGCCGGGGTCAGCTCCACCGGGTGCCGTTGATGACGCTTTCCATCGGGATCGTGACCAACCGCAGCCGGAAATTCACCCACCCTGCCCAGGTGAGCGAGCTCGCGACCGAGATGAAGAGCTATGCCAAGACCCTGCCCGGCTCGGTCTTCGTGGTAGACCGGCGGCAGCAATCGGACGCCGACGAACCGTCCGGCACAGGCCGTTAGGGGGACGCATGAACGTCACTTGTCCGTCCTGCGCGACCATCTATCGGGTCGACCCGGCCAAGGTGCCGGAAGCCGGGGTGCGGGCCCGCTGCAAGGTCTGCGCGGCCATCTTCCCGGTGACCAGGGTCGCTCCCGTGACGGCGGCCGCCACCGCCGACCTCGACGCGACGCTCAAGCGGCCCGCCGTCGAGCCGCTGGCCGTGGCCATGGCAGACCCCGAGGCGACCGTCAAGCGGCCCGCGGTGGTCCCCAAGCCACCCGCGACCGACGTGGACGCGACACTTCGCCGTCCGGCGTTCACGATGGAGCCCGAACGGCCCCGGGAACCTGAGCCGGACCTCGAGAGCACCGCCCCGCGGGGGCCGGTGGACCTCGACGCGACGGCACCCCGTCCCATCACGCCGGCCGAACTCGCGGCCGACCGCCGCTTGGAGAGCGGTGTCGAGGCGACCGCGAAGCGGACTTCGATCCCCCCGGACCTCGACGAGACCGCCCGGCGCGCCCCGGTGGATCCGCTGGCCGGGCCGGCTCCGAAGCCGGGACTGCCGCCGTTGCCACCGCCGATCGCCCGGCCACCAGCCGCGCCGCCGCCCGCGGTCCCCGCCGCCGGCCGCCCCACCGCGCCGCGCCAGTTCCCGCCGCCGGCGGG